>CAMVCF010000013.1:0-30180 GCA_947165945.1 uncultured Clostridia bacterium | reverse complement strand
TCTATACATGCTTTTAACAACATTATTATATTATCAAAATCATCGTTCTTGCACTTTTCCACAAATTTTAAGTCCCTACTTTCATAATCAATACTTCGTATGTGTTCACATAAAACAGATCCATGAATTTTTTTTGTGTTTTTTAATAAATAATGTGTTGGAAATTCTTTTTCATTAGATGTGATAGGACAAACTATTGCCATTTTAGTATTTTTATTAAAAACATTATTGCTAATAACAATACAAGGTCTTTTTCCAGCTTGTTCATGACCTTTAGTGGGATTAAAATCTAAAAAGGCAATATCGCCTTGTTTAGGAATATATTTTTCTACCATATTTCTCTACCTCGTGCATCATCCCAAGAAAAATCTTTCGCTAAATTCTCACCATGATATTCTTTAAATTTTTCAGCAAGTGAAATTTTAGATTTAACCTGTTTAGAAATTACAATTTTATCTTCAATTTGTTCTAAATTAATTGCATCATTTGTTTTCAAATTTAATGCTTTTAATATACTACTTGGTATTCTAATTCCAGCTGAATTTCCCCATTTTTGTAATCTTGCTTCCATATTATCATCTCCATTCATTTATAGTATATACAATGTTTATACTTTTGTCAACTATTTTTCACTATTATTATATACAATAATTTTATCATTATTAATTTATAATTCAATAATATAAGTAGTTTAGGAACTAACAGGCGAATTATACTAGACTACCAAAATTTTTCTTTTACAATTAAATAATATAAATATCTGTTAATACAATAAAAAAAATAAACTAGACAAATTTTATATTTCACGTTACAATTAATTCGTGATGTTATGAAAAAATTTAATATGATTGATGAAGAATTTATATGTGAAAACTGTAATCAAGAAGTAAAAAAACTAAACTATACAGCAAGAGATCATTGTCCAAAATGTTTATATAGTAAACACTTAGATATTAATCCTGGTGATAGAAAAAATTCTTGTATGGGTTTAATGAAACCAATCGGAATTGAAAAATACAAAGATACATATAAAATAATTTATAAATGTTTAAAATGTGGAGAATTTCATAAAAATAAAATTGCCATTGATGATAATATGGATTTAGTTATTAAGTTATCAAATTCTATCTAGTTATACATAATAGCAAATTCCAAACTTCTACATAAGATATTAGTAGATTAAGGAGGTAATTATGTATTATACTGGTTTTAATTCAAACTGGGGAAATTCTTGCTGCCCAAATAATAATATAGGATGGATTTATCCTACTTGGAATAATAATTCAAACTATGCTATTATCATTGTTTTATTTATTTTACTAGTTATCATTATTGGTACTCGTTGGGGAAGATAAAAAGATCTTTCCTTTTTTTATATTTTATGATATAATATGGCCAAGTGGTGGTTAGTATGTTAAAAATGCAAGATATATTAGATGAAAAAGAAAAAGTCTTAAGACAAAAAAGTCAAGAAGTTACTTTTCCTTTAACTAAAGATCAAAAGAAAACTGTCAATGATATCATCGAATTCTTAACAAACAGTCAAATCCCTGAAATGGCTGAAAAATATGATCTAAGACCTGGAATGGGACTTACTCCAGTGCAACTTGGAATTTTAGAAAGATATATTGTTGTAGTTCATGAATATGATGAAGGAAAATTTGATAACTATGTTATTTTTAATCCAAAATTAGTTAGTAATTCAGAAGAAATAATCTATGTTGGTGAAGGAGAAGGATGCTTGTCAGTTAATCGAGAAGTAGAAGGAATTGTACCAAGATACGCAAGAGTAACCCTTGAAGGGTACGATATGGATGGAAATAAAATAAGAATAAGAGGAAGAGAAGAACTTGCTATAGCTTTTCAACATGAACTTGATCATTTAGATGGAATCTTATTTGTAGATAAAATTGATCCTAAAAATCCTTTTAAAAATAAAGAAAAATATCGTGAAATATAAAACAGTAGAATTTAAAACTCTACTGTTTTTTGTAATTCATAAGCATTATATACATTTTCCATTAATGAAATAACTGTCATTGGTCCTACTCCTTTAGGAACTGGTGTCATTAAAGATGCTTTCTCAAATACAGAATCATCAACATCTCCATAAATTATTCCATCTACTCGGTTAATTCCAACATCAACAATAATACTATTATCTTTTACCATATCTTTAGTAATTAGTCCTTTTTTTCCTACCGCAACTATTAAAATATCAGCCTCTTTTGTATATCTTTCTAAATTCTTTGTTTTTGAGTGACAAATTGTAACAGTTGCATTTTGATTTAATAATAGATGAAATAAAGGAAGACCAACTAATTTACTTCTTCCAACTATTACAACATTTTGTAATAAATCAACTTTGTATGTATTAAGAAGTGTTAAAATTCCTTTTGGAGTACAAGGAACTATACATTCTTCATTTTTAACTAATTTTAAAAAGTTTTCATTCGTAAGACCATCTACATCTTTTAATGGTGAAACTGTATTTACAATTTTTTCTCGATCTAAGTAAGATGGAAGTGGAAGTTGAATAATAATTCCTGTTATATTAGAATCATCATTTAGTTTTTTTATTTCTTCAATTAAATATTCTTCTTTTACAGTATCAAAATGCTTGTTTATAAAATTATATCCAATCATTTTAGCCATCTTTTCTTTTTGCTTTATATATATTTCACTTGCTGAGTTTGCTCCTACACTAATAACTACTAGTGTTAACTTTTCATTTAAATTTTCTACTTTTTTTATTAACTCTTCTTTCAATTCTAAACTTAACTGTTTTCCATCCATTATTTTATTCATAGTTATTTAATTCCTTTCTCAATTTTTTATAATCTTTTAAAACACTTTCAACTAAATTCCAAAATTCTTTTGAGTGATTAGGATATACTAAATGTGATAATTCATGTACAATTACATAATCTAAATATTTAATATCCTTTTTAATGAGTTCTAAATTCAAAGTAACTCTTTTGGTTTTTACATTGCAAACTCCCCATCTTGTTTTCATACTTCGAATAGTAAGAGTTGGATATGGTATTTTTAAAGGAAAATCTTTATATATTTTATTCAATTCATCTTTAAAAATAATTAAAGCTTGTTTTTTTAACCATTTATCAAGCATATCTTTATTTTTAATAAAAATTTTATCACTTCCCAATATAATATCTTTATTATTTAAAATAATAATATCATATTTGTTTCCTAAATAGTAAAACTCTTCTTGTTTTTGTCTTTTTTTATTTATTTTATTAATCATTTTAAGAATGCTTTTTTGATTATTTTCAATTAATCTTAACATGTCTTTTTCTTTTGTAAAATAATTTGTAGTAATGTAAATAGATAAATCATCTTTTACTCTTAAATAAGTATTCTTATTAGTTTTTTTTCTAATAATTATTACATTTATTTCTTGATCATTTAATTTGAATTTCATAAACACCTTAATTATTATACCATATATAAAAAGTATGATAAATACTATTTATCACACTTTTCACGGTATCTATATTGTAAAATTTCTGAATTTTCTAATTTTGTATATCCATCAGGCATTTCACTTTCTAAGATATAGTCAGTATATATTGTATTCTTAGTTATTGTTCTTGATTGATAATAAGTTTTTGTAACATCTTTAGTAATAGTATCTTGATATTTATAATATGTAACGGTTTTATATGTTGTAACATTTTTACATGTTTTTTCTGTTTTATATGTACACTCAACTTTTCCAATTCCTAATGATTTACAGCTATAGGCTGAATTATCCCAACTAGAGAGTATTTTTGTATAAGTACTTCCCCCACTACATTTTTTAGTAGTTGTTGGAATTTTTTCGGTTCTTGATGTAATTACTCTTCCTTCTTTACTACTTGGTTTAGTAGTTGTTTCTTTACTCCAACTAGTTGTAGTTGTTTCACTTTCAACTTTATCAAACATTTGAACTTGTACGTTTTCATTACCAACAATTGGTGTTGTTGTAGGTGTACTCCAATCTGAATATGATACTTCTTCTTTGTATCCACGAACTAAAGTTCTTGTTTCTTGTTCTATATCAACTCCTTGAGGTGGATTATTTGTCCACTCAGAAAAATCTTTACAAACTTTTACTTGAGTACCTTCTTGATTTGAATTTACAGGAACTTTGTCACTTGTATCACTCGATTCATCAAATGAATTATCAGTTAATTCATTTGAATTATTATTTTCTAATTCAGTTATTAATTCATTTAAATTTGATACATATTTTTCTCCATTACAAGTTAAACAATTTCCTTCTAAATCATAATAATAAGATACAGAATCTCTCTTATCAGCACAGATTAAGTCAACTTGTAAAAGATAATCATTTAAATTTTTAGTTAAAGTTGATTTAGATGTATTATATGCACAAACATTACCATTTGAATCTTTTATACTATAAATTCTTTTTTCTTCAACTAATTTTTTTAAATTAATAGATAAAGTCTCTTTATTATTAGTTGGTAAATTATTTGTTTCTAAGAAATACTTCATACTTGCATCTCTAATGGCATTTATATTTTCATTAAAGACTAAAGCACTATCTCTTTTAGAACTATTATCTATAGTATTCTTGGAAACATTACGATTTTTAATCTTAAAAAATAAAAAGATAAGCAAAACAATACATAAAACAACTAAAAATATTTTTAATAAAAATCTTAAATTAAATGGTTTTTTAGAATTGTTATTTTCTTCATAATCACTATAATCAAATTCATTTTCTTCAGTATACATATATATACCCCCTTTTGTAGTTACATATTATACACTAAAACCATTATTTTGTCAAGTAAAATGATAAAAACAAATAACATAGATATTTACAAAATCTATACTTTTATCTTTTTTATATTCATATATAAAATATATTTTTCATTAAAAAAACATTTCCTTTTTATCTAAGAAATGGATTTTTTATAAATTTATATAAATTATCTTGTAATTCCTGCTTTGTTTAAAATCTCATCTTGTAAAGAAAACATAACTATTTCATCTTCTTTTTTCATATGATCATATCCAAGTAAATGAAGCATTCCATGAACTGATAAAAAGCAAAATTCTCGTATAAAAGAATGACCATATTCTATACTTTGACTATGAGCTTTTTCAATTGAAATATAAATATCCCCTAAAACCCTACTTTCTGGATTAAAAGTCTTATCATCTTCTAATGCAAAACTAATAACATCCGTTTCTCGATCAAGTCCTCGATATTTTCTATTAAGTTCATGAATAAATTTGTTATCAACAACAATAATATTAAATTCACATTGTTTTATATTTAACAGATCAAGTCCAATTTTTAAAACATTTTCAACCGTTTTAAAAACATCATCTAGATCTTCTTTAGTTTCATTAAATAATCCTATTTCCATACATACCTCACATCATCATATATAAAAGTATTACTATAAGAATAATAATTGCTGAAGTTAAAATTGTACTAATTGTCCTTTTAGACATTTTATCTGTAACAATTTCGAGTATTCTATAAATAAAATATCCAATCATTCCACCAACTAAGTTAAGTAAAATATCATCAACATCAAAACATCTTCCTATAACAAGTTGTACACATTCAATTGATAAACTAACTAAAAAGATTAGAAACAAAGCTATTCTTTTTTTATCAAGTCTTAAATAATAAGATGCAAAAAAACCATATGGCATAAAAAGTAAAATATTACCAACTACATTTTTATAAAATAAATTAGATCCTATTGAATATCTTGTTAATTCTTTAAATGGTATAAAATTATTTCCATAGGATATTACATCTTGATAAGTTACAATTTGAAAAAACATTAAAATATAAATAACAAAGATTAGTTTTAATAATTCTTCATAAACAATAAATCTCTTCTTATTTTTTATAACGTAAGTAATTCGTAAAGAAATTAATGCAATAATTGTTATTGCAACAATAGGCCACGTTGTTTCCATTACAAACATTACATCACTTGCTAATTTAAACATATTAACTCCTTATTTGTAAGATTTTATATAAAATTAAATAGACTACTTAGATTTTTCTTCAATTTTTCTTACATCAGTGATATTTTCATAAACTTTAAAGAAAATATCTACATCTATTGTACTATTATTTACAACAATTTTCAATTTTTTTTGTTCTAAAATTCTTGAATCTTTTGGAAGTTCATTTAAAAGTTTTTCACGAGCTATCTTTACACCTTCAATATATGCATCATCTATAGTATACAAATCATCTATTATAACTATTTCTTTTACCTCTTCTAAACTAAATTTAACTGGTATATATTTATGACTAAAAATATTAATTTCTTCTATCTCTTCATTTTGAAATTTTTTTCCTATTTTTATACTTTTATTAAAAAAATTAATATTTAACCTTTTTAAAGAATTTCCTGTATAGGATTTTTCATAATAAGCAAAAGGATAAGATACATGAACATTATACCAAGTTTCCCCATATATAGTAGCACTAGCATGCACTAAATCAACAACACTATCTTTATGAGTAATACTTCCTGTTACAATTATATCTCCTTTTTTTACATAATCATTTAATTTTTTTACAATACTCCCACTTCTTGCATCAATTGATAAAATAATAGCATTTTTTAAAGCAACTATATCAACAGGAGTTTTATCTTCTTCTAATTCTTTTATAACTCTCTGTTCAACATTTACAATATATCGAGTTCCGCTTCTTGTTATTTCAATCCAATCTATTTGATCTTTATTGTCTTTTATAATTTTCTTTTTAATTTCTTCTTTTTGATTAAAACTTTTTACAAATTTATATAAACTAATACCATTTTTTGAAAGTTCTTTTTTTACTAATTCTTCAATTTCTTTATTATTTGTTTTTATTTCAATTGAAAAAATTATATTTGATAAAAAGAATAAATATCCAAGAGAAAGAAAAAAGAAAATAAAAAAAAGAAGATTATTTTTAAATATATGTTTATATTTTATTAATCCTTTAAAATCAACTAGTTCTATTTCATAGATCTTTTGGAATTTCATGATTTTATCATAGTTTTCTTTATCAAGAGATAAATAATAAAAGTCACCTTTTCTTTTAATATTTAATATAGAAATAGAATAATGAATTAGTCTATTAAAATATTTTGAACTAACTTTTACAATATAAAGATCCATTATATCCCCTACAATTCTATAGATTTAATAATTCCACCAATTAATACTTCTCGATCAAGTAACTTTAATAAGGTTAAATCATTACCTTTTATTACTATTGTACTATCAATAGTTTTAAATATAATTTTAGATTCTGTAAGCAAAATAATATCATCAAAATTAACTATGTTTAGTTTACTATCTATATAATTTATTTTTAGTTTTTTAGAATTAATAAAATCTCTTAAATCATTCATCAATTTATTTTATGAAATTTTTGTAAAATTAGTACAAATTAAATTTATTTATGATAGAATACTTTTAGGTGAAGTTATGAGAGATTTATATATAGATTTTGATGGAGTAACATATGATACAGTAAAACTGGCATTTTTAGAAATGAAAAAATTAAATATTGATTTAAATAATGATGATGCAATAACTGATTATTTTAAATATGTTGACTGGCAATACTTAATAAACGAAGCAGGAATATTAAATGATAGCATAAAAAAAATTAAAATTCTTATTGAAAGTAATGAGTTTAATATAGTTCAAATAGCAACCCATAGATGTTCTTATCAAGAAGGTGTTATTAAAACAAATGAACTTCATAGACAACTTCCTATCTTAAAAGTTATAACTATTCCTAAGAAAATTCAAAAACATCATGCCTTAAATGCAAGAGGTAATATCTTAATTGACGATGCAAAAGATAAAATTATAAATTGGAATAAGGACGGAGGTATTGGTATATTATTTAGTCAAAATGTTGATCATTTAATTTATCCATATGAACTTTTTGATAATCCATATTTTATAACAAATGATTTATTAGATGCATTAGTTATTAATAATTTATTTAAAGAAAAAGAAAAGACTTATAGAAAGTAAATTTCCATAAATCTTTTTTTTGTAATTTTATCTTGGAGCATCTCTATAGGTAAAGTATCCAGGTTGTTCATTTTCAGGATCATCTAATCGAGCATAAGTTACAGTATTATTCACAAATGTTGTACCATTTCCACCTTTAATTTGAGTACAATTTGTAAATATTCCAGTTGCTAATACATCATTTTTAAGTGACCATAAATTTGAAACATAAACTGTTTTTAAACTTGTACAATTATAGAATAAATAACGAATATCTGTTGCTCCACTTGGATCAAATCCACTTAAGTCTACACTTTCAAGAGATGTACAATCTCTAAATGTTGTATATAAATATTCTAGTTTATTACTAGTTTTAAATCCACTTAAATTTAGATTTGTCAAATTACCACATTCTCTAAACAAGTACTGTAAATTAGTTACATTAGTTGCATTAAGGTTACTTAGATTAGCAGATACTAAACTACTACATTTATAAAACAAGTATTCCATATTAAGAACGCCACTTGTATTTAATCCGCTCATGTTAACACTTGTTAATGAAGTTGCTTCTCTAAACATTGATGCCATATTTTCTAATTTACTTGTTGTTTTCCAATTACTTAAATCAAGACTAGTTAGACTACTAGCTGATCTAAACATATTACTTGCATCTCTTAATTTAGATACGTTAAAGTTTTCTATTCCAATTAATCCAGTTGTATTGTTTGAATTTGCAGTAGTAAGTGCAAAACAACTATTAAACATACCAGACATATTAGTTACTTTACTTGTATTAAAATTACTTAAATTTAAAGTTGTTAAGCCTTCACAATGATAAAACATATTTTCCATATTAGTTACTTTACTTGTATTAAAACTACTTAAATTTAAAGTTGTTAAGCCTTCACAATGGTTAAACATATTTTTCATATTAATTACTTTACTTGTATCAAAATTACTTAAATCTAAGCTTGTCAAAGAACTACATTTATTAAACATACTCTGCATAACTGTTACTTTACTTGTATCAAAATGACTTACATCTAAACTTGTTAATTTATTACAATTTAAAAACATAGATGTTAGATTAGTTGCATTACTTGTACTTATTTTATCAATATTTCTAATAGTTGTTAAATTACTACAATTAGCTAAAAATCTAAAAAAGCTATCAATTAAACTAGTATCAATATTTGCAAAATCAATTTCAACTAAATTTGTATAACCATAAAATAATTCAGAAGCTGTATTTAAATATGTTTTTCCATCACTTGCAATTGTAAGAGTTCCATCATCAAGTTTGGCCCTAACATCTCCACGTAATTCACCTTCATCACTATAAGTTAGAATAATTGGATAATTTTCTTCAAGGGTTGCTTGAGCTACATTTTTAAATTCAACTTTAGTTATACTTGTTTTATTATCTGTTATACTACTTGGTAAACTTCCCATAATATTAATATCATTTGAAGATCTATAAACTGTTTTTTCAAACTTTTGCATTGTTTTACCATTTTTAATAACTTCAAAGATTAAATCATTTCCAGCAAATGTCGTTCCCTTTACTGATAAATTAATATTTCTAACTTCATTTGGCGGTATATTTAAAGTTAAATTAATACTACTTTGATTTGTATCTTCTACTATTGTTTCACTATCATCGTCTTCTTGAATTGCATAAGAATAATTAAATTTTATTCTTTCATCTGGACTACTTACTTTAAGAATTATTTCATCAGTAGTTGATGATTTACTATTTTCATTATTTATAGATATTAAAAAGTTATTTAACTCTGGAATATAATCAAATCTTGCAAGATTTATTCCTTCAGAAGAATCATTGTAAGCATATAAGTTTACTTTAAAACTAAATTTTTTACTTATAGTATTATCAGAGTACTCTTGATCAAGCCATACATATAATCTATAACTTTGATTAAAACTACCAGCCTTTGTATCTTTATAAATAACTTTACCAATACTTGAATCTTTAGAATAACTTGTATTTCCTAAACTAGAATAAATTCTCGGACTTAACACTGTATTACCGCTTTCATCTGTCAAATAAAGTTTTACATATCTTGGATCAAGTGTATTTCCGTCATTTTCTGTTAAATAAATTTCATAGGTAATTGCTTCATCTACATTCTCGACACTTCCAGATACTGAAAAATCAATATACGTAAGATCCACTAAATTATCTTTAGCAAACTGATCACTTATTGGATATGCTCCTGTAAAATCGACTTGATTAGTTTTTTCTGTAAATAAAACCGTTATTCCATTTGTTGTCAAAGTAAACGCCTGCAAACTTCGTGAATAAGTAAAAAATGCATAAACAGATCCCATTAAGATAATTAAAGTAAATACTATACTTGAAATAATTAACATTTTTTTCTTTTTCTTTTTATTTTCCAATTCTTCCATCATCTTTCATCCTCTACTATGTTTATCATAACAAAAAATATTATTTTTTTCAATAGTAAAAATAAACTTTCTATTTATTTTAATAGAAAGTTTACAAGCATTATATTAACAAGCAGATTCATTAGCATTACAAGTATTAACTGAATATTTTTCTAAATAAGTAGAAAGTAATGATTCAGGATCCCCTTCTCTTAAATCTAAAATACTTTCAATTTGCTTATTTTTAATCATTAGTATAGAAGGTATATAAATTCTTTTTCCAACTTTTTCTGTGTTTATAGTATAATCTTCTAAATATTCATCTAATATATTTAATAATTCATTATAAGAATCACTTCCAGGCATTGAAGTTATTATGTTTCCCTCTTCATTTTTTTCTTTTAAATCACGAATATTTTCTAAATCTAAATAATATATTTCTTTAATATTTAAATTTCCGGCAACTTTAATTAACTCACCAACTAAACTTCTTGAATCATTTGACTTACTTGATCCAAAAAAGATTACCATATCATCTTTATTTTTTATTTTTAAAACTAATTTAGAATCTGTTATAGGAATAAACGGATTATCACTTGGAATACTAACATTAACATAATTTGAAACATTATTTAAACTTTCATAGTCTTCTTTAAATATAATACTATCAGTTTTTCTACAACCAGTAAGTAAAATAAATATAATCCCTAAAAATAAATACTTCTTCACTTAAATCACCTAGATTAGTTTATCATAATTTTTTTATAAGATCAAATACAGTATCATAGTCACTATAATCAACTTTTTTATCAAGAAGTGCCATATAATTATCACACCCCTTTCCAAGAATCAAAATAATTCCATTTTTTTTAATTTTTGAAAATGACTCTTCAATAGCTTTTTTTCGATCTATAATAATTTCATAATTTTTATTTTTACTTGAGCCTATCATTTCCTTTATAATCATTTCTGGATCCTCAAATCTTGGATCATCCATGGTAAAAATAACTAATTTAGAATACTTTAAAACCATTCTACCTATCTCGTTTCTTTTTTCTTTATACCTATCTCCCGCACATCCAACAACAGTTATAATATTTTTATTATATTTTTTTATAAATTTCAATACATTTAAAGTAGCATTAGTAGTATGAGCATAATCAATTAAAACTTTAAAATTTTCATTATAGACCAGATCCATTCTTCCCTTAACTTGTTTAATATTTTTAATTCTTTCTAATATTATATCAATACTATATCCTAAAGCAAGCATTGTTAAAATACATGAAGATATATTATAAACATTAAATAAGCCAACTAATGGATATTCAACTTTATATTTTTTATTTTTATATTTAAATACTATGATACTATTTGAAAATAAAAGTTTATACTTTAAAATTCTAAGATCTGAATTCTTAGAAAAACCATAACTAAAATACTTTTGACTATTTTCTTTAAAAAGATCATAATACTTACTATCTTTATTTAAAATTGCAACTTTACTATGTTTAAATAATTCTAATTTAGATTCGATATAATTCTTTAAACTTTTATGTTTATCTAAATGATCTTTACTAATATCTGTAAGAATTGCTAAATCAAATGGAAGATCACCAATTCTTTTAGTAAGATAAGCTTCACTCGACACTTCCATTACAACTTCTTTATAATTTCTTGATTTATTAAAACATGAGTATAGTATATCAATAGATGGAGTTGTGTTAGGAAGTGGATAATACTTATTTTCCAATTTAAATCCATTTGTTCCTATACTTGGGCACTTGAGTAAATCACTTAAAATACTTGCAATTGTTGTTTTACCATCAGTTCCTGTTACTCCAATTAATTTTGTATTTTTTAATGGATACTGATAATATTTATTAAATATCAAAATAATTTCTTTTTCTAAATTTGAAACATAAAATACTTTTTTTGATGAATACTTTTCATCTGTAACTACACAACTACACTTTTTAAATAAAGCATCTTTAATATAGATATTTCTATTTTTTATTCCACCAAATGGTATAAATAAATCGTTTTTATTTACATCTTTTGAATTTAATTTTATTTCTTTAAACTTTATTTTTGATGTAGTATTTATTACATCTTTTAAATACATAAAATCACCAAAGTATTTTATGTAATATAAAAAAAGAAAACTAGGCACTAGTTTCTTTTAAAAATTTATTTTTGATAAAACATATTCTTTTACTTCATCTATTGGTAAAGTAATTTGTTTCATTGTATCCCTATCTCTAATTGTTACTGTATTATTATTTAATGTATTATCATCAACTGTAATAGAGAATAAAGTTCCAATAGCATCCCCTCTTCTATAACGTTTTCCAATATTTCCAGAATCATCATAAGAAGTCATAAAATATTTAGATAATTCTTGATATATTTCAAATGCTTTTTCAGAATGATTTTTCTTAATAAGAGGAAGAATCGATACTTTATAAGGAGCAAGGAATGGTTTTAGTTTTAAAACATCTCTTGTTGAACCATCTTCTAATTCTTCTTTTTCATAAGCATTAAATAAAAGTGCAAGAACAGTTCTATCAAGTCCATAAGTTGACTCTATAATATAAGGAATATATTTTTCATTTGTTGTTGGATCTAAATATGTCTGCGCCTCCCCACTATATTCTTGATGTCTTGTAAGATCATAATTAGTTCTATTATGAGTACCATTTATTTCTCCCCAACCAAAAGGAAATAAATATTCAATATCACAAGCAGCTTTGGCATAATGAGCAAGTTTTTCATGATCATGAAAACGAAGTTTTTCAGAGGGAAGTCCTAAATCCATATAAAATTTTTTCCCATATTCTTTAAAATATTCATATAAATCTTGATCTTCTCCTTCTTTACAGAAAGTTTGATATTCCATTTGTTCAAATTCAATTGTTCTAAAAGTAAAGTTACCTGGTGTTATTTCATTTCTAAAAGCTTTTCCTATTTGACCTATTGAAAAAGGTAATTTTGCCCTCATACTCCTTAAAACATTCAAAAAATTAACATACTCTCCTTGAGCATTCTCTGGTCTTAAATAAATAACACTTTTAGAGTCTTTTACAACTCCTCTATATGTTTCAAACATTAATTTAAATTGTCTTATTTCTGTAAAATCACATTTTCCACATTTAGGACAAGGTACATGATTTTCTTTAATATAATTCATTAATTCAAGATCAGTCATTTTGTCACCAATCGAAGAATTAGTGTAATCATTAACAAGATTATCTGCTCTATGTCTCGTTTTACAATGTCTACAATCCGTTAAGGGATCAGCAAATGAATCTACGTGACCACTTGCTTCCCAAACTCTTGGGTGCATTAAAATATCAGCATCCATTTCATAAGCATTAGGGCGCTCCTGAATAAAACGTTTTCTCCATGCATCTTTTACATTATTTTTAAGACGTGCACCAAGTGGTCCATAATCCCATGTATTAGCAAGACCTCCATATATTTCACTTCCTTGAAATATAAATCCATATTGCTTACAATAGTTTACTAAATCTTCCATTTTCATAAATATTCTCCTCCTTATAAAAAAGATTCTTAAGATGTAAAGACGAATTACTCGCGGTTCCACTTTACTTATTCCTAAGAATCCCTTTTTCTATATAACTGATAGGTTTCCAAGCCCGTCATCGTTTTTTTATAAACATATTATATAATTTTCTTAATTCTATTTCAAGTCTTTTTTAAAGTTTTTCTAAAATATCACGACTTGCAACAAGTCCTGTTGCTGCTGCTATAACAATATTACCAGCTTTTCCGGCTCCATCTCCAATAAAATATATATTATGATCAAGTGCTTTAAAATGATTGTTAGTTTCTATTTCATTAGAAAAGAATTTTATTTCAGGTCCATATAACAATGTTTCATCATTATTTACTCCAGGAATTATTTTATCAAGAGCTTCCAAACCATCTAATATATTTGTAATAATTCTATATGGCATAACAAGTGCAAGATCTCCTGGAACACAATCTTTTAAAGTTGGTGTAATAAATTGTTTTTCTAAACGCGACTTTCTTGTTCTTCGAAATTTCTTTAAATCTCCAAGAGTTTGAATAATTGGTTTTGAATCTCCCAACACATTAGCAATTCTTGCAATAGATTCTCCATATTCTCTTGTATTAGTAACTGGCTCCGTTAGATTTACTTTACTAATAAATGCAAAATTTGAATTATTTGATTTAATTTCTTTTAAAGCATGACCATTTACACAAATATATCCATAATAGTTTTCCTTAGTTACAAATCCTCCTGGATTAGTACAAAATGTTCTTATTTCATCTCCATAAGTCTTAGTTTTAATAAATATTGATGGATCGTATATAACACTACATAAATCCTCTAAAAGTTCTCTTCTTACTTCAACTCTTACACCAATTTCAATACTTTGAGAGAGATATGGTATTTTATATTTGTCAGCAAGTCCTTGAATCCATTTTGCTCCAGTTCTACCAGGAGCAACAATTATATATTTTCCTTCATAGTCAATATTTCTTTTATTTTTCTTAGCATGAACTATTATTTTTTCTTTAGTATCTTCTATATCAACAACTTCAGTTGATTCAAGAATTTTTACACCATGCTCCTTTAAATAATTAGTAAATGCTTCAATATAACCAGGTAGTTTATCACTTCCTAAATGCTTTTGTTTAATAATTAAAAGGTTTGCACCCTCTTTAGCAATTTCTTTTTTTAACCTTAAAGCCTCATCCATATTAGTTGGATAAACATCTGAGTCCATTCCAAATTTATTAAAAATATTTTCAGTATCATCAAGTAATTTTTCAGCTTCATCACTTGACATATATTTATAAAGATCACTTTTACCAAGCTTTGGAACATAATTTAGTTTTCCATCTGAAAATGTTCCAGCTCCTCCATATCCAGATAAAATCTGACAAGGTTTACAATTTAAACACTTTGTTCCATATTTATTCATAGAACAAACTCTGTTTTCAGCAAATTTTCCTTGATCAATTAATAACACTTTTAAATCTTTCTTTTTTTCTATTAACTCATATGCTGAAAACAAACCTGCTGGTCCTGCTCCGACAATTATTACATCATACATATAAACAACCTCCAACTATATAAGTATAACATGTTATTCAAAAAATAGTTATTCTTTATAAAAAAATATTATTTTTTTTCATATAAATGATTAGTTTTTATATAATTTAAAACTCTTGGGTCAATATATTTTTCACATCCAGATCGAATACTAGTTGATGAAATAGGAAGAAATGGAAATTTATCAACAACAATAAAATGCTCTTTTCCAAGTTTTTCTATAAAAGAATTAACTTCTAAATCATTTCGATTTACAACAATAATTTGGTATTTTAATAAGAGATCAACTCTTTCCCATTTATGAAAATTTATAATATTATCCGATCCAATAATTAAATAAATAGATTCTTTTGGATATTCTTTTTTTATAGATTCTAATATTTGATAAGTATAAGGAAAATTATTATGAATAGTATCTATAATAATATTTTTAGTTTCAAAAAACTTTAACATATTTATTCGATCATCAATTGATGATACTTGTTTATCCCAATATGAGTTTGTTGGAATCATAAAAATTTTATCAACATAATTATTATCTAATAAATAATTTACTAGTTTGATATGTCCATCATGAATAGGATCAAAACTGCCAACATAAACTCCTAATCTCATCTTTCATATCTCACTATCTTAGATTTATGTATATTATTTTCATGCATTTTTAAAATTCTATCCTTTGTTTTTAAATTTACTTTATTATTTCTACAAACATTTTCAATTTCCTGATAAGTAAATCCTAGTTTTTCTTCATCACTCTTATCACTTAAACCATCTGCTGGAGTTTTATATAAAATATTTTCAGGAACTCCAACTTCTTTTCCTAGCATAATTACTTCACTTACAAAAAAGTCACTTATTACTTCTATATCAGATGCATTATCACCATACTTTGTTGTATACCCAACATACTTTTCAGATTTATTACCACACCCTGCAACAAGATATGTTTTTTTGTATTTATTACTTAACATGGAAGCAATATAATACAAACCACTCATTCTAAGTCTTGGTTTTAAATTAATATCACAATTTTCTAAATCTAATTCATTAAATAATTTAATTTCTTCTTTGAATGTATCAAAAGTTTTAGTTAGATCAAGTTCTAGAAAAGAGATGTTAAAATTATCAGCAACTATTTTAGCATCTTTTTTATCACTATTTTGGGAATGGCATGGAATAAAAACTCCAACAACATTTTCACATCCTAATGCTTTTGTAAACAAACCAGCAACAACCGCACTATCTTTTCCTCCACTTAATCCTATAACTACTCCTTTTAAATTATTTTTATCATAATAATCTCTTATAAAATTAATAATTTTTAAAACTTCTTCTTTGGCATTAAATTCTATCATTTTATTCCTTCTTTTTTTATTATTTTTTTATTTTAAGACATAAAGAAAAGGACTATTGTCCATTTTCAAATTCTATTTAGATGTTTTTAAAACATACTTATAGAATAATCCAGCAAAAATTGCTCCAACAAATGGGGCTACAATAAATAACCAAACTTGATTAATTGCACTTCCTCCTTGAAGAAGGGCTGGTGCTAAACTTCTTGCAGGGTTTACTGATGTTCCAGTAACAGGAATTCCAAATAAATGAACTAAAGTTAAAGTAAGTCCAATAACAATTCCAGTTACATGACCATTTTCTTTTTTATCTGTTACTCCTAAAATTGTTGTAACAAAGATAAATGTTAATAGGGTTTCAACAACAAAAGCAATTAAAATTGTTACTTCCATTCCATTTGGAAGAACTCCACCATAAGCATTAGCACCAAGAGCATCAAAACTTCCAAGAATAAATCCTAATAGTAATGATCCTATAAGCGCTCCTAATACTTGAGCAATCATGTACTTAACACATTCACTAAGTTTCATTTTTCCAGATACATACATTCCAAGCGATACAGCTGGATTAATATGGCATCCTGAAACATTACCAATGGAATAAGCACCTGCAACAATTACAAGACCAAAAGCTAAAGACGTTGCAATAATTCCTGCTGATGTATCACATCCTACAATAACTGCAACACCACAAGCAAGTAAAGTTAAAAAACATGTTCCAACAAACTCCGAAATATACTTTTTCATTTTTTCCTCCTTTAATTAAATTGTACTAAATTTCTAATTAAAAGTCTATATTCTTAGACAAAAAATATACTTAATTATAAAATTATATTTATTTTTTTTATAAATTAGTTTAATACTTTAAATAGGAAAAAAAACTATACAAAATCAAAAAAAAACATAAACTATAATGGTGATTCTATGTTTAAAAAAAGAGGACATGGCTTCCTTTGTTATTGTAATATGTGTCGTGCTAGAAGAAAAGTAAGTATTTTATATAATATTGTAACATCTATTCTTTTAATTATTTGTCTTTATCAACTTTTTATTGTTTTTATCGCATTTACAAGAATAAACTGCTTCATTTTATTTATTGAACTTCTTTTTTTAGGATTTTTAGTATCAAGATTCTTGTTTTAAAAAAACTTCAAGACTTTATTTTTCTTGAAGTTTTTTATTTTTATTTATTTCTTTTTCATAAAAGTATTTAACTATACAATTTATAACAAACGGAATAAGTCCCCATAAGTAAGAAATAACTTTAAATAAGGCTAAACCTTCTAAAAAGATAATAAGTAAACTTAAAATAATTATTATATATTTTAAAACTCGTTTTTTTTGGTATTCTTTGATTATTTTATCATTCACGACTTGTAATCACCGTACCGATTTTTTCTCCTTGTAATACTTTAATTAAATTTTCTTGATCATTAAAGTTAATTACTAAAATATCTTTATTTTCTTCTTGACAGTCTTCAATACATTTAAGATCCATAACTTTTATTTCTGGATTATCCAAAACCTCTTGATGACTTAATTTATCATACATTTTAGCATCGCTATATTTATTTGGATCCTTATCATAAACACCATCAACATTAGTAAGTTTAATAATTACATCAGCTCCAATTAGTATTGCTTTCATACTTGCTGCAGTATCAGTTGAACATCCAATATGTCCTGTTCCACCACTAAAAGTAATAACATATCCATTTTTATACATTTCTTTTATTTCATCTTCAGAGTGGCTTTCAATAAGTTCATGAAAATCAAATGGTGAAAAAATTAGATTAGGAAGTCCTACTTTAGTAAATGCATCCCTTAGAGCAAGAGCATTCATTGTTGTTCCAAGCATTCCCATTGAATCAGCGTTAATTGCTTCCATATCTTGGTGACTTCTACCTCTAAAAAAGTTTCCACCACCAACAACTATTCCAATATTAACTCCCATATCATGAACACGTTTTATTAACTCTGCTATCTCATGAGTTTTTTCCTTATTAATATTTTCATTATCACTCATAAGTGATTCTCCACTTAATTTTAATAAAATATTTTTATACATAATTCCTCCATTACATCTTATATTTTAATAGTTTATTTTAAATTTTGCAATTATTTTTTTATATTTTAAAATAAAGGAATGCATACCAAATGCACTCCTAATTAATTTAATGCAAGTTTATAGTCCATTTCAGCTATACCAATCATGACATCTTCATTTAATATTTTAGTTTAAGTATTCTATTTCAAACAATGATATATACTCTCTATAGCCTTATGTAGTTAACTTATATGACCCCAACTAGTTAGATTATATAGGCTTTAGAACAAGCCACCTTCATGTTATTCGACATACCTTTCATTATACACCTAATCTTTTAAAGAAAAATTGAAATGTTATATACAATAATTAACTATTTACAATATTATTTACACTTTTTTACTGTGTTGCTATCTACATTTTTTTATTTGTCCTCTAATAACCAATCAATTATATTTATAACTTTTATACCATTATAGTCTTTATTTATTGATTTATCCATAGTTAATATTATCTTCTCATAATTATCGTCAATACTTTCTAAACTTCTTAATTCTCTCATTTTAACATCTTCATTTATTAATGTTTGAGTTACTTGATAATATTTTATGTCATTAGGATTTTCGGCAACAAAATCTACTTCATAATCATTAAATTTTCCTATATTAACTCTATATCCTCGTCTTAAAAGTTCAAGATAAACAATATTTTCTAATAAATGTCCTTCATCAATATTTCTAAAACCCAATATTATATTTCTAATACCAACATCTGATATATAATATTTTCCAAGTGTTCTAAGTAAAGATTTATTTTTTATATCAGTTCTATCTGCTTTATACATTATAAAAGATTTTTCAAGCATATTCAAATAATTATCTATTGTTTGATGATTAGATTTTAGCGCTATTTTATTACTATTTAAATAATCACTTATTTTAGTTGAAGAAATCGGACTACCAATGTTATTAGATATATATTTTATAATATTTTCAAGTAATCCAGTATCTTTTATATTATTTCTATCTATTATATCTTTTTTTACAATAGTATTATATATATCACTTAAATAAGACAATACTAATTCATCATTGTCTTTAATTAATGTTATTGCCGGTAATCCTCCATATTTTAAATATTCATTAAATTTATCTTCTAAATTTGTTTTATCATAATTATTAAATGTTAAATATTCTTTAAAAGATAATGGGTACATCTTTATTTCTATATATCTACCTGATAGTAATGTTGATAATTCTGATGATAAAAGATATGCGTTAGAACCAGTTATATAAATATCAATGTTAAAATCTACTTTTAAAGAATTAATTGCCTTTTCCCATGATTCTACATTTTGTATTTCATCTAATAATAAATATATCTTCTCTTTTTTTACTTTTTCTTTATTATATTTATATACTTCTTTATAATTTTTTATATCATCATATGTTGCTGATTCAAAGTTAATGTATATTATATTATCTTTTTTAATCTTATTATTAAGTAAATAGTCCTTAAACATTAATAAAAGGGTTGATTTTCCGCTACGTCTTACTCCAGTTATTACTTTAATAAATTCGGTATCTTTTGCATCTATCATTCTCTTTAAATATTTTTCTCTTATTATCATTTTCATCACCAAATAAAGAATATCACATTTTTAATTTTTTGTAAAGTTTTGCAAACACATTTGCAAAAAAAGCATTATTTGACAATTTTTGCAAATAATACTTTTTTTAAATTTATTTTATAAATACTCACTTATACATTCAATTATTTCATTATTTATATCTTCAATGGTTCTTATTTCATCATCATTTATGCAATTAATATGTTTCCAATTATACATTTCAGATAACTCTATATATGCAATTTCGGAGTTTTTTAAATGTTCTTCACTCATTTCATGTTCATCAAGTGATGTTCTATTCTTTTTTAATTTAGCTGCATAAGTATATGGAACATGTAAAAATATAGTTTTATCAGGTTTTGGTAAATTTAAAAGCCAAAATTCTAACTTATCAATCCATTCATACATATGAAATCTTTCTTCATCATCACGAATTTTACTTCCTTGATGAGCCATGTTACTAGAAACATACCTATCACATATAACAAAATAATCATCGTCTAAATATTTTTTAATTTCCTTTTCATTGTATTTTCTATCGGCTGCATAATATAAACATGCAACTTTTGGATCTAAGTTTACTGCCCCTTCTGGAAACCAACATTCACCTATTTCTTTTTTTCCTAAATATGGTCCTCCAACAATTTTTCCTGTTGGACTATCATAATTTGGAAAAGTTAAACGTATTGCTTTATATCCTCTAGAATTTAGTTTTTCTACTAATAATTTACTTTGTGTTTCTTTTCCACTACAATCAGTTCCTTCAATGACAATAAACTTTCCCATTATTTCCTCCTATAAATAGCAAAATCATATTTTAAAGTTTTTGATTCTCCACTTTCAATAATTTCTTTTTCAAATAAACTCTTATCAAAATCTGGAAAATAAACGTCAGCATCATGTGACTTGTCTACTTCCGTTAGATATATTTTATCACAAAAGTCTAGAAATTGTCTATAAATACTTGCTCCTCCTATAACAAATATTTCATCTTCATAATCTTTATAATGATCCATAAATTCTTCAATACTTTTAAATACTTCAACTTCTTCTGGAAACTCTTTATTACTTCTTGTAATAACAACATTTTTTCTTTCTTTTAAAATTCCAGGAAGAGATTCAAAAGTACGTCTTCCCATAACAACTATATGATTTATTGTTACTTTTTTAAAATATTTTTGATCTTCTTTTATTCGAAATATAAGATCATTCCCCTTACCTAATTCTAAATTCTTGCCAACACAAGCTATAATTGATAACTTCATACGCAACCTACTGAGCAATTGGAAACTTAATTTTTCCATGATGCTTATAATTTAATATTTTAATATCTTTAAGTTCTCTTGAATTATCAAAATCATAAAAATCTTTAATTTCTGGATTTAGCCAAATTTCAGGAGCTTCTAAATCAGGAAGTTCTTCACCTCGCCTTATTTGTTCTTTAATTCCTTCTATTTGATTAACATAAATATGAGCATCCTTAATAGACCAATTAAGTGTACCTGGTTTTAATCCTGTTACATGAGCAAGCATATAAAGAAGAACTGAATATTGAGTTATATTAAAAGGAAGACCTAAGGGAACATCACATGATCTTTGATGAACCCATGCATTTAAATGATTATCTGTTACATCCCATTCACTTGACCATACACAAGAAGGAAGTACAGCTGTTTCTAAATGTTTATTTTGCCATAAATTAATGATCATTCGACGATCAGTTGGATTATGTTTTATTTTATCAATTAAGTTATCTAATTGATTATATTCTCTAACTATCCAACCATATGCAGTTCCAATTGTATGAGCCCATTCAACTCCAAAGTCTTTTACTACTTCTTGACGTACTAATTTTCCATCCTTATCAGGTAACATCTGAGTTGCATACCACTTACCATCATCTTGTATTTCCCATTCATCCCAAATATGATTACCTCTTTCTTGAAGCCACCTTACATCATTACTTTGGGCTTGATAAATCCACAAAAGTTCTGTAATAGCATTTTTAAAAAATAGTTGTTTAGTTGTTAAAATTGGAAATTCTTTTTCTAAATCAAATTCAAAATGATAAGATGGAATTTTTATAGTATTTATACCAGTTCTATTCTCAACTTCTTTTCCTTCTTCTAATATTTTTTTACATAATTTTAAATATTCTTTATCAAACTTTGACATATTTCCTCCACTTTATTTCATTATAACAAACCCCTAATACTTAATCAATCAAATTAAAAAAAATTGACAAAAAAAAGATAGTCTTACTATCCTAAAAAATATTTTAATACTACAGGTCCTAAAATAAGAAGTAATAAAAGAGGAATAAAGAATAAAACTGATATTACACTTATTTTAAGAGGAAGTTTAGATATATATGCACGAGTTTCTAAAATAATTTTTTCTCTTATATAATCAATTTGATTATATAAAGTATCTATAATACTATTTCCAAATAAACTAGATTCTTTTATATTTAATATAATATTATTAATGGTATCACTTGGAATTCTTGTTTTTAAGTTATCAAGGGCTTCATCAAGACTTTTACCATAACTAACTTCTCTAATTGTTTCTCTAAACTCTAAAGATAAATCTGAATCAATACTTGAACTAGTTTTGGTTAAAGCATTAATTAAATTATTACCTGATTCTAATGACAAAGCTAATATTTCAAAAAAATATAAAGCATCACTATCAAGTTTTCTACTTCTTTCTTTTATTTTATTATCAAAAAAGATATTTGGTAAAAAATAATAATATAAATAAGCAATAATTGGAGCTAAAAGATAACCTATTTTAAATAAAAATAAGATTAAAAAGAATACTAAAATACTACTAAATAAGCGAATATTCATAAAAGTAATAGCATTATACTTAGTATTACTTCCTAAAAGTTTAATCTTCTTTTCAAGTGCTAAAAGAGTTTCTTTTCGATAGAAAAAACTAGCTAATCGATTGATCATAATTTCTTACCTACTTTCATCAAATTTCGAACAATTACAATATATAAAATATATAAAGTAAGACAAGTAAATAAAATAAGATAACCAAAGATATTTGTTAAAAGTGGTATAAAATAAGTATTATCAAGAAGATATATAACAACTACAAATAAAACTGGTATGAAAAGTAAAATCATATATAAAAGTTTACTGGCAGCTGTTAAATTTTTAAGTTCATCCTCTAACTTCTTGTTGTTAAAAAAGTTTTTTTCAACACTTTCAAATACTTTAACAATATCTCCACCTGTTTCATTTAAAATAGAAAGAGAGGTTGTTATATATTTAACTTCATCCATATTAACTCTATTTTCAAATCGACTAAATACAACATCAAATTCTAGTCCATAAGTAAGATCAACATACATTTTCTTAAATTCTAGTCCAAGAGGCGAATCAAGTTCCATGCTTACTAATTTAATTGCCTGCATAATACTATGTCCACTTTTAAAACTATTATTCATTATAGTAATTGCTCTTAATAAATCATTTTTCTTTTGATATTTTAAATATTTATTCTCTGATACTAAAAATAAATCTAATAAATAAAAACCAAGTAAAAAAGAAATAAGTAATTGAAGTATTGTAATTTTTTGATAAAAAAACAAATCATACAAAAGAACAAGAAGTAAAAATATGATACTAAGAATTACTTTTCGACTTACAAAATCCATTTTATCAAGAAAATATTTTTCTTCTTTTTTTATATATTTTTGATATTTTAAAGAATAATTATCAAATAGTTTTATTTTATATAATAATTTAGAAAGTCTTTTTATAAAACTCCTTCCCAGTGAAAATATTTCGTCAAAGACCTTTTTCTCTTTTTTTTCTTTATAAATTGTATAAGGACCTAATCTATCCTCTATATTTAATTTACGAACTAGTAAAATAAAATAATAAAAAACTAAAGCAAGTAAATACAAAAGAATTAATTCTATAACAAAGATAAACATGATATTTCCATTCATTATATCACCCTAGAAAGTCTAGTTTAAATCCCTTGTTTTTTATTTTTTCTAATGTTTTAATTTTTTTATTTACTATTCTAAATTCTCCATCTACCATAAAATCTTTAGTAAGTCCTGTTTGATGAAATTCAAATATTGGTACAACTTTTATATCATCATTATTAAATCCATCTATTTCTGATATTCCAACAATTTTACGTCTTCCATCAGAAAGACGGGCAACATCTACAACAATATCAATTGCATTTTCTATATAGTCACGAATAGCTGCTACTGGTATTTCCATTCCTCCCATTAAAACCATTGTTTCAAGTCTGTTTAAAGCATCAATTCCATTATTTGCATGAAGTGTTGTTAAACTTCCTTCATGACCTGTATTCATGGCTTGAAGCATATCAAAAGCTTCTTTTCCACGAACTTCTCCAACAATAATTCTATCTGGTCTCATACGTAAAGAATTTCGAACTAAATCTCTAATTGTTACTTCACTTTTACTTTCATAATTATCAACTCTTGTTTCTAAAGATATAACATGACTTTGTTTTAATTTAAGTTCAGCTGCATCTTCAATGGTAATAATTCTTTCATCACTTCCAATAAAACTTGATAAAATATTCAAAATAGTTGTTTTTCCTGATCCAGTTCCCCCACAAACAATAATATTTAATTTTGATTTTACACAAGCTTCTAAGAACAAAGCCATATCCCTTGTAAGTGTTCCATTTCTAAGTAAATCTTCAATATCATTTAAATCTCTTTTAAACTTTCTTATTGTAAGAACTGGTCCCTTTAAAGAAAGTGGTGGAATAATTGCATTTATTCTTGATCCATCTTTAAGTCTTGCATCTACCATTGGACGACTAGAATCAATTGTTCTTCCTAAAGGTTGTACAATTTTTTGAATTGTTCTTAAAATATGAGCATCATTTATAAAAGATACACTTTCATCTCTTACTAATTTTCCATCTATTTCAACATACACTTCATCCGGTGCATTTACCATTATTTCTGTAACATTTTTATCTTTTAATAATTCAGTAATTGGACCAAGACCATTTATTTCATTATCAATTAAATTAAAAACATGACTTCTTTTATAACTTGATAAATCCATTCCTCCTAAATACTTATCTATTTCTGAATTAATATAATCATTTAAACTCATATTTTTAGGAACATTATCATCGATAATATTTCCAATTATTTTACTTCTTACTTCATCAAGCATTTCTTTATCTTTAAATACTTCGTAGTCATTTTCTATAATAGAAGTATTTTCTACATCTTTATTAATATTAAAAATACTTTCAAAACTTTTTTTCATAGAAATACCTCCTAAGACTTATCTTTTAGTAAATCAAGTCCAATATTTTCTAATACCTTATATGTATTTTTATAAGCATTATTTAAGGTTAAAATTTTCCCATCTAGTACATACTTATCTATTGTTTTTACAAAAAATTCTTTTCCAAGTTTATAAGATATATTATAGTCTAAAAATGATCTAATATCATACATTGAAAAATATTTTTCTTCTTGAGAATTACTTTCATTTAATAAAATTCTTAAATCAAGAGATTCTATATCTTTAGTTATATGAATAAAATTTCTAGTATTTGCAAGATCAACTGGATCATTTGACATAATATTTAAAATAGTATCTGTATTATCATATATAATAACATTAATATCATTTAAAACATGATTAGTATCAATTAATAAAACATCAAAGTCATGTTTTGAAAGATTAATAATTTGTTCTATATATCTTGGATCAATATGACTTGCATTTCTTGGATCTTTAAGACTAGGTAGAACAAAAATAAAATCATTGTATTTTTCTACATAATTATGTATACTTTTAAATTCATGATTTGTAATATCTAAAACTAAATTATAAATTGTTTTTTCATTTTTTAAATTAAGACTCAAAGCAACACTATTTGAATATAGATCTAAATCAAGAATTAATACTTTTTTTGATAAATTAGAATACACTCCAGCAAGGTTTAAAATAGTTGTAGTCTTACCAACTCCACCCTTTCTAGATGTAACTGTAATTACTTTTCCCATAAATACCTCAACAATCTATTAAGTCGAATCGAGTTCTATAATCACTTAATACCTTTTTAGTTTTTTTATCTAGAAGAATATAATCTTTATATTTTTCAGCACCTTGAACCATTATAACAATAACTTCACTTCCTGGTTTTAACTTAGTATTAACAGGATATTTATAATCTATAAATACATCATCAAGACCATTTATTTCACATACATAATAATAAATATCATGTACTTTACTACTTACAACTGTACTTTCAAAACATTTAATATCATCACTTAAATAATTATTTTTTTCTAATTTAGGAATTAAAAACATAATTACAAATAATAAAAATCCTAAAATAACAATAAAATAAAAATAATGAAAATTTAAAGTAATTATCATACAAGTAAAAAGAGGAAGAATTAAACCAAAAATATAGAAAAGAACCAGAAGAGATAATTTACTCCTTAGTCTCATATTTAATAAAATTTCTCTTTCTTCTTTATTTATTTTTCTCTTTTTTTTCATACTAGCCCTCTTTTCTTATTTCTTTTGATACACTAATACAAGACGGATTACCTAAAACTTTATTAAAACCAGGCGTTATAACATCAATACAACTTTTTAAGGTTATAAAACCATCTTGTTTTAAAACACTAATATTATATTCTTGATCATTAATACTAGTTGTAGCATTAGTTGTATCTTGAAGTAAACTTTCTAAATGATTTTTCATAATCATAAGTCTTGATATATCTATAAATGCTAAAATCATAAAAATTAAAATTGGTAAAATCAAAACAAACTCTACTAATGCTTGTCCCCTTTTATCTATATCACACAATTTCACTCACCCTATTTTCATTATTAATTATAATTTATTTTTAATTTATTTTCAATATTAAACATATAAAAAAATTAAAAACATAAATTTTATTGGTGATAATATGTTAACCGATAAAGAATTTTTTTTACAATCTTTAGTTTCAAATCTTTATTATTTATGGACTTTAAGAGAATACTCAGCAAGAATTCAAGTATCATTTCCTCCTATTTATGAAAATTATATTACAAGAAGTAATGAACTAGCTAGTAGTGCTGAACAATTAAGTAAAAGAATTGCAGAATATGCATACCTCGGATTACCTGAAAATGTTATAGAAAGTGGAATAGTTCTTACACCTTATACATTAGATCTTGAATTACTAACTGAAAAACTATTTGGAATTGATATTGATACATCAATTACTGAAAAAGAAAAAAATATAATTGTAGGAGATATTAATCCAACTAAAGAACAAGTTTTAGATATGGAAAATATTAATCAAGAAGCTTTAATACTTGCTAATAAATTCATTGAATTTGCAAATGATATTTATGAAAAAATTAAGAATCAAGAAATATTTGCTTTTTATTATAATTCTATTAATTTATATTTAATTGAAGAAGCAAAACTTTATGTATCTAGTCTTGAAAGATTAAAAGAAAAAGCAACTGTTAATCCAAGTTATGTAATTGATAATCAATATTTTGGAACTCAAGGAATGCAAGCAATTGCAACTTATATAAGAGGAGAAATTGATCCAATTCATAAAGATGTATTTGATGAAGCTAATAATTTTGTTATAGAATATAGAAATATTTTAAGTGAATATGAAAATATGACTCTTACTCCGGAAAATCAAAAAAATATGTCTTTAAATAGTTTAGAACTAGCTGAAAGATTAAAAGGATTTGTTGAACGTTGTATAGAAAGATTATTAAAAAAAGAGATCTATTTTATATCTGCACCTATTACTAAGGACAATGCCTTAACAGCCATAAACTTTTTTATCTTTAATTTAAAAGAAGTTGTACTAGCTTCAAACTTAAATATTTAAAAAAAATATATTAGAAATCTAATATATTTTATTTTACTGGATTATAGACAAATGTTGTATCAAATAAAGTTATTTGAACATCATCTGTAATACCTTGAATATCATTTGAAACGCCAACTATAAGTGACACATTTTTCTTAGAATGAGCTTTTATAATATCATTTTCTTTAACAAGACTTCCATCTTTTGTATAAAAAATTTTATATTCTAAATTACTACAAGCAAGCTCTTCATCCATAGTATTTTCTGGAATTGCTAAGCTAATACAATTTGCATCTATTTTAGTTAAAGTGTTTAAAGATGCATCATAATCTCCATCATTTATAATATCAAAAGTATAGGTTGCATAATCTCCTGGCTTACTTATTAAAACATCATATGCTAAAATACTAGTAGATTCTAAACTAGGTCCATCTGGTACAAAAACTTCCCCATTCATAATAGAAGTTTTTAAATTAGAAAAATAAACATTCCAATTTTTATCATCTAAAACGATTCCCTGATTTAATAAACTTTTTCCAAGAATAACAAAAGTAATCAAAAAAACTACAATTATTATTGTTAATACATATTTTTTCATAACTACCCCTATTTTTAACAATTTTATTATATCAAAAAATAAAAAACTATTCAATAGATAGTTATAAATTTTTATAAATGACTAAGTAAAACTCCTTTATAATAATGTTTTAAAATAGCTTCATAATTATATCCATTTTTAGCCATTCCGTTAGCACCATATTGACTCATTCCAACTCCATGACCATATCCTTTGGTTATAAATTTTACTCCCTCTTCTTTCTTTTCTATTTGAAAATCAGCCGAACGAAGTCCTAATAAATTTCTAAAATCAACTCCTCTATAAACTTTATCATTAACTAGTATACTAGCTATTCGATCACTAATTGTATATTCTAAAACTTCAAAATTAGTATCTTGATTAATTTCTAAATTAAGTTTTTTAGAAAGATCTGAATAAGAAATTATTGTTTCATAAATAAAAGATGGATTTAAAGAATCATAAGGACTTTCTACACTTACTAAATAGGGAAAAGAATTACTCCATACATTAGATGAATTTTCTGTTTTTCCATTACTTGTTGAATGATAAATAGCTTCTATATAAGATCCATTATAACTTAAATAAATTCCTTTAGTTTCTTCTACACATTTTTTTATTTTAGAATAATAATTATTGAAATTAGCCCCCCATAAACTTTGTAGTTCAGATTCACTTTTATAACTTTGAGTACTTTCTGTATCTGTTAAAGTTTTACCATTTTTTATAGCTTTTAAAGTATAAGTCCTAGCAACAATACTTTGAGCTTTTAAAGCTTCTTCATGAAATAAGGCAGGCATTTCAGCTCCAACAACTCCAATTAAATATTCTTCTAGTTCTATAGTTAAAGTTTGACCATTTTTTCTTTTAATCGTAACATAAATATTATTACTAGGAGTTTCTTCTTTAGAAACATTAGTTGGTTCATTAGTAATTACACTAGAATTAGAATTGGAATTAGAACTTATCATTGAATTTGAATTATTAATAATTTCTTTTTCTTTAAAATTAGAATCTTCTTTAGTATTTATATCATCACTTAGTTTATCTACTATTTCTTTATTTGAATTATCAATAGGACTTTCTTTATTTTCATTTATATCTTCTATAACACTTTCTAATCTTTCTTTGGAATCTATATTTAAATCATT
>CAMVCF010000012.1:0-31936 GCA_947165945.1 uncultured Clostridia bacterium | reverse complement strand
ATATCTATTATGATTGAAAGGATTTCTTTTATTCATTTATTTTTCTAATAACCAATCAGCTATATCTATAATTTCTATACCATCTTTTATAAATCCTTCATGATTTAAACGAGCAATAATAATTTTTTTGTAACCATCTTTAATACTAAGTAATGGAGTTATTTCTCTTTTCAACGTTGTTTCACTATCAATATTATCTGTAACTTGAATATATATTTGTTCTTCCTGCTTCATGGCAACAAAATCAATTTCTTTTTCATAAAAAGTTCCAACATATATATCATATCCACGTCTTAAAAGTTCTATTGCCACAATATTTTCTAAAACTCTTCCATAATCTTCTTCTTTTCTACCAAGAATAGCTCTTCTGAAAGAAGTGTCAACTAAAAAATATTTATCTTGCGATTTAAGATAATTTTTACCTTTAATATCATATCTTTTAACTCTATAAAATGCAAAAGCATTACATAAATAATCCAAATAATTTGATATAGTCTTGTGATCTCCTGTTTCAAGTTCGCTTTTTAAAATATTTTCCAGTTTAGTTGATGATGTAATATTTGATATATTATCTAATAAATAATCACTTAATTTATTTAATAGTGGTTCATTTTTAACATTATATTTTTGGACAATATCTCTTAATATTAATGTCTTATATATTCCCTTTAAATACTCACGTTTATCTTCTTTATTTTCATAAAGATAAGAACCAGACATACCACCATCATTCATGTAAGAATTAAATGCAAGATAATAATTATCATTTTTAAAATATTTAATGTATTCTTTAAAGGAAAAAGGATAAACATCTATTTCAAAAGTTCTTCCTGTAAATAAAGTAGATAAATCACTAGAAAGCATAAAAGCATTAGAACCAGTTATATAAATCTTATATTTTTCTTCAGCATGTATACTATTTATTGTATTTTCAAAACCAATACACTTTTGTATTTCATCAATTAAAACAAAATTTTCTTTCTCATTAATATAATTATTAGAGATATATTCATATAATTTATTACCATTTAATAAATTATCATATTTTTTTTCGTTATAATTTATATGAATAATGTTATAATTATTAATATTATTTTTTATGTAATTAATAAATAATTCAAGTAATTTCGATTTACCAGCTCTCCTAACACCTGTTATTACTTTTATATCAGGTGTATTTATAACTCTAATCATCCTAGTTAGATAGTCATCTCTCTCAATTATTTTCATTTTTCATCACCTAATGTAATTATATACTTTAATTCCCTAAAAGTCAATTTTTTTTAAATTTAGGGAATTATATTGCAAATAATTTAATCATTTCTTCATTTGATAGTGCTTTCAAATTATTTGTATTAACTCCACTTATTTCTACTTTATTTTTTGCCATATTAAAATCCTTTCATATCTATTATGATTGAAAGGATTTCTTTTATTCATTTTGTTTTAAATATAAACTTTTTTTGAACTCGATAGCTTATAAAATAGATAAATATATCAACAATCATTTTTATAAGTGATTTATTAATAAATAAAACTTTACTTATTAATAATACAAAAAGTGCTGACATAAACATTTTTGAAAAACTAAGTAAATAATACTTAATTAATATTTTTTTAGAATCTTCATTTGAATTAAAAACAAAATATTTTGTTAAATGAAAGTTTAAATAGTCGGCAACTATTCTTGCTAAAAAAGTTGAAAAAATAATTGATACATCACCTAAAAAATTAAAAATTGATAAAAATAAAGTAAATAAAATAATATCTACGAAAGATGAAGCTAAACTAGTTACTAAAAATCTAAATGACTCTTTTAATAATACTTTATATATTTTTATAGAATCAAATATTTTATGAAACTTTGATTCAGATTTTTCATAATAAATTGTGTCTATGTCTATTTGTTTTAAACCAATTTGTTTGTTTACAAAATAAATTAATTGTTGCATCTCATATTCAAATCTATTTCCTTCTATTTCTAAACATTCTTCTAAATATTTGTTTGGGATAGCTCTAAGTCCTGTTTGGGTATCAATTATTTTTTTATCATACAAAACATGAAAAAGTAAACTAGTTAATCTATTTCCGATTCTATTAAAAAAAGGAACATTTTCATTATAAAAATTACGGCATCCCAAAACTATACCATCTGTTTCAAGAATTTCTTTATAAACATTATTAATTGATGTTGGTATGTGTTGATAATCAGCATCAACTGTTATAATTCCTTTATAATTATCTTTTAAATTTAATAAATAATACTTTATTCCATATTTTAATGCAAATCCCTTTCCCTCATTATTTGAATACTCCAAAACTATACAATTTTCTATTTCTTTTAAAGATTCAAAGATTTTTTGTCCTTCTATACTTCCATCATTTATAATAAGGATATTGTAATGTTCTTTTTTTAAATCTAAAACTAAATCTAATAATTTTTGACTAGGATTATAAGCTGCTATTAAAATGATATATTCTTTCATATTTACCTCTTAATATGAGTATATCACAAAAATAAATAAGTTTAAACATTATATTTCTTTAAGATCTATTTTTTCATCTAATCTATTTTCTAATAATTCAGGATTATTTAAGATGTATTCAAATAATTTAAAGCTTTTAATTAAATAAAAACCATCTGCAATTCTTTCATCAAAATTTACTCCAAAGTTACATGATTTTATGATTTTAATATCACCATCTATTACTTTTACAGTATCTCGTACTTCACCAATTGAAGTAATTGATGAACAATTTCCAAAGTTTGTATTATTATGATATATTGAATCACTTTTTAAAGATCCTATATTAGTTACAATAGCACTTGAAAAATAAATATCATCTTCCTGTAAACTCATAGGAAGTATTCCTTTACTATCCATAAATTTAAGTAAACCAACAATAGGTATTCTTATAACATTAGGTAATTTACCAAGTATATCAATTGCTGAGTTTGCTCCTTTTACTTTACTTTCTTTTTCTCTTATATCTGAAACCATTCCTTTTATTTTCTTTGATAAAGTATCAATTGTTTCATCTAAACTAATTGGTACTTGAATCATTAATTCTTTTGAATTATCAGTAAATTTAACCTTAGCAACAAAGGCAATCACAATATCGGTATGTTCAAATAAATGTCTATTTTGTACAAACCTATTTAACTTTGGTCTATTATAAATTGTTTTAGCAAAAGCAAGAACAATTGCATGAAAAAAAGTATACTCTTTCCCTTCATTTTTTGCTTTAGCAAGATAATTCATTAAATTAGTTACATCAATTCCTGTATTAATAAATACATCAGCATCACACCTTCTTGGTTTTAAATCAATTAAAATTTGCTCCATTCCTTTAGCTTTAACTCTTTTTACATTTCGTCTCATTATTTTATCCTCCTAATTATTTTCTTTTTGTAGTTTTTTAAAATCTACTTTTCCAACAATTGTTTTAGGTAAACTATTTCTAAATTCAAATTCTTTAGGAATTGCATAAGAACTTAAATTCTTTTTACAAAGTTCTTTCAATTCATTTTCTAATTCATCACTTTTTTTATATCCTTTTTTTAGAACAATAAAGGCTTTAGGAACTTCCTTTTTATATGGATGAGGAATTCCAATAACACTTACAGTTAAAACTGCCTCATGAGAACTTAAAATTTCTTCAATTCTTGATGGATATACATTGTAGCCACTTGTTATAATCATTCTTTTTAATCTTTGCTTGTAGGTGATAAACCCATCTTCATCCATTGAACCAATATCACCAGTATGAAGCCATATATTACCATCTCGATGATGTTTTAAAGCTTGATTTGTTTCAGCCTCATTATTAAAGTAGCCAAGCATTACGGTTGGACCACATACACATATTTCTCCATCTTCATTATAAGGAACTGCCTTTTCAGTATTAGCCTCAAATATTTTTACATAAATACCAGGCCAAGGAATTCCAATTGTACCAGGACGACTCGCTCCTTTTAAATCAACTGATACAGCAGCAACGGCTTCAGTTAAACCATATCCTTGAATTAAATTAGTTCTACTTCCATGATCATATAAAAAATTATTTATTTTTAAAACTTTTTCTTTACTTAAAGTATCTCCACCACTTATAACATATTTTAAATTTGAAAGATTAATATTTGAACTATTAGAATTCATTGTTAAAGCTTCAAATAAAGTTGGAACTCCAACTAAAACAGATGGTTTGTATTTTTTTAATAGATCAATAAAATTATTTTTTTTAAATGTTGGAATTAAAACTACCATAGCACCTACAGAAAATGCATCATTAATGGATACTTCAAGTCCAAAGCCATGAAAAATAGGCATTATTCCTAAAATAACATCATCACTTGAGAGATCCGGATAAGCTCTAAGAGCACTTATAGTTGATGCATTCATATTTCCATTTGAAAGAACAATTCCCTTAGGAGTTCCAGTTGTTCCACCACTTTCTAAAATAAGAGCTGGATCATCTCTTCTTATAATATTTACACTTTCCTTATAAGAAAGATTCAATTTTAAAAAATGTTTCCAAGATATATATTTTTCACTTAATAATCCATGATATCTTTTTTTATAACTAATTATTTTATAAAATAATTTTTTCATTCGACCAAAAGATAAATCAATAGATAAAATAATAACTTTTAAAACATCAGTATCATCTATAATAGAATTAACTTTAGGAATAGTAATATCAAGAGCAAGTAAATACTTTGTTTTATAAAGTTTAAGAGATTCTTTTATTTCATTTTCTGAAAGCATCGGATGCAAAAGATTAGTAACTGCTCCTATTTTATTTAAAGCATAAAAACTAATTAATGCTTCTGGAATATTTGCTGATATTATAGTTACGATATCATATTTTTTTACTCCTAACATTTTAAATTTTTCTGCACATAAATCAATTTTTTCAAAAAACTCTTTATAAGTAATTTTAAAATTATAATAATTAATGGCAATATTATTTTCATAATTATTTTTAATCATTCTGTTTTTTAAAAATTGATAAATATTCTCATTATGAATATTTATTTTCATATCATTTTTTTTATAGTATTTTTTCCAAGGTGCATCTGGAGTTTTTTTAATACCAATAAAACTTAAAAAACGCATATCTAAAAAATCCATATTACCTCCTAGTATTTTATATATTTAGTATAACATATTTTTTTAAATAAAGAAAAAAAAGATAAATTTTGTTAATTTAAAATTTATCTTCAATAGTATTAAGACTTTAAAGTAGTAAATGAGACAATATAAATATATTTATCTCTCCATTTTTTAATTATTTACTCTTTGAGTTACCATTGGAGTATCCATAGTTATAACTTCAAATGTATAACCGTTTTGTTTTCCGTAACGAATAATATCACTTATCGCATTTGCAGTATAACTTTTTATATCATGCATAAGTACCATATTACATTTATTTAATGATAATCCTTTAATAACACTATTATAAACACACACTGATGATCCTACCTTAGCACAACTTCCTGCATCATTTGAATCAACATTCCAATCATGATAACGATATCCTCTTGATAAAACTTCACGAGTTAATAACGTCATTAATCCTGTTTGATATTTACGACTTACTGTATTACTACTTCCTCCTGGAAATCTAATAATTTTTGACTCAACTCCTGTTATTCTTTTTACCCTATCTGATACTTTATTCAAATCGTTAAAATAAGCATCCATTGAAGCATAAACAGTTGCATAGTCATGAGTCCATGTATGAAGAGCAACAGTATGTCCTTCATCAAATTCTCTTTTTATTAATGAATCAGCACCTGCTCTTGTTACAAAGAAAGTTGCTTTTACTCCCTCGTCTCTTAAAACATTTAGAATTTTTTCAGTACCAGTCCCTGGTCCATCATCAAATGTTAAATAAATAGCTCCATTTTTATTGCAACTAGAACCATTTACAACATATACTTTCTTTTGAACAACAACTTTTCTTTTAACTTCTGCAGTTTTTCCTTCAGAGTTTTCTACTTGATAAGTTAAAGTATAAGTACCAACACTATTTGTATTAACATTTCCACTAACTTTAACTTTACTTGTCAAATCTCCATCACAAATATCACTAGCCTCATATCCACTTTCTTTATAAGTATCTCCAACAGTTAAATAAACTGTACTTTTTCCATTTAAAGTAATTACAGGATCACTGGTAAACTCCAGTACATCAACTTCTATACTTGTTTTATTATTACTAGAGTCCATAACTTCCAAATAACTCTTATCTCCTTCAATTGAAAGTTTTACCTTATCAGTTAAGTCTCCATCATAATTATCTATAGCATGATATTCACCTTTTCCAATATTTCCATTTTTACAAAACTCAAGAGATGAATCTATAATTATTGATGGTTTAATATCATCATAAACAACAACTTTTTTTTCTAGTTTTTCTTCTTTATTTTTTATTTTATATTTATAACTTAAAAAATACTCTCCTAACTTTGTTGTATCAACATTTCCTTCTTTAAATAATTCTAATTCTTTACAAATTAAAATTGTTCCATAACAAATAGAAAACTTTGGCTCTTGATACTCTGTATTAACAAGTATTTTCTCTTCTGATATAAAGTCTTCAACATAAACTTTTTTATTAAAAACTAATATATATAAAGATACTATGACTAATAATACTAACATTAAAGATATAATTAATATAATTATCTTCTTTTTAGATTTCTTTTTATCTAAAATGATTTCTTTATTTTCCATATCTCTACCTACCATTTCTAGTATAAATCAACAATTATCTTATTTCAAGATTAAAAAAGAAAGAAAAACTATTTTTTCTTTCTTTTACGTAAACGAGGTTTCTTTTTAAAGTCAATATAAAATTCATAAAAATCATCCATCTCTATTTCTTGATCTATTAAGGCAAGGATATCCGTATCTTTATAATTCTTGTCAATTATTGAAAAAATAATTGGATCATCATCAACATAAAAACGATAAGTATTAGTATTTTTACTATAACTTGATTTAGAAAAATCTCCTCTTTTTAAAGTAATAGTATTAAAACTTTCTTTAAAATTTTTATCTGTTTCAATAATTATTAATGAAAAATCAGACTGCCTATAAGCAATAATTAAACTCTGATATTTATAACTTCCATTTTCTAAATAAGAATTATAGGCATATAAGATTTTATAATCTTGATAATCTGTAATGGTATTTTTAAATAAATTCAACATTTTATCTTTAGTTTTTAATATTTCTTTTTCCTTTTCTTTTTTCTTTTCACGATGGAATAATTTCATTAAAGCACCCTCCAACATAATTTAATTATAACATAAATAATTATCTTTTTAAATAAAAAAAATTAGTTCTGATAAAACTAATTTTCTCGAGTTTAGAAAAAGTCGTTCAATTTATATTATCTTTTTTAGAGATAATATAAATATTTTAATAAATATTATCAGTATTTACCACAACCACTTATCCTTGAGTTTACTCCTCTCAAAACAATTGCTTTACTTAGCGGCGACAAGCATTATAGAACCAACTATAACTTTCCAGACCATTAAACAACCTTCGAATTAAATTACTAAAATATTACAACCGTAATACAAAATACCTAAAAGGCAAAAAAGAATAAAATTAATTATTCAAAGTATACTAATCAAAGTATACAAAACATAAATTAACAAAGTAATTTATGCAAGACTATAAATATAAATTCATTAAGAATAAATATTAGAGTCCACAACTTATAATATTATTCAAAAGAATAAATATTAAAGTAAGTAATTATAATCCTATGTTGTTTATTCTTACTAAGTAACTATACTTTATCATAACATTTGACAAATGTCAACATCTTTTTTAATTTTTTTAAATTATTTCTTCTCTTAAAACATTTATACCAAGATCAAAGTAATATTCATCACTTTTTTCTCTTTTAGTTTCTTTATAGTCATATATATAAACTAAATTATCTTTTTTTAAAACTAAATATTTGTTTTTAAAACGATCAACTAAATATTTTACATTTCCATATTGAAATAGATCAAGTTTTAATACCATAACTTCTATTCTACATCTTGTAATTAATTCTAAATTGGGCTTTTTTTGATATCTTTTAAGATAGTTTTCTATTAAATCTTTAATATCCAGATCACTTAATTCAAGTGATAAAGTTACTCTTTTTACACCTAGAAAATGAAGAAGTGCAACTGTATAAGAATTTGTTACATTAAAAGAATAATCACTTATAACATTTGAAAATTTTACTAAACTACCTATCTCTCCTACTAAATACTCTTTTTCTTTAGAATATTTTTGATAATTATTTACAATTTTAGGTATCTTTAAAATAGTTAAACCTGAACAAGTATATTTATAATCTTTTAAAAAAGCATGTTTATTTTCTTTAGGATAATCTTTAAGAGATATATTGTAGTCATTTTCTTTAAAGTTTTTATTAAAATTATTAATTCTTTCAGTATCAAGTTTAGATAAACAAGCTCTTCTTAAAGAATTTATTTCACTTATAGGAATAAATAAACATTCATCTATTTCTATTTCTAAATTTTCTATTTCATAAATTGTGTTATTAATCTTTCTTATTTTTTCTTCTATTTCATCTCTCCCAGTTGATTTCTTAATAGCAGGGCTTGGAATAATTCCTTTAATAGTTACTATATTTTTATGATCAGAAAAAGACATTTCAATAGGTTTATTTGCTTTTATTTTAACTGAAACATCAATTGGTACTTTTCGAGTATTTTTCTGTATTTTTTCACTTATTTCTTTTTCTATTTTAGAAGAATAAGTTCTCATTACTTTACTATTCAAAGGAATATTTTTATTTACTTTTAAAGTTATTAAGTCATTTTTATGACCTTCTTTAATTAATTGATTATTCTTTTTAAATTCATTTAAAATTAAACCATACTCAAAGTTTTTATTAATAATTCTTAATCCATCTAAAATAGATACATCATCAACTAATTTTATAGTAATATAATTATTTTTATAATCTATAACATTTCCAATATGAATTCCAATGTGATTAGGAGAATTTGGATTAGATAAAGATGAATCATTAAATATAAATCCCTTTGTATAATTTCTGGTAAAAATATTTTGAAGATTATAAAAGTCTTCTTGATTAATAACAATTTCTCCAGTTTTTAAATAATTATCTCTTGTTTCTTTATACATTTTAGTTGTTGTATAAACATAACTTGGACTTTTCATTCTTCCTTCTATTTTAAAACTATCTATACCAAGATCAATTAATTCTTTCAAATTTTCTAAAGTCATTAAATCTTTCATACTTAAAGGATAACCTTGCATTAATTCATGTCCTTTTTCATCTTCAAGTGTATACGGAAGTCTACAACAGCCTGAACAAGTTCCACGATTACCACTACGATTTCCTATACTTCTTGCAAATAAGCACATTCCTGAATATGATGCACATAAAGCACCATGAACAAAAACTTCTATTTCTAAAGACGTTTTCTCTTTTATTTCTTTTATAATAGAAATAGGTGTTTCACGAGCTAAAACAATTCTTTTTAAACCAAGCCTTTCAGCCATCATTGCACCTTCTAAATTGTGAATATTCATCTGAGTTGATCCATGAAGTTCTAAATTAGGGAATTTTTTATGAACTAAATCAATCATACCTAAATCTTGCATAATCAAAGCATCTACATTATTTTTATGTAAAAATCTTACAAACTCTAAAAACTTATCTACTTCTTTTTCATATATTAAAATATTACAAGTTACATAAACCTTTATTCCGTATTTATGGGCATAATTAATAATATATATTAATTCATCTTCATTAAAATTATTAGAGAATGCTCTTGCTCCAAACATTTTCCCAGCCAAATAAACAGCATCCGATCCAGCACAACATGCTGCATAAAAAGATTCCATATTCCCACAAGGAGATAATATTTCAGGCATTAAATCACTTCCTTAAAAAATAATTTTATCACTTAAGTTATTAACTGTAAACCAATAGTTTTCCTATTTTCTAATTTTAATGATATCATCAAATTCTAATTCTCCAATTAATAAACTACTATCTTGATTATGTTTTTTCATATTACTTATTACCTTTCCTTCATCAAAATTAGCATAGCAATATTTACAAAAATGACTACATGAATTATAAACACCAATATCAACCATTTCTACACAATTACATAATTTTTCTTTTCTAGCATTCCATTTCTTATAGGTTTTACCAGTTAAACGAAAAGCAAGTTCATGAGATAGGCAATCACCTTTAATAAATCCATAATTAACTAAATTTTCTTCTTCAAAACAAGTCTGAATAGTCATTTTATTTTCTTGAGCAATTTTTGAAAAATTAACTCCTATTTTTTCATAATCATCCCTACTAAATTCTTGATACATTAAAACATTTTTATTCTTTAAAACATTTTTTTTAAGATCTATAAAAGAAATAATAATATGTTTAACATAACCATTTAATAATTTACATAACTTTGTAAAAGCCTTAATATGATATTCAAGAGAATATTTTTGACTTAAAAAAACGGGATCATATCTAACATATACGTTTTCACATCCTATTATTTTTGATATTTCTTTTACACATTCTATAATTCTATTTTTATCATAAATACCTGGTTCTATATCTTTTTTATAAGGAGTAATTGTCACATGAAATAAAACTTTCTCTTTAATTTCTTTTAAATAAGGAATAATAGGGAAAGGATTTTTAGTACAAAATAAAATCAAATCAACGTCTTTAAAATAAATTCTACTAACCATCTTTCTATAAAAAGGATTTCGAACATCAATATACCCTTCTCGATACCTATTCATAAACCAATTTGTATAAAATGCTACTATATCACATCTACCACTTACCATTAAAACCATAATAAACTCCTAAGAAAAAAACTATCAAATTGATAGTTTTAAATAAAATCCATTATTAAACTAATAACAAAGAAAGTAATACCAAGAAGAAAAGTTAAACGACTTATAACAAGTTCACTTCCTCTTTCTTTTCTTTTGTTAAATAAATCTATATTACCACCACTTATAATTTGACTAGCTGGTTCAGCTTTCCCACTTTGAAGTAATACAATTATAATCAATAAAATGGAAATTACCAATAAAACAATTTTCATAATATCCCTCACTCGTATAAGAATATACCATAAAATAAACTTTTTTTCAAGAATTTTCTATTAATTTGCAATCTTATTCATAAAATGATATTTATTATCTAAGAAACCAAAAATAATTTTTAAAGTTGCAATAATAGGTGTTGCTAAAATCATTCCCATAATACCAAAGAAATATTCAAAAACTAAAAGTCCTAACATAATTGTAATTGGATGAAGAGAAACAGCTTTTCCAACAATTAATGGATTTAAAATATTACCATCTAAGAATTGAACAATAATAATGGTTGCAAGACAAACGATTCCAGTAAATGGACTAATAGCAAAACCAACTACAACAACTGGAATTCCACCTATATATGGTCCAAAATAAGGAATAACATTTACAACAGCGCAAAAAATTGCAAAAAGTAATGGACTTGATATTCCAGAAATTAATAATCCAATAAATGTAAATATCAAAACAAATAAACAAGAAAGAAGTGTACCATTAACATAACTTCTAAGCATTGTATTAAATGATTTTTTAAGTGTCTTTAAATCATCATGATATTTCTTTGGAATAACCATTTTAAAATATTTATTTACTTTGAAAAAATCAAATGATAAATAAATTCCAATTAAAAGTCCTAAGAAAATATTACTTATAAACTTTAATGAATTTGTTAGGGTTGATGCAATTGAACTTAAATTATTAGTTGTAATATTATTTACAAATGAATTAATTGATTCAAGTAAATTATCTTTCATTGCTGATGTATCAAAACTACTATTTGAAAAATTAGCAAATACTCCTGAAATAAAATCATTAATTGATCCTAAAAAGTCAGGAATTTTTTTAATTAATTCATTTAACTGTGAAATAAACTCTGGTACAATTAAAGCAAGTATCACAATAAAGAAGAAAATTAATATTAAGTATACAACAAAAGTTGCAAGATGTCTTGATACCTTATTTTTTACAAAATAGTTAATTGGAGGTTCTAAAAGCCAAGAGAGAAATATTCCAATAAATAAAGGTGATAATATTCCAAGAATATGACCAATAGTAACTAAAACACTTGTTTTATCTAATAAATAAAGAATTAAAACCATAATTCCCAAACAAGCAATTGCAAAAATTATTTTCAATAAAATATTTCCTGTTTTTAAAATCTCATTTAATGATTTATAATCTAATTTTTTATCTTCTTTCATAAATTCCTCCTAAATAATAAGCATTGCATCCCCAAAAGAAAAGAATCGATATTTTTTCTCTTGAGCAATTTTATATGCATTCATAATAAATTCTTTTTTCGAAAAAGCAGATACTAGCATCACAAGAGTTGATTTGGGTAAATGAAAATTAGTAATTAATCCATCTATTGCTAAAAATTTATATCCAGGATAAATAAATATATTAGTATTTCCTGAACATTCTTTAAAAGTTTGATATTTATTCATAACACTTTCGAGAGTTCTTGTTGATGTTGTACCAACGGCAATAATTTTTTTACCATTTTCTCGAGTTTTATTTAAAATATCAGCGACACTACTCGACATACTATAATATTCACTATGCATTTCATGATCACGAATATCTTGAACCATTACCGGTCTAAATGTTCCAAGACCAACATGCAAAGTAACAAAAACTACATTTACTCCTTTTTCTTTTATTTTATCTAATAACTGATTTGTAAAATGAAGTCCTGCTGTTGGAGCAGCTGCTGATCCAAGTACTTTAGCATAAACTGTTTGATATCTTTCTTGATCTTTTAAAGTTTCATGAATATATGGTGGAAGTGGCATAGTACCTAGTTTATCTAGTATTTCCATCAAGATTCCTTCATAAATTAATTTAAATTCTCTTATACCATCATCCTTAACTAAACTACATTTGGCTTTTAATAAACCATTTCCAAAACTTATAACTGTACCAACCTTAATTCTTTTAGCAGGCTTTGCTAAACATTCCCAAATATTATTTCCTAAATCCTTAAGCATTAATATTTCAATTACTGCTTTTGTATCCTCTTTTTCACCAATAAGTCTTGCCGGAATTACTTTAGTATCGTTAAGAACCAAAGTATCTCCTTTTTCTAAATATGATATGATATCATAAAACTTTCTATGTTCTATTTCACCATTTTTCCTATTTAAAACCATTAACTTTGACTCATCCCTTTTTTCAAGTGGTGTTTGAGCAATTAATGATTCATCTAAAGGATAATCAAAATCACTTACTAACATTATTTCCCCCTTCTAATAATCTCTTCTATGTCACCATCAGTTAATATCTCAGTTTTTCTATTATATCCTGGCCTTTTTTGTTGTAATTTATATGCTTGATATGAAGGATTTGCTTCTATATTTAAAGATGATCTTATTCTATCATCTATCTTAAAAAACTTTCCAGCCAAAGGACTATTTTTGATCATACTAGTACTATCATCAATTATATATTTTAAACTTTCAAAAATTCTAAGATCACTTACTTTTAAATCATAACTAGTATCTTTTTCTATTTCTTTATCTTTTTCTTCATCTCCATATATAGTACTTAATGATAAATCTATTTGCTTATCCATATTGCTTTTTATAAAGTCAAGTTTTTTAATTTGATTTTCAAGTAAGTTTTGTAAAGCAACATTTTTTGAATTATAATTTTTCTCTAAAGCTACAAAACTTCCTGCAACAAGCGCTAATAGTGAAAAAGCCAGTAAAATTGAATTATTAATAATGAAAAAAGATACCAAAACATAACCAATCAAAATAACACCAAAAATATATAAAAGTTGACTAGAAATTTTATATGGTAAATTTTTTCTTTTCACTTCTTCTAGCTTTTCTTTTACTAAGCTAATTTTTCTTTTTAATAAATCTTCTGCTTTAGGATCTAATATATCCATTTTCTTATTATATTTTTTATTATCTTTTAAATATTTTACAATAATTGTTTTAATTCTTTCTTCGTCCATTTCATAAACATCAATATCTAATATTTCATCCATATATATACTCCTTACATAAATAAATTTTCTTGATAATTAATTCCTAGATGTTTATAACTTTTCTGAGTTGCAACTCTTCCACTTCTAGTTCTTTTAATAAATCCATTTTGAAGAAGAAATGGCTCACACACATCAAGTAAAGTTGTTACTTCTTCTCCAATACTTGATGCAAGTGTTTCAACACCAACTGGTCCACCATTAAATTTTTGAATTAAACTTTCTAAATACTGATGATCAATTTCATCAAGTCCATATGTATCAACCTTTAATCGATCTAATGCATCATCGGCTGTTTTTAAATCAATTACATCTTTACCAGCAACAAGAGCAAAATCTCTTACTCTTTTAAATAATCTATTAGCAATTCTTGGAGTTCCCCGGCTTCTTTTAGCAAGACTTAAAGCAGCATCCTCATCTATTTCCATATTTAAAACTCTACTAGTTCTTTCAATAATTAATTTAAGTTCATCATTTGTATAATATTTAAGTTTACAAACGATTCCAAATCGATCTCTTAAAGGACTTGTTAAATCACCCGCTCTAGTTGTTGCTCCAACTAATGTAAATGGAGGAAGATCTATTTTTATACTCCTTGCTTGAGAATCACTTCCAACAACTATATCTAAAGTAAAATCTTCCATTGCAGGATAAAGTATTTCTTCAATAAATCTTGGAATACGATGAATTTCATCAATAAATAAAACATCTCCTGGTTCAAGACTTGAAAGAATTGCAGCCAAATCACCTGCTTTTTCAATAGAAGGCCCTGATGCAGTTCGAATATTTTTATGAAGTTCATTGGCAATAATCATCGCAAGAGTTGTCTTACCAAGTCCTGGTGGACCATACAAAAGAACATGATCTAGAGCTTCATCTCTAATATTAGCTGCTTCAACAAATACTTTAATATTTTCTTTTACTTCTGTTTGACCAATATATTCAGAAATACTACTTGGTCTAATACTTGACTCAACTTCAATGTCCTCTTCAAGTTTTGCATCATCAACAACTCTCATAAAAACCTCCTACTTTATCATTAATCTTAAAGCTTCTTTAATTTGATCACCAACACTCAATTCCTTATTGACACGACCAATTACTCCTTTAATATCCTTATCTTTATATCCAAGAGCAAGAAGAGCCTCATATACCTCGTCTGAACTAGTTTCAACAACTTCTCCACTCACTTCTAATTTTCCTTTTAAATCAAGAATCATTTGACGAGCAAGTTTATCTCCTATTTTAGGAAACTTTTTAAGATATAAAATATTTTCTCTGTTAATAGCATCAGCAATACCACTAACACTTCCCATAGCAATTATTGGAAGAGCCATCTTACATCCAAGTCCCTTTACCTCAATAAGTTTTAAAAAAAGTTCCTTCTCACTTAAAGTCTTAAATCCAAACAAATTATGCTCATCTTCCTTAATTTGTTGATATAAATAAACCTTAACTTCTTCGTCTTCTTTAAATGCATAAGGATTTGGAGTATTAATTCTATAACCTATTCCATTATTTTCAAGAGTTATAGTACTACTATCAATATCCATAACTTTTCCTATTATATAACTATACATCCTAACCACCATACATAATTATATAAAAAATAAAGTGATTTGTCTATCACTTTATTAATTTAAATACTTTTTTAAATAAAAAAAAGTATTTAAATTTTCTATATACTTTTTCTATATTCATCCTTAATATAATATGAAGAACGAGTTAAAAATACATTTTCAATTGCATCTTCAATTTGCTTTAAATGTTTTATTAATTCAGTAGAATTTTCTTTTTCTAACTTTTTTAATGTTTCAGCATATTGCTTTCTTAATATGTATTCTTCATAAGATAATTGCATTAAAAATAAATTTGTTTCTTCTTTTGACATAATATCCCCCTTCAAAATCTAGTAAATTATATCATATTATATGAAAAAATGCAAATCTTTAGAAATTTTTAGGATCAAAATCAATATCAATTACAACTTTAGTATTAGTTTTATAATGATCAAGAAGTTCAGAAAGTGTTTCATATAAGTTTATAGGATTTTTATATTTTATTAAAAGATTAAATCGATAAATTGAATTTACTCGAAAAGGATTAGCAATAGATGGTCCTAATACTATAAAATTTAATTTATTTGTTAAGTATTCTTTTATTTTTTTAGATTCTAAACTTAAAATATTATAATCTTTTCCTTTTACTCTTACTAATACTAAATAGTAATAAGGAGGATATCCAAGTAACTTTCTATTTTTCATTTCTTCTTTAAAAAAACCAAGATAATTATTATCTTTTGCATAAGTAATTGCATAATGAGTTGGGTTAAAGGTTTGAATATAAACCATTCCTTCTTTATCCCCTCTTCCACTTCTACCACTTACTTGATTTAATAAATCAAATGTTGTCTCGCTGCTTCTAAAATCAGGTATATTTAAACTAGTATCTGCATTAATTACTCCAACTAATGTAACATCCTTAAAGTCAAGTCCTTTAGAGATCATTTGGGTTCCTAAAAGAATCTGATATTTTTTATCTTTAAAATCATTGATAATTTTTTCATGGCTTCCTTTTTTACTAGTTGTATCAAAATCCATTCTAATTGTTTTATAATCTGGAAATAATTGGTTTAATTCTTCTTCAACTTGCTCTGTACCAATTCCACTAATCACTAAAGAATCTTCTTTACAGTTTGGGCATATATTTGGTTTATTTTCTGCATATCCACAAAAGTGACATCTAAGCATATCACTTGTTTTATGATAAGTTAACGTAATATCACAATTTGGGCAAGTAAATGTTTTACCACATAATGAACAACTAACAATTGATGCATATCCACGTTTATTTAAAAAGAGAATTACTTGTTCACCTTTTTCTAAAACCTCAATCATTTTTTCATATAATGGAATTGATATAAATTTACTTTTTTTCTGAGTTTTAAATAAATCAATTATTTTAACTCTAGGTAGTTTTCGATTATTTACTCTTTTATCTAGTACTAATAACTTATAAACTCCTTTTAAACTTCTTGCATATGATTCAAGTCTTGGAGTTGCTGATCCTAAAACAACTGGGCAATTATGATAACTTGCTCTTTTTTTAGCTACTTCAATGGCATCATATCTGGGCATATTTTCTTGTTTATAAGATGTTGAATGTTCTTCATCAACTATAATTATTCCAATATTTTCAAGAGGCGCAAAAATGGCACTTCTTGCACCTATTACTATTTTAATATTTTCTTTCCTAATTTTTCTATATTCATCATATTTTTCGGAGTCGGAAAGTCCTGAATGTAAAATAGCAATTCCATCTTGAAATCTTTCTCCAAATCTTCTTACTGTTTGAGGAGTTAGACTAATTTCAGGAATTAAAACAATAGCAGTTTTTCCTAATTTTATTACTTTTTCAATTAATTCCATATAAACCTCTGTTTTTCCTGATCCCGTTACTCCAAACAAAAGATATGGATTATACATACTTAAATCTACTTTAGAAACAACACTTTGCTGAAGATCAGTTAACGGATATTTTTCCTTTAATTCTACTTTATTATTTAATCTATATACTTCAACTTGATCTCTTGTTAATACATTTTTTTGAACCAATGTTTTAGTAACTGGATAAAGTTTTACTAAATTCTTATAAGTTACCTTTTTTCTTATATTCAAAAAATTTATAACCTCTTGTTGTTTATTAGTCAATTTAGTATTTTTTAATACTTCTTCATTTACCAAAACATAAGTTTCATACTTTTTATTAATTTTTTTCTTACTACTTGCTTTATATCCATTTGGAAGCATAACTTGATAACACGAAATTAAAGTAGAAAGAGTATTTTCTTTAATAATTTTTCCAAGTTCTAATAATTCATTAGTTAAAATAACTTCAGAGTCAATGACTTCTAAAATACTTTTAAGTTCAAAGTTTGACTCTATGAAAGAATTTATTTCCATTACAAATCCTACTAGTTTTAAGTTAGCAAAAGGAACTAAGACCCTTACTCCAACTTTTATTTTTTCTTCTAAGTTTTCTGGCACCAAATAAGTAAAAACTTTATCTATACTTCTTGCACTTATTTCTACTAAAACTTGAATGGTCATAGTTCCTCCTTTATTTATAAGCTTTTTTTATCATGTCTTTTCCTTTTCCATAAATAAAAATATTATCTAAATCATGTACATCAATAAGCTGTATTTCATAATAATTATCTGGATTATTACGCTCTTTTTCTTCTCCTCCAAGAATAGGTGTTCCTCCTAGATAATTTACTTTATAATAATAACAAATTCCTGTATTATATTCTTCCATTCCTAGAAAAGAATTAATTGTAACATCAAGACTTGTTTCTTCTTTTAATTCTCTAATACAAGCCTCTTCATTTGTTTCGCCTTCTTCTATCCCTCCTCCTGGAATTGCATAATAATTGAGATATTTATTATTTTCTTTTCTGATTCTTTTTAAAAGAATAACTTTATCTTCTATAAAACAAATTCCTCTTGCAACTTTTCTCATTAGTATTGAAGTCCCCAAATAACATGATATTTTGCTTTTTCTCCACAGCAAACACATTTTCCTGTAATTAATGGATCATTTGTAATACAACGAGATTTACATCCACGAACCTCTTTAATCTTAACTTCACATTCACTTTTTCCACACCAATCAGCATGAATAAAACCTGGTTGAGTATTTAAAATATTTTTTAATTCATCCATATTATGTGCTTCAAATGTTAAATTATTTCGTCTTAAAAGAGCTCGGTTATACATATCTTTTTGAATAGTTTCTAATAATTCTTTTGTATAGGATATAACATCTATATCCATGCTTTCCATGTATTTTAAAGAAGTATCGCGTCTTGTAAAAGTAATTTTATTATTTTCTAAGTCTCTTTCACCAACTTCTATTCTAACTGGAATACCGTTTACTTCTGCTTCAGCAAATTTAAATCCTGGAGATTTATCTGATTTATCTATATAAGATACAATATTATTATCATTTAATTCTTTATTTATTTTTTCTGAAACCTCAAAAACCCTTTCACTTTGTCCAATTGGAATAATTACAACTTGACGTGGGGCAATTCTTGGAGGAAGTACAAGTCCCTTATCATCACCATGAACCATGATAAGTCCACCAATCATACGGGTTGCAGTTCCCCAACTTGTTTGATAAACATATTCTTGCTTGTTTTCTTTATTTTGAAATTTTATATCATAAGCTTTAGAAAACTTTTGTCCAAAATAATGACTTGTTCCAGCTTGAAGAGATACTCCATTATACATTAGCGCTTCATTTGTTAATGTATATTCTGCTCCAGCAAACTTTTCTTTTTCTGTTTTAAGTCCTGTAATACTTGGAATTGCAAGAATTTCATGATGAAACCATTTATATACATCCATCATTTGTTTAGTCTCAAGTTCTGCTTCTTCTTTAGTTGCATGAATTGTATGACCTTCTTGCCATAAAAATTCTCTACTCCTTAAAAATGGACGAGTTTCTTTTTCCCATCTTAGCACATTACACCATTGATTATAAAGCATTGGTAAATCTTTATAAGATGTTACATGATCTTTAAAGTAATCACTAAACATCGTTTCGCTAGTAGGCCTTATACAAAGCTTTTCCTCTAATTTATTAGATCCACCTTCAGTAACCCAAGCAACTTCTGGAGCAAATCCTTCAACAAGATCACTTTCTTTTTTTAATAAATACTCAGGAATAAGCATAGGCATTTGAACATTTTGATGTCCTAGTTCCTTAAATTTCTTATCCAAAATTGCTTGCATTTTTTCCCATATTGCATATCCATTCGGTTCAATTGCTATACATCCTTTTACATTTGTGTAACTTGCAAGATGTGCTGCCATAACAACATCAGTATACCATTTGGCAAAGTCTTTATCTCGACTTGTAATTTTTTTGTTTCCCATAAATAATCCTTTCTATATAAAAAAAGAATAGTACGAGGAGTCATTAGACGGTACCATCCTTTTTTTTACTTTTTTTGATAACGGAATTACCGTAATATATTTCTATATTCTCTTTAAAGACAGGAGTTATAAACCATTATCACTTGTTTTCACTATACCAAGCTCACTAAGATATGTATTTTATAACATTTCTCATCACAAGATTTCAACCATATAGTATCAAACTTTTATTTAAATTTCAAGATCTAATTTTCATTTTTAGCAAAGTCTTCTAAAACTTTACTAGTTGCTGAAAGAATTGGCGAAACAGATCCTCCTACATGGAATGTATAAATTATTTTAGCAAGATACTCCGAACAATCAGCTATACTAATCCAAGCATGCTCTTTAGCACTATCCATAATATAAGATAAATTAGTTGTAAAGATTTTTTCAAATAACCCTTCACGATATGCATCTTCAAATACTTTTATTCCTTTTGTAAACATTACATAAGCTGAAAACATATAAATGCGATTTGCACCACGCTTTTTAAGTTCTCTTGCAACATCAAGCATTGATTCTCCACTTGCAATCATATCGTCAACAATAATAATATCTTTACCTTTTACATCTTTTCCAATATATTCATGTTCAAGAATTGGATTTTTTCCATCAACAACATGATAAACATCACGATGTTTTTCAAAATGACCTCCTAAACTACAACCAAGCATATTAGCATAAAATCTAGTTCTTTTAAGAGCACCATTATCAGGGCTTACAGCAAGTAAATTATCTTTGTTAATATTTTCTTCTTGAATAAACTTTTCTAAAATAATATTAGTTGGATAAAAATTATCAAACGAAGATGATGGAATTGCATTTTGAACATTTGAATCGTGTACATCAAAAGTAATAATGTTTTTTACTCCTTGATGAATAAATTCTTGAAGAGCAACAGCACAATCAAGTGATTCACGTCCATCTCTTTTATGTTGACGAGATGCGTATAAAAATGGCATAACAAGTGACGTTCTTTCAGCTTGATTTCTTATTGCACAAAGTGTTCTAATTACATCAACATAATGATCATCTGGACTTTTATGATTTATATAATCATACATCTTATATGTTATTGAATGATTCATCGGATCTGTTAAAATAAAAATATCTTTCTTTCGAACACTTTCCTTTAAAACAATCTTCCCCTCTCCATTATTAAACTTAACTTCATCAATAGGAATTATTAAATCTTCAGAACTATTGACTAGTTTTTTCAAATGAAAATTAACTTTTTCTCCTAAATCACGACAATTTTCCATAATAATTAATCTTAAATTATCCATATCTTACTCCTTATACTTCTTCATTTTATCTTAATAAATTTTAAAAATCAAGTCAAATTGTTAAAAAGACTAAAGTAATTCATTAGCCTTTTCTTTAAAATCTGTTATTAATGTATTTTTTAAATCAGTATCTAAATTAATTTGATTTAAAATATTTAAAGTAATTACTACAAGTGAATGTAAACTAAATGGAAATACATTAAAAAGTTTACAGTATTCATTTAATAAATCTGTATCAAGTGCTGTTCTATCAACTGTTGTAAAACAAATTGGTAAATTATCTTTAAATAGATCATATACAATATGAGAAGATAAATCTTCATATAGATGAAAATAGTTTTGATAAGTAAGAGCAAATTCTAATAAAATAGATTCACTTCTTATTTGATCTATAAAAGTTGAATCAGGCATTTCCATAACATTATAGATAATACGACTAGCATGATAATATATTTCTTTATTTTGATTTGTTAATTTAGAATCTAGTAATACAATATATTTTATATCATCTTTCAAAAACTTATCAAATAAAGCCTTAAAACTTTCTAAACTATCTAATTTATTCTTTTTAAAATAAACTCCACTTACCCCTTTTCTATAATATTCATACAATAAATTTAGATCCTCATATAACATTTCTTTAGTTAATCCTGATTCTATTTCTAAAACAATATTATAATTTGTTTCTTTCTTTATTATTGTAATTATTCTTTTTAAGATCTCTTTCTTATCTAATTTTTTTATAAAGAAATCTAAGTTAACAAATATTTCAGAATATATAATATTATCTTGTTTTAAAGAATCAATTAATTCATTTAAAGCTAATTCTATTTTGTCATAACTATTTAATAAAGAACGAACTAATTCTTTAGAATTATCATAGTCTTTTAAACTATCAAATTCAACTATTGAATCAACTTCTTCTTGAGTATTTTTAGTTAATTTATAAATTGTATTTTTAGGAATTGATCCAAAAAAATCAACATGCAAGTCTACTTTAGGAAATGCTTTTAATCCTTCAAATAAAGCCATTTAATCACGCCTTTCACAAGTATTATATACGAAATAAAAGAATTTTGCAAATTTTAAAAAAAAGAGTAAATACTCTCATTCTTGTTATTTATATTTATAACACTTGAAATAGGAATAATATAGTGTTTAGAATCTAAATGTATTAATTCATCATAAAAACAAATGATACCATACATAATCATCTATATTACACCATATAATTTCAGAAAAGTTATATTATTTTGATGCGCATTTTCGAATCTTACTAATTACATCTTGAAAATTTTCTGATTTTAAAATAGTAGAACCAGATACAATAATATCTGCATCATGAAGATCTTTAGCATTAAAGAAATTTACTCCTCCATCAACTGAAATTAAAGTTTTAAGTTTTCTTTTCTTAATTTCTTCTCTTAACCTTTTAACTTTATTAATACTATCTGGAATAAATTCTTGTCCTGGAAGACCTGGTTTGACACTCATTATTAAAACTTTATCTATTCTATCTAAATATGGATAAACACTTTCTAATTCTTGATCAGGATTAACTGCAATTCCAACTTTAATTCCAAATAATTTACATCTTTCGATTACTTTATCTAAATCATTTTTAATATTTAAATGAACTGTAATACATTCAACATTTAAAGTTGCAAGAGAATCAATCCATTTAAGTGGCTTTTCAACCATTAAATGAACATCTAATCTTTTTTGAGTATAATAAGTAATAGTTGATAATTCGGAAAAAGGCATAGTCTTTCCTTTGACATACTTCCCATCCATAACATCTACATGGATATAATCAATATCGGTTACATTTAATTTCATTAATACTTGATCAATTCTCTTACTTCCTAAAAAAGATGCTGCTACTTTCATTTTTGCCATATTACCACCTCACTTTATTTTTAAATTCTTCAATAAAACTTTTATAATTTAAATATCTACTTTCTAAGATTTTTCCTTCATCACATGCTTTTTTTACATTACACTCTTCTTCTTTTATATGCATACAATCTTTAAAAGGACATGGATAATTTTTGAATTCAACAAATGCACTTCTTACATCAACTTCATTATAATCTAAAAATGATAAAGCAGAGAATCCTGGCGTATCAAGTACTTTAATATCATCTTTTATAATTATTTCAACATGCCTTGTTGTGTGTTTACCTCTTCCAAGTGCAAGGGACACTTCTCCTGTTTTTAAATTTAAATCTTGAAATAATCTATTTAAAAGTGTACTTTTACCAGCTCCAGTTTGCCCCATAAAAACAGTTATATTATTTTTTAATACTTTTTTTATTAAGGAAAGATCTGTATTATATAAAACTTTATATCCTATTGATTCATAATAATCAAGTATTTTTTTATATTTTAAATATTCATCATTACTTATTAAATCTTTTTTAGTTAAACATATAATTGGTTTAATATCATTTATTTCAAGTTCAACTAATAATTTATCTAGTAAATTCAGATTAAAATCAGGATTTTTAAAACTTGTAACAACTACTCCTTGAGTAATATTAGCAACACTTGGTCTTATTATTGTATTTTTTCTTTTTTCTATTTCTACAATTAACTTCTTATCCTTATCTATGAAAACAAAATCCCCTACTAAGGGAATTTGTTTTTCAATTCTAAATTTTCCACGACATTTACAAGAAATTATTTCATCATTAACTAAAACATCATACGTATCACTTATATTTTTTATAATTTGTCCATACTTCCTATCATTCATTTTTAGGTTCTTCTTTCTTTTCCTCTTTAGTTTCTTCTTTAGTTTCATCTTCAATAACTTCTTCATATTTGATAGCATAGACTATTTTTAAAGTTGCACCCTTTACAATAGTCGTTCCACTTGCTCTACTTTGGCTTATAATTGTATTTTCAGGAAATTCATTTGTTGGTTTTCCTTTAAATTCAACAACAATTCCATACTCATCACAGAAGTTTTGAATTTCTTCTAAGCTCCAATCCTCCTCAACAAAATCAGGATATTCATCAACAACATTAGGAATAAATAAAGTCACCTTTGATCCTTTTGATACTTTGGTTCCTGCAGAAGGTGCTTGTTCAATTATTTCTTGTTTATCATATTCTCTCTCTTCTGTTGGTTCCTTTTTTTCAACAATTACATCAAGTTCATATTTAGTTTCAAGAATTGTTTTTATTTCTATATAATTTTTTCCAACATAATCTTCGAGTTCATATTCTTTACTTCCTAAAGATTCATATAAAGTAATAGTTATTCCTTTTTTTACTTTTCTTCCAATAGATGGTGAAGTTTTTACAACAAGGCCTGAATCAATTTTCTCATCACTTATTTGTTCAACTTGTAAAGCAACTTCAAAACCACTATTTTTTAAAGTTTCCTCTGCTTTTTGAACAGTCATTCCAGAAACATTTGGTATTACAACATCAGGAACTTCAGAAAATACTGGATAAACAACAAAAATTCCAACTAAAACTAATACAGCCAAAATAAATATTCCTGATAATACCCAGACCCAAGTATTTTTCTTTTCTTCTCTAAACTCTCCTAAATCTTCTACTAATTCTTTTTCTTCTGGATTCTCTAAAATAGCAGGAGTTTTTTCTTTTTCTTCAGTTTCATGTTCTGGATACATAAATTCATATTTTTTTTCATTTAATCTTTCTTCATTTAAACAAGTAAGTAAATCATCATGCATTGCTGATACTGTTTCATATCTATTTTTGGGATTTTTAGCCGTTGCTTTTAAAATAATATTTTCAACACTTTGAGGAATACTATCATTTTCTTCTCTAACACTTGGAATATCATTTTTCATATGTTTAAGAGCAATTTCAACAGCTGTATCTCCTTTAAAAGGGAGTTTACCAGTTAAGAGTTCATAAAATAATATTCCCATAGAATAAATATCACTTTTAATGGTTGCACCTTTTCCACTAGCTTGTTCTGGTGGCAAATAATGAACACTACCCATAACAGAATTTGTTTGAGTAAGTTGAGTACTATTTAAAGCCATTGCAATTCCAAAATCAGTTATCTTAATTTCTCCATTATCTTTAATTAAAATATTTTGAGGTTTTAAATCTCTATGAATAATATAAGAGTCATGTGCTTCTTTAATACCATCTGTAATTTGAAGCATAATATCAATTGCTTCAGATAAAGATAAACATCCACGTTTTTTAATAAGTTGTTTTAAAGTCATTCCAGATACATATTCCATAACAATATAATATGTTCCATTATCTTCACCAACATCATACATTTCAACAATATTTGGATGAGATAAACTAGATGCACTTAGAGCTTCTCTTTGAAAACGTCTTACAAATTTCTCATCCCCTGCAAGATCCCCTCTTAAGATCTTAATCGCAACATCCCTATCTAATATAATATCATGAGCAAGGTAAACATTGGCCATTCCACCTTCACCAATACTTCTTACTATTTCATAACGTTCGTTAATCTTTTGCCCCTTCGTAATCACTTTCTCCACCACTTTCTTCTTTTTCTAAATAAGCAATCGATATATTATCGATGCCTCCTAAATGATTTGCTTTTTCTATTAAGCTAACTATTTTCTCTTCTATTTCTAAGTTACTATTTAATACATCTTCTATTTTACTAAAATCTAACATATTCGTCAAGCCATCACTTGCAAGAAGTATTCCATCAACATTTGTATCACAATCAAAAATATCAGGTTCAACTACATCACTTGCCCCAAGAGCCTTCATTAAAACATTTTTTCTAGGATGATCACGAGCTTCTTCTTCTGTAATCTCTCCTGCTTCAACAAGTAAATTTACAAAAGAATGATCAACTGTTACTTTATGAAGAGCCTTATCTTTAATTACAAAACCACTAGAATCACCAATATTTCCAAATAGCAAATAATTATTTGTTAAAATAGCCAGAACTAATGTTGTTCCCATTCCGACACATTCAGGATTTGCTTCTTCATATGCAAATATCTCTCTATTTATATTAGCTGTTACTTCATTAATCCATAAAATTGCCTCTTCTTTCGATAAATTATAGAATGTTTCTCCAAAATGCCGACTAAGATAAGTAATTGCAATACTTGATGCAACCTCACCTGCCCTATGTCCTCCCATTCCATCAGCAACAGCCATTAAATATTCATTATTATGATTTTTTAAAATAATAACACTATCTTCATTATGATCACGAACTTTTCCTACATCTGTTAAATAAAAACTCTTCATACATTCTCCTTACTTGACTTTAATTGCCCACATGCTGCACTTATATTTTTACCAAATTCACGTCTTATAGTTACATTAATATTATTCTTCTTTAAAAGATCATAAAACTTTAAAATATTTTCTTTACTACTTCTTTTATATTCAATATGAGCAGTCTCATTATAAGGTATTAAATTAACATAACAATTTATTCCTTTTAATATATTACTTAACTCTATAGCACATTTTAAATTATCATTTACAGAGTCTAACATAATATATTCAAATGTAACTCTTCTATTTGTTTTATCAATATAATATTTAATACTTTCCATAAGACTCTTTAATGGATAAACTTTGTTAATAGGCATTAACTTAGATCTTAAATTATCATTTGGTGCATGCAAACTAATTGCTAAATTTACCTGATAAGGAAACTCTGCAAATTCATAAATTTTAGGAACTATTCCACATGTTGATATTGTTATATGACGGGATCCTAAATTAATTCCAAAAGGATTATTTATAATTTCTATAAATTTAATAATATTTGAATAATTATCAAATGGTTCTCCTATTCCCATAATAACAACATGACTAATACGATTTTTAATATCTTCTTCAATAGCAATTATTTCAAGAACCATCTCACCACTTTCTACATCTCTTTGCTTTTTAATACGACCAGATTCACAAAAAGAACAATTCATATTGCAGCCAACTTCACTTGATATACATAAACTATTACCATAATCATGTTCCATTAAAACAGCCTCAATAGTCTTACCATCTCTAAGTTTTAATAAATACTTTTTAGTATCAATATCAACCTCTTTTTTTATAATTTCTAAATTATCAAAATAAAAATCACTTTTTAATTTTTCAATTACTTCCTTTTTCATATTCGAAATAACATCAAAACTTTTAATTCTTTTTACATATAACCAATCAAATAACTGATGGGCTCTATATTTTTTTTCATTTATACTAATAAAATAATTTTCTAAATCATTATATGTCATACTATATATACTTTTCATATATAAACACCCAAAATAAGTTTATCACATGCACTAAAAAAAATATAGTAAAAAAAACGTTTACTTAACATATTTTGACTATATTTTTATCATTTATCATTACTTGTATATTTTTTTAATAAAATTACTTATTACTTACAACAATTTTTTAGTTTTATTTATAAAAAATACTTTAATTATTTTTATAATCAAAGTATTAATTACAATCTCTTTCTAAATATGATAGATCACTTTCTTCTTTTAAATAAACCAGATCTTTTCCTGTTTTAAAGCATAAATCTTGATATTTACAATAACTACACCCAATATTTTCTCCTCCTATTACTTTAGGATTAATTGCAAAATCACTTTCTTTAATTTTTTTAAATGCTTCTTTGATTTTAGAATCAACTACCTTTACTAAAGAATTAATTCCCTCTTCCCCTATTACTTTTGTATAATGACTAAATCCTTTACTAGTCATTTTCATTCCTTTAATCATAGAACTATTTTCATAACTAGAATCAAATATAGATACTAAAGAAGGAGAATCAATTGAATATCCTTGAAGTTTTAAATTATCAATTAGTTTCATTTTTAAATCTTTCTTAGGATCATAACCACTTTTTTCATGAATAATTTGTTCAAAATAAAAACCAATTATTTTAGGATTTAAAAATATATTACTCTTTAATACCAAATAAACATAAATAGGAAGTTGCATATCAATTCCATATTTTAAATTTGTCATATTTATTTTGGGAGTACCTGTTTTATAATCTATTAAAGCAATATAAGTATTTCCATCTTTTTCTTTGTACATAATTTTATCAATAATTCCTTTAAATAAAAAGTTATTATCTTTTAAACAAATCTCTTCTTCAAGTTTTAAATTAGAAAGATTAGTTAATTCATGTTGATATCTTATTACTTCAATAACATTCTTAAACTCTTCTTTTAACTCTTTTAAATAAAATAATTCTTTACAAGAAAACTCTTTTTCTTGTTTTAAAGATTCAAATTCTTTTTCAAAATCAAAGTTATCTTGAAACATTTTTGATAAAATACTATGAAACATAGTTCCAACATATTGTTTAAAACTTTCTTCATACATATTAAGTTTTAAAATATTTTCAATATAATAACGAAAACTACAATGATAATAAGTATTAATAGATGAATATGACAAAGTTATTTTATCAAATGAATTATTAATTTTTTTAAATACATTTGAATAAGTTTGATAAGAAATAGAAGGATATGTATTTAATAAAGACATATCACTATCCTTTATTCCATATTTTAAATACTTATCCAAAGATTTTGTTAACTTTATTTTATTATATAAATTAGATGTTGTATTAACTGACTTCTCATACAAAACATCAAGATTTAATTCTTCTATTAAATTAGATGGATAAAATGTATTATAAGGATCACTTTCTTTATAAAAAATATAAATATTTTTAATTCCATTTATATTTTTAATAACACTTTTTCTTTCTAATTTATTTTTTTCTAAACTTGTAAAAATACCTAATTTTTCTTTTAAAGAATCATTAAAAAAATCAATATCTTTATAAGTTCTTGGAATATTTTCTAAATTAAAACCAAGTACAAAAACAAAATCATCATCATTAACTAAATTAAAATTAAGTAAAATAACATCTACTCCAAATTCATATTTATCCGAAGATATATAAGTATTTTTTAAATCATTTTTAATAAAATCTAATACCTCTTCTAAACAGTCAACAAAATAATAACGATTTATAATCTTTAAAAATTCTTGATGTAGTTCATTATCATTAGATTCTAAATAAGAAAATACTTCTTCTTTAGAATGATTTTTAATAAAATTTAAAAACTTATTACATTCTAAAGTCTTATAAATACTATTTTGTTCTAAATTATTAAAAGGAATTTTATATAAATAAGAAAATCTTTTTAAATAAGGAATATATTCATCTCCAAGTAGCACAACTTTAATATTTTTAATACTAATATCTCTCTTTAACAATTCACTTATTTTATCCATTACATAACTACATTCTTCTTCTATTCCTTTAAAATAATAAATATTATTATTTTCTCGTTTTTTACTCTCTAAATTAATATAAGTTGGATTATATTTATCTAATATATTTAAAGTAAAAGAATCAAGTAACTCTTTTTCAAGAACAATAATTGAAACACTTTTTAAATACTTTCTAAAATAAAGATCTTCCTTTAAAAGATTTTTTTCTTTTAAATCTAAATATAATTCTTTTAAAAACTTTATTTTTTTATCTTCTATATTACTTTTAAATACATACTTTAAATTATCTAAATAAATACATGCTATTTCTCTTGTTACTTTATAAGTTCTAGATACATAATAAATAGTCTTTTCATCATAAGAAAAAAAATATTTTTCTAAAAACAAATCAGGAGTCATAATCTTTAAATCAACAAATTTATCTAATTTATTTACTTCATCTAATACTTTTCTTTTTAAATCTTTAGAACAAATAAGTAAAGATTTATTAATATCATTTAAAAAATCCATCATGATTTTCTTTCCATATTATCTTTTAAAATAATAATTAATAACATCATTCCTGAATAAAGAACAAATATATAAAAATTAATAAATCTTGTTATAACCATAGCACTTCCAAGAATTTGTCTTGGAAACATTGACTTATATATTCTTAAAAAAGTTGCTTCACTAACACCAACTGCACCTGGAAAAGGAAGACTTGAAACAGATACAAATAAAATTGATTGTAAAGCTATAAAAGTTAAAATAGAATAATCATTAAAACCTAAAGACAAATAAACAAAATAAGGAATACTATAATATAATAAAAACTGAATTAAAGTTGTTAGAAAAAGTTTTACAAAAATAACTTTATTTTTTTTCAAAAAAATAGATGCTTGACTATATTCATCAACACTTTTTAAAATATTCTTAATTATATCATCTCTTCTTTTAACTTTTAATTTTCCAAGTAAAGAAGATATTATTTCAACTAAAAAAAGAATAACAGGTTTAAAGAATACCATTAAAAAATACAAAGTAAAAACTAAAACATTCAAAAATATTCCTAAAAAAATAATATATTTTAAATTACCAAGTGAATTTAAAAATAAATGATGAGATGTAAAAAAACCAAAAATTGCCAAAAAAATAACAACAAATTGAAAAGCTAATAATTTTACAAGTAAAGTAATTGCACCATGACTAATTTTAATTTTATCTTTTGACATTAAATAAAGTTGCATTGGATCCCCTCCACTAGAAGATGGAGTAATAGATGCAACAAAAAAACCAGCCAAAGCATATTTATAAGCTTTAATAAATGATAATTTATTACCTAATAACTTCAATGAAGAATAAATATTTAAAGCCTCACAAACACTAAAACAAGCCATACAAAAAATTGCTAAAAACAAATAAAATTTATTAGACATCTTTAAAATAGAATAAACTTCCCTATAATTATTATCCTTAAAAACAAAATAAAATACAACTAAAACTATAACAACAAAGATAATACTACTAATCATACTTCTTCTTAATATATTATCTTTCTGACTATTACTTTTCATCAAATCACCTAATATTCCAATATAACTATAATACCACTTTTTAATAAAAAGATAAAGTAATAATTACTCTATCTGTAAACTACCAAAATATTTTTTACTTTATATATTTAAAATAATTTTTATAAAACTTATAATTATTATTATTAATTTTCTTAATAACCTTTTTCTTATTCCTATTACTAATTCTTTTAACTATTCTATTATTTCTAATATAATAATTAATTCTTATAAAACTAAAACCCTCATAATATACAAACAAGAGAGTGCATACCATTTACACTCTCAAAATTTCTTAATGCGAGTTTACAGTCACTTTCATTCTTTGACAATCGTGACATCGAGATTTTTCTATTTTAGTCTTTGAAATAATCTCTAACAAGGAATATGACTGTTTATGACCTTGTAAGATTAACTTAATTACTTAACCTAATCAATAAGATTCTATAAGCTCTAAGGCGAACACCATTCGTATTAGTCGGACTATTGTTGTTACCGTTACCACTGTTGCCCACATTCCAGACGTTCGACGCACCTTCATCACACACCTAACTTTTGAATTACAAAAGTCGACTTCTATTATAACAACCATTTTCACACTATGTTTATTATTTACATTTATTTGACAAAAAACTAATAATTTACAAAAACTATACCAAATTTATATACTCTTAATCAATAATATATGGAT
>CAMVCF010000011.1:0-32611 GCA_947165945.1 uncultured Clostridia bacterium | reverse complement strand
AATGCCAAAGTATGTGAGTTCTTAGGAATCCTAAAGACTAGTAAGGATACCCACCGTGTACATATCGCGGGTTTAATTTTCACAATGGTCGGTTCTCTGGATGTAAATTTGTGTAAAGTAAGAAATAGATTAAATTGAAAATCTTTGTCGAATCTATTTCTTTTTTTTGGCTTCTATTATATATTTTTTTCGGTGATAAAATGGAAAATAATTTAGAAGTTAGAAATTTAGTAGTTGAAAATGAAGCTTTAATTTATAGTATTGTAAAAAAGTTTAAAGGTGATGTTGAAGACTTGTTTCAAGTGGGAGTGATTGGACTTATAAAAGCCTACAATAATTATGATGAAAAATTTAATTGTAAGTTTACAACTCATGCATATCGCTATATTTTTGGAGAAATTTACCAGTATGTTTTAAAAAATAAAAATATCAAAGTTACAAATGATCAAGTAAAACTAAATACTGCAATTAATAAAGCAATGGACTTTTTGTGTCAGAATCTTGGAAGAGAACCAACAGATCAAGAGTTATCAAATTTTTTAGAAATACCAATTACTAAACTTGAAGAAATACGAAATGTTTTTAATGTTAAAAGTTTAGATGATCAACGATTTGATTTTAATTTATATGATGTAATTCAAATTAATAATATGTCTGATGAATTAATATTACTTCGAGATGCTTTAAATAAACTTGATATTAGAGAAAAAGAATTGATTTTAAAACGATATTTTTATAATATGACTCAAAGTGAAATAGCAGCACATTATGGAATAAATCAAGTAAAAGTTAGTAGGGAAGAAGGTAAAGTATTAAAAAAACTTAGAAGTTATATGTAATTATTTTTTTAATATGCTATAATATAATATCAGTTGGTGAATTATATGTTAAAAACAGATATCGAAAAAGCAAATAAAGTATTAAATAAAAAATGTTTAGATCAAGACTTATATATGCGTATTTATTCATTTTCAACTGAAAATATAAGTGGATATATAGATTTTTTTGATTTGAAGAATAAGAGTTTATTAACAGTAGGTTCAAGTGGGGATCAAGTATTAAATAGTTATTTCAATGGCTGCCGAGATATTACTTTAATAGATATTAATCCATTTTCCAAATATTATATTAATTTAAAAATAGCTGGTATATTATCACTTAGTTATCAAGAATTTCAGAAATTTTTTTATAGGTTAATTAATAATTATTATAATTATGGAAGATACAATATGCAATTATTTAAAAAAATTAGTTCTAATTTAAAAACAATTGACTATGCATCTTTTTACTTTTTTCAATTCATTTTCAATAATTATAAAAGAGATAAAATAAGTGATTATTTAATGAATGATGATGAAAGAAATACCAAAGTTTTAAAAAAAATCAATAATTATTTAAAAGATGAAGAAAGTTTTAATAAATTAAAAACTATTTTAAAAGATGTATGTTTTAAATTTATTAATGAAGATATTTTTAAATTTCAAAGTAATGTTAAATATGATAATATTTTCTTATCTAATTTATGTACAACTGCAAATCTATATCAATTTAAAGATTTACTTGTTAAATTAAATAATAATAATTTAGCAGTTGATGGGAAAATGTTAATAGCTTATTTATGGAATACTAATTTTTATAGTAATGAAATTAATTTTGATTGGATCCAAGCTTATGTTATGCCTGCAACAAGGTATATGTTAGATAGTTTTATAACAGAACATCATCATATTTTAGGAATTAATGATATAATTTGTGATAAGAATTATAATAGTGATTTAGTTATGATATATAAGAAAAAGAAAAATTAAATTAAAAAAAATTTTTTTCTTTTTTTTATATTTTTTTTCTTTTAATTTTAAAAAATTAATACTATTTTAGAATTAATTATTTTATTTAAATTATTTATTTTTTTAAAAAAATAATTTGTCAAATTTTAAAGGTAAAAATGTCAATTTACAAAAGTTGACATTTTTTAAATATGGTACTATGATGAATTTGTTTCGAGTTTATATCGAAGAGAGGAGAATTATTATGAAAAAAATATTTATTTTAATGCTTTCTGTTTTATCATTTTTATTATCTAAAAATGTTTTAGCAAAAGAAAGTAAGCTAGTTATGGAGTATGTTAATAATCCATATTACTATAGAGATTGGGGTGATAGTGTAGATACTGGAAAGCTTACTTTTTATAACTTAGATGGTGAAGTTGCATATTGTATAGAGCCAGGTATTCATATTTCAGATGATACATATATTGAATCATCTCTTGATAGTGTTCCATTAACGCGTGATCAATTAGAAAAAATAAAATTAATTGGTTATTATGGATTTGAATATATGGGACATGATACTGTTCGTTATCGGATGGCAACTCAAGCTTTAATTTGGGAAAATATTAGAAATTTAACAACTGAATTTTGGAGTGGAAAAAATAAAACTGGTGAGCTTATTGATGTTAGTTTAGAAAAAAATGAGATCATGGAACTTGTAAATAATCATTATATTACACCAGAATTTAAGGAAGAAACAACAATTTCTATTGATACAGAAGTAGTATTTGAAGATGTTAATCATGTTTTAAAATATTATACAGTTATAAATAATAATAAAGATATTGAGGTTATTAAAGATAATGATAAGTTATATATAAAAGGAAATAAAGAAGGAGATTATTCAATTATATTAAAAAAACTTAAGTATGATAATAAAACAACCATTTTTTATGTAGGTAAGGATGGAGTAAGTCAAAAAATGATGAAATTAAGAATTGATGATGAAGTTGAGACTAGTTTAAATATTTCCATTTTATCTGGACAGTTAAATTTACAAAAATTAGATATGGAAACTAAGACAAATAAAGTAGTTGGTAATTGTTCCTTAGAAAATGCAAAATACGGAATTTATGATGAAAATAATAATTTAATAGAAGTAATTAAGACTAATGAATTTGGAGAAGCTAAAAGTTCTAATTTAAAATTTGGAAATTATTATTTACAAGAAATAGAACCTAGTTATGGATATCTTTTAGATAACAAAAAGTATAATTTTATAATTAATGAAGAACAAATTAATGTTGATTTAAAAGTATATGAAAGTGCCAAAAAGAAAAAATTTACAATTATAAAAAGTTTAGAAGATGACTCTAGTTTTTTAAGTTTAGAAAGTGGAGTTATATTTGAAATATATTTAAATAAAGAAGATGAAGTTTATGGAAAAGTGGTAACTGATATTAATGGAATAGCTGAAATAGATCTTCCATTTGGACGGTACTTAATTCATCAAGTAAATACCCTAGATGGATATTATAAAGTAGATGATTTTGAAATTTTAATAAATGAAGATAGCAATGATATTTATAAAATGCTAAAAGATAAAAAGGTAATAGGTAAAATAGAAATTTTAAAAACAGATTCAAGTACTAATACGTCTCTTTCAAATGCTTTTATAGAAGTTTATAAAGTAGATAATGAAGAAACATTTATTAAAGAGGGGTATACAGATAAAGATGGAAAATTGGTTATTGATAATCTTGATGTTGGAACTTACAGAATAATTGAAAAAGCATCCCCTGATGGATATCAAGTAAATAATGATGAATACTATGTTACTATAAGTAATTTACAAAATGAAGTTTTTCTAAATATAAAAAATGATTCTATAGAAGTAGTAGAAATTGAAGTACCAAATACTTTAATAGATAGCAAAAACAATAAGAAATTGATATTAATTTTATTACTTAATGGAGGATTTATGATTATTTATTCTATAATAAAAAAAGATGAAAAATCATCTTAAATAATTTCTTTTTTATTACTTTTTCCAACTAAATAATCAAAAGATATATTATAATAAAGTGCCAAATAATAAAGCTTAAAGGTAGTAGGAATTCTACTTCCGTCTTCATAATGGGAGTAGGTTCTTTGATGAAATCCAACAGCATTTCCGAGTTCTTGTTGGCTAAGGTGTTTTTCTTTTCTTAATTCTAAAAGTCTCTTACACATTAAAGTAAGATTAATACTTTTTAAAACTTTATTATTTTGGTTACTTAATCCCAGTAAATAATCCATGCTACAATTAAATAAGTTTGCTAGTTCATTACATTTTTCAATAGGAATATCATTTATACCATATTCCCATTTGGAATATGTACTTCTATTTGTCGAAAGTATTCCAGCTACATCTTTTTGCTTTAGATCATGATCAACTCTTAGATCAGCGATCCGAATCCTCTTGTCTTTCAATTTTACCACCCATCTTTATTCTAGTATTTAAAATTATACTCGTTGACTTTTGCTCTTTTGTGGACTAAAATAAAGAATGCAAGAAAAGAATACTACTAAATATTAATACAATTAAAAGGAGGAATTAATATTAAAACAGATATTATAACTAATTATTCTTTAGCTTTAGATAAAGAAATATTTTTTAAAGATAAAGAAGATATAAAAAAATATCTTATTTCTTTAATAGATGAGTATAATTATTCTTATAAAGAAAGTTTAACAAAATTTGTTTTAGAACTTAATTCTAAAAGTTTTTATTTTAAAAATAATCATTTAGATAAAATAAAATATAGTAAAAAGAGATGTTTATATCTTTTGGATAATTTAAATATTTTATTAGAAGAAGCGAATAATATTTTTAAGAAAGAAGAAAGTGTTCTTTATTCACTTATAAAAAGCAGCTTTTTTCATAGTAATTATTTAATTCAAGATTTTTTATTTGATATGTTTTCTTTAAAACTTCATTTTTATTATCAAGAAAATCCTATTTCTTACTATTACAAACATCAATTATTATTTCTTTTTCATCAAAAATTAACCAAAATTAAAGTGTTTTTTACAATAGAATATAAATGTTATAATAATTATAAATCAAATGTATTTAATAGTTTAACTTTAAAAGATCAAATATCTTCCTTAGGACTAATTGCAAGAGCTTTAAAAGAAGAAAGTATTATAACTCTTTTTTCTTTACCTAATAAAAAAATAGATTCTCTTTTAAATAATCAGATATTACTAGAAAAAATAAAAGATGTTTATAAAGATTTTTTAAGCCTTAAATTAAAAATAATTATAAAAAAACAAGAATTATCAAGTAAATATGAAGATTTAATAAAAGAATTTTTAGATCGAATAAATATTATTCAAGAAAAATATAAAACTTTCAAGATTTGTGATCTTATAATTAATTCTAATCAAAAGGGAATTAAAATGGATTTAGTAACATTTTCAATTATTTATAAAAAAACGAAATTTAAAGTTCAATTATCCCAAGTAAATTTTAAATTATATGCATATTTATATTATAATTCTTTAGCTATATTAAAAGATAGAATTTATTGTCTAAATGATTTTGAAAGAGTTTTTTATTACTTGAAAGAGGATTATTTTTCTTGACAAGAATATGCCATATTGCTATAATATAGGCGTTTTTGATTTAGGGGGGAAATATGGAAAGAGAAATAAAACATTTTGTTGAAGAATTTTGGATAGAAAAAAATATTGAAGGGTATGTTTCTGAGATTAATTCAAGAAGTGATTATATTAGTAATTTAAAAAGTGATCCTTTCTTGTTTTTGGTAAGATTTTTTGATAGAGAAGTAATTACAATTGATAAAAAGAAATATATTGGAGAAGCATTTAACTATTCTGATTTTATCAAGGTTAATAATTTAATAGAATTTTGTGGATTTAGTTTTCAAGAATTATTAAACACAAATGTTTCAGTTAGTGATACAAAAAAAAGTCAAGAAATAATTAACAATATTATCATGTTAGATGATTTTAAAGACGAATTATTAAGTGAAAATTTAAAAAAATAAAAGTACTCAATTTGAGTATTTTTAATTTAAACTGGATTTTGTTTTCTATAATTGATACAATATAAATGGAAGTGATATTGTGAGCAAAATTCAAGTAATGGATTCTAATTTAGCAAATAAAATAGCAGCAGGAGAAGTTGTTGAAAAAACAATGAATGTAGTAAAAGAATTAGTAGAAAATTCAATTGATGCAAAGTCTTCGATGATTAAAATAGAATTAATTGATTCAGGTGTAAAACAAATAAAAGTAATAGATGATGGAATAGGAATGGATAAAGAGGATGCAGTTTTAGCTTTTTCTCGTCATGCAACAAGTAAATTAAAGACACTTGATGATTTATTTAATATTAATTCTTTGGGCTTTCGTGGTGAAGCGCTTCCTTCTATTGCAAGTGTTTCTAACGTTGTTTTAAAAACAAGTGATGGAAAAAGTGGAACAATTGTTAAAATAAATGGAGGAGTTATAGAAAGTGTTTTAAAATGTGATCTAAAAAAAGGAACAAGTATTACAGTTACAGATTTATTTTACAATACTCCAGTTAGATTAAAATATTTAAAAAGCTTATATACAGAACTTTCTAATATAACTGATTATGTTAATAAAATGGCTCTTAGTTATCCCAATATTAAATTTATTTTAGTAAATAATGATAAAGAATTATTAAATACATCAGGAAATGGTGATTTATTAAAAACTATTTTAAATATATATGGTTTAGTAGTGGCTAGTAAAATGATCTATATTGAAAAAGAATCAGATGATTATAAAATAAGTGGCTATATATCATATCCTGAACTTACTAAAAGTAATAAAAGTAATATTGTTTTATTAATTAATAATCGAGTTGTTAAAAACTATGAAGTTATAAAAACTATAGTTGAAGCTTATCATACTTTTATACCTAAAGAAAGATATCCATATGTTGTTTTAAATATTAAAGTAGATCCATTTTTAGTTGATGTAAATGTTCATCCAACTAAAATGGAAGTAAAGTTTTCCAAACTTGATTCTTTATTAAATTTGATTTTTGATGTGATAAGAGAAAAACTTTCTCATAAAACTTTAATTCCTAAAGTGGTTGATGAAAATGTTGAAGATAATTATTATAATGATTTTAATGAAACTACTTTAGAAGTAAGAGAAGAAAGCCCTATTGAATTAAAGTTTAATTTTGATGAAGAAAAAATTGTTGATGCTAAAAAAGAAGTTGTAAAAGACTCTGAATTATCAAAAGATTCTGATTTATCTAATAGATTAAAACCAATGAATGCTATTGCTATTGTTCATAAAACTTATATTGTTTGTGAAAATGAAGATGGGATGTATTTAGTTGATCAACATGCAGCAGCTGAAAGAATTAATTATGAGAAGGTCAAAGAAGAAATGAAAAATCATAATAATAATTTAATGGATGTGTTAATTCCTTATAAAGTAGAACTTCCTAAAAATGAGTATTTGATTCTTGAAAAAAACTTTTATTTATTAGATAGACTTGGATTTGTTTATGAAGAATTTTCAGATAATACTATTTTAATTAGAAGACATCCAACATGGTTATCTAGCTCTAAAACTTATGAATCAATTTTAAAAATAATTGATATCATTGTAGAAAATGAAAAGTTTGATGAAGAAAAATTCCTAGATCGAGTAGCAGCAACAGTTGCTTGTCGTATGAGTATTATGGCAGGAGATTATATAACACTTGATGATGCAAATAAATTAATTGAAGAACTTCGTCATATGAAAAATCCTTTTAATTGTGCTCATGGAAGACCAAGTATAATAACACTTACTAATTATGATTTAGAAAAAATGTTTAAAAGGAGTATGTAAAATGAGTAAACTTTATATAAATGATTTATCACAAATTGCAAATGGAAAAATTACTTACTTAAATTTTTTAGAAAAAAATAAAGTAAATTCTTTAATATCTTTAAAAAGAGTAGATCAAATAAGATTTGAAACAAGAAATGTAAGAGAAAATTTAATAAATGAATTTAAAAGTGATATTCATAAAGAAGGTATTAACATAAATTTGTATCCTGAAAGCTTATTTTTTAAAGATAATTTATGGATTATAATTGATGATATAAATTGTATATTATCGAGTAAACTTATATCAACTAATAATTTAGATCCTGAGTTAGAATCTAAAATAAGAAAAATTTTACCATATGTAAGAAAAATATTAGAATTAAGAAAATATACTAAGATTTTAGAAAATAGTTTTTATGAAGATATAATGCTTTATAAAGATAAAGATAAAGCTTTAATATTAAATGGTGGTGGAATATATTTGCCAATTGGTTATGATGAATTAAATGAATCTGAAAGAGAAGAATTATTAATTTATTATTATGAAAATTATAATAATATTTTAGAAAACATATTAATTCCTAATGATTATCATTTAAATAATTTACAAAAAGATATTGAAAAGGATAAAGTTTTAAAACTTTATAAAGGATTATAATGAAAATCGTTGTAATAGTAGGACCTACTGGAGTTGGTAAAACAAAACTTAGTATTTTTCTTGCTCATCAAATGAATGCTTCAATAATAAATGGTGATTCTATGCAAGTATATCGTCTGTTAGATATTGGAACTGCTAAAATAAAAGAAAACGAAAAAGAAAATATTCCACATTACTTATTTGATATAAAAGATCCAACTGAAAATTATACAATCTATGATTATCAAAAAGATGGAAGAAAATTACTTGATAAATTCCAAAAAGAAAATAAAAATGTGATAATTGTAGGTGGATCAGGTTTATATTTAAAAAGTTTATTATATGATTATAAATTTCAAGAAGAAGAAAAGATAAATGACTTTAAAAATTTAACAAATGAAGAAATACTTAGAGAAATAAAAAAAGATCATGAAACAAATATACATGTAAATAACCGAAAAAGATTAATAAGAGAACTTAATAAAATAAAAAATAATAGTATTATTAAAAGTGATATTAATAAAAAATTATATGATTTTACAATAATAGGACTTACTTGTGATAGAGATAAATTATATTCTGTAGTTAATTCAAGAGTTGATTTGATGTTTGAAGAAGGACTTGTTGATGAAGTAAAAACATTATATGATAATAATATTCATAGTAAAGCAATTCAAACTGGAATAGGTTATAAAGAGTTATATGACTTTTTTGATAATAAAATAACACTTGATGAAGCAAAAGAATTAATTAAGAAAAATACCAGACACTTTATAAAACGCCAATATACTTTCTTTAAACATCAAATGGATGTTAATTGGATTACGGTTGATTTTGATAATTTTGAAAATACAATTGAAAATGCTAAAAAAATACTTGATTTATAAAAAATTGACATAGAAAAAATATAATACCATATATTAAATAAAATATATTTTTATGACTTAAAATGTTGCTTTTAAGTCATTTTTTTTATATAATAACAAAGAAGGTGAAGTTTTATGGATAGTATTACTTATAGTGATTTAGAAAAACGTGTTTTATCATATACTCCTTTTGATGTTATGAAATTAAGACGTGCCTATGATTATGCTAAAAATCATCATAAGAATCAATTTAGAGCAAGTGGTGAACCTTTTATTAATCATCCAATAAATGTTGCATACATTTTATCATTCATGCATGCAGATATGGATACAATTATAGCAGCTCTTTTGCATGATGTTGTTGAAGATACAGAGTCAACTCTTGATGAGATAGAAACAAAATTTAATAAAACTGTTCGAGAATTAGTTGATGGAGTTACTAAGATGACTAAACTTGATTTTAATAATAAGAAAGAACTATCTGCTATTAATATTAGAAGACTTATTGTTAGTTTAGCAAGGGATCCGAGAATTATTATTATAAAGCTTGTTGATAGACTTCATAATATGCGAACACTTGAGTATAAAAGTTTAGAAAAACAAAGAGAAAAAGCTCTTGAGACATTAGAAATATATGTACCTCTTGCTTATTATATAGGTGCTAATAAAATACGTGATGAACTTGAAAATTTAAGTTTTAAATATTTAAAATCAAGTTTGTATGGAGATATTAAAAAACAAAGAGAAGATTTAAAGAAAGAAACTAAATCTAATTTAGAAATTGAAGTAAAAAAATTAGAATCTTTATTTAAAAAGCATAATATAAAAGTAAAGTTTGAAATTCGTTATAAAGATGTTTATAGTATTTATAAAAAATTACTTACTAAAGTTAGTTTTGAGATGATTCATGATATGATATCAATTAAAGTTCTTGTTAAAAATGTTAAAGATTGTTATATGGCTTTAATGCTTTTACATGAAGTTTATACTCCAATTAATGATCGATTTAAAGATTATATTGCTAAACCTAAAACTAATATGTATAGAAGTATTCATACAACCGTATTTGGACCAGATAATAGACTATTGCAATTTCAAATTAGAACTTATGATATGGAAAGAGTTGCAATATTTGGTCTTACATCTTATTGGTTTCAATATAAAAATAATGCAAGAATTTATATGCAAAAAGATTTAGAGAATAATTTTCAATTCTTTAAAGAAATTAAAGAACTTGATAGTACAATACTTGATAATATAGAGTTTTTAAGTCAAGTAAAAAAAGAACTTTTTGGAAGTAATATTTATGTTTATACAACTGGAGGAGATGTTATAGAGCTTCCAAGTGGTGCAACTGTTATTGATTTTGCATATAAAATTCATACTGATATAGGTAATTCTATGGTTGCAGCAATTGTTAATAGTGAAGCAGTTCCACTTGACTATGTATTAAGTAATCAAGATAAGGTTAGAATTATTACCGATGAAAGTGCTTATGTACCAAAAGAAGATTGGCTTGATAAAGTAGTTACAACCAGTGCTAGAAATAAAATTATGGATTTTATAAAAGAACATGAGAATGATTAGAAATGTTTTATAGTATTTTAAGAATTATCAGATTAATTACATTAATAGGTTTATTATTATATCAATTAATTAGATATATGAAAATTATTTATCTTTTTAAAAATGGAATTGTTGTAAAAGAATATATTAAAGACTCAAAAATAAGAAGAATATATCGTGTAAACAGAGTACATGACTATTATACACATGCAACTTATGAGTATGAATATAATGGTATAAAATATGTTGCTAAAGATAAAATGATTGGTACTATAAAAATGGATATTGGAGGAGTAGTTGATATTTATATTAATCCAAATAAATCAAATGAGTGTTTAACACCTCTTGAATATAAAAATAGAAATTTTTATTTAATTGTAGCAATTATTTTACTTATGATTGTTATTGCAATACTACTTTATTATATTTAAAAAAATATATATTTACAAATTTATTTATAAATGCTAAAATACTTGACATAAAAGTTGAATTTGGTCTTTTATAGATTGTTATTTTAAAATATTATACTTTGATAATTAAGTAAAAGGAATAAAAAATGAATAGGAGAAAATTATGGATAATAAATTGAAAGAGTTAGCAGATTTAATGTTTCCGAATGTTACAAAGACAATCGAAGATTATGAGATGATGTATCCAAAAAGAAATTTAAAGGAGGGGGCAAGAGTTACTAGGTTTGCACCAAGTCCTACTGGATTTGTTCATATGGGAAGTTTACTATCTGCTTTTGAAGATTATAAAGCAGCTCGTGATACTGATGGTGTATTTTATTTAAGAATTGAAGATACTGATCAAAAAAGAAGTGTTGAAAATGGAATTACTGGAATACTTTCGGATTTAAAAAACTTTGATATTATTCCAGATGAAGGAATGATAGATGAAGAACATGAAGTAGGAGAATACGGGCCTTATATTCAAAGTGAAAGACGAGAAATATATCATACATTTGCAAAAGATTTAGTATTAAGAGGACTTGCATATCCTTGCTTTTGTACTCAAGAAGAATTAGATGAAACAAGAGAAATTCAAGAACTTAATAAAGAGCGAATTGGATATTATGGATCATTTGCAAAGTGTCGTAGTTTAACAATAGATGAAGCAATCGAAAAAATAAAAAAGGGAGATGAGTTTGTTGTTCGTTTAAAATCACCTGGCGACTTTAATAAAAAAATTACTTTACATGATGAAGCAAGAGGTGATATTGAATTTCCTGAAAACGATTTAGATATAGTTCTTATTAAATCAACTGATAAACTTCCAACTTATCATTTTGCTCATTTAGTAGATGATCATTTAATGCATACAACTCATGTAATGCGCGGAGAAGAATGGATTGCATCATTTCCAATTCATGCACAGTTATTTGAAATATTTAATTTTACTAAACCTCATTATGTTCATCTTGGAGTTGTTATGAAAATTGATGAGGAGGGTACAAGAAGAAAACTTTCTAAAAGAAAAGATAAAGAAGCAAGTGTTGAATTTTATCATAAAGAAGGAATTCCTAAAGAGGCTGTTAAACTTTATTTAATGACAATTGCAAATTCAAACTTTGAAGAGTGGTTAAATAATAATCCTGATGAAGATTTAAGTAAATTCAAATTTGATTTTAAGAAAATAAGTGCAAGTGGAACGTTATTTGATGTTGAAAAATTATTTAATATATCTAAAAATTATATGAGTAAATTAAGTGCTTCTGAAATTTATAATAATTTACTTATCTGGACAGAAGAGTTTGATAAGGAGTTTAATGATGTATTAAAAAAACATAAAGAATATGCTATTAATGTCTTTAATATTGAACGAGGTGGTGTAAAACCTAGAAAAGATTATAAGAGTTATTCAAGTATTCGTAGTTTTGTTTTCTATATGTTTGATGAATTATTTGAAAATCCTAACTATTCTTGGAATAAAATAACTGATAAAGAAGAAATAGCAAACATTTTAAATACATATCTTAATTCTTATCTAAATTTAAGTGATAAAGATTTATGGTTTTCTAAGATTAAAGAAATGTGTGATAAACTTGGATATGCATCTAATATGAAAGATTATAAGAAAAATCCAGAGGACTATAAAGGATCAGTTGCTGATGTATCAGGAGTTTTAAGAATTGCTCTTACAAGTTGTGGTAATACACCTGATTTGTTTGAAATAATGAATTTATTTGGAGAAAATAGAATAAAAGAGAGATTTATGAAATGTTTAAATAGCATGAAATAAATCTTTTTTTTACAAAAATTTCATAAAATATTTTAGCACTTAATGTTGACAAGTGCTAAAATTGGTGCTATGATGGATCTGTAAATGAGGAGGAAAACATGAAGAAAAAAGAATTTAAGGCAGAATCGAAGAAATTATTAAATATGATGATTCATTCGATTTATACAAATAAGGAAATATTTTTAAGAGAATTAATTTCTAATAGTAGTGATGCAATTGATAAGTTATATTATTTATCTCTTACAAATGGAGATTTGAAAGTAAATAAGAATGACTTAGAAATAAGAATTGAACTTGATAAGGAAAATCGTACTATAAAAATAATTGATAATGGTATAGGTATGACTCAAGAAGAGTTAGAAAGTAATTTAGGTACGATTGCCAGAAGTGGCTCAGAATTATTTAAAGAAGAAAATTCTGATTCTAAAAATTTGGAAATTATAGGACAATTCGGAGTTGGTTTTTATTCTAGTTTTATGGTTTCTAAAGAAGTTCATGTACTAAGTCGAAGTGTAAATAGTGATAAAGCATATCTATGGAAGAGTAATGGAGAAGATGGATATACAATAGAAGAAAGTAAGAAAGATTCTTTTGGAACAGAAATTACTTTATATTTAAAAGATAATAAAGATGATGAGGCATATGATGAATTTTTAGAACCTTATACAATTGAAAGAATTGTTAAGAAGTATTCTGATTATATTAAATATCCAATTAGAATGGATAAAGAAATAGAAAAAGAAGATGAAAAAACAAAGAAAAAAGAAAAATTTGTTGAAACTGAAACTCTTAATAGCATGATTCCAATTTGGAAAAAGAATCAAAAAGATGTAAAAGAAGAAGAATATCATGATTTTTATGTTGATAAATTCTATGATTATGAGCATCCTTTAAAAGTTATTACAAGTAAAGTTGAAGGTTTAACAAGTTATAATGCTTTATTATTTATTCCAAGTCATGCACCATATAATTACTATACTAAAGAATATGAAAAAGGCTTGATGTTATATTCTAAGGGTGTAATGATTATGGATAAATGTGCAGATTTATTACCAGATTATTTCAGTTTTGTTAAAGGAATTGTTGATAGTGAGGATATTTCTCTTAATATTTCAAGAGAGACAATGCAAGAAGATAGACAAATTAAATTAATTGCAAAAAGTCTTGAAACAAAGATTAAACGTGAACTTGAAGATATGTTAAAAAATGATAGAGATTCATATGAAAAATTTTATGAAGCTTTTGGTGAACAATTAAAATATGGAATTTATTCAAGTTTTGGAATGAATAAAGAAATGCTTCAAGATTTATTGTTATTCTATTCTTCAAGTGAAGAGAAATTAGTAACACTTGATGAATATGTTAAAAGAATGGGTGATAATAAAGTTATTTATTATGCATCAGGTGAAACAATTGATAAAATAAAACTTCTTCCATCAGTTGAAGAAGCCTTAGCAAAGGGATGCGAAGTATTATTCTTTACAAATTATTTAGATGAATTTGTTATTAAAACAATAGGTTCTTATAAAGAAAAGAATTTTATGAATGTTCAGAATAGTAATTTTGATTTATCTACTGATACTGAAAAAGAAGAATTAAAGAAACAAAATGAAGAAGCACATGACTTATTTAATTCTATGAAAGAAATACTTGGGGATAGTGTTAAAGAAATCCGTTTTACTAATAAATTAAAAAATCATCCTGTATGTTTAATTACAGAAGGAGAAGTATCTCTTGAAATGGAAAAAGTTTTAAATGCTATGCCAAATGGAGAGAATGTTCAAGCAAGTAAGATTTTAGAAATTAATCTAAATCATCCAATATGTAATAAATTAAAAGAATTATATGAAGAAAAAAATATTGATGAAATAAAAAAATATACAAAAGTTTTATATGGTGCATCTAGACTTATTGAAGGACTTAGTGTTGATAATCCAACAGAGATAACTAATTTAATATGTGATATTATGAGTAAATAATAGATTTTAGGTAATAATATAAAAGGAGAGTGATAATATGTTACCAAAATTATTTTATGATAGTATGTTAGATGATGTAAACTTTAAGGGAATGGAAAGTGATATTTATTTAAAAGATGGAGTATATCATGCTGATATAGATATTCCTGGTTTTGAAAAGCAAGATATTCATATTGAATTCCATAAAGGAACCATTACAATAAAAGCTGAAAAAGAAGAGAAGAAAGATGTTGATGATAAAAAGTATATTCGTCATGAAAGAAGATATAATAAGTTAGAAAGAAGTTTTTATTTTTCTGATATTGATGAAGAAAATATTAAAGCAGAGTATAATAATGGAACTCTACATTTAACTATTCCTCAAAAAGCTGAGGTATCTAAAAAACAAATTAATATAGAATAGGACTTTTAGTCCTTTTTCTTTTTATATAAATAATAGAAGAAGTATAGTTTTTTTTTTTTTTTAAATATTTGATATACTATTGATATAAAAGGTGATTAACTATGATAGATGATAATATTAAAATTGATAAACAAAAACTTCCAAAGTTATTACAAGAAAGTATTGAAAAATTAGAAGAATATAATAAAATTATGGAATATAGATATAATAATATTTTATTTCCAACTTATAAGAAATTAATTGATGAAAACAAATAATTTAAAAAGTATTAAATTAGATAAATTTTAAATTAATACTAAATAGTTAATATTTTAAAAGAATTTAATAAATAATGGTTATTGTAGGAAACTATAATAACTTTTTAAATTTTTATTTGTATTTAAATAAACATTATTGTATAATACATATAGATTTGGAGGAATTATGGATAAATTAGCAAAAGAAAGCGTTTTACATGTACTAAATTTAGCAAGACTTGAAGCAAGTGATGAAGAAATAGAAAAATATCAAATAGAATTAAAAAAAATGATTGATGAAATTGATAAAATAAAAGAGTTGAATGATTTTGATGAAGATATTTTAATAGCACCTTGGAGTAATAATAGTGTTTTAAGAGAAAATGATACTTTAAATATTTCATCATCTGATATTTTAAAAAATGTTCCTAATAAAAAAGGAAGTTTTGTTGAAGTAGATGTGGAGGTTTTAAAAGATGAGTAAATATTTAGATTTAAGTATTCAAGAAATTCATGAATTATTATTAAGTAAAAAAATTAAAGTTATTGATTTAGTTGAAGAAGTAGGCGAAAGATATAATAATAATAGTCTAAATGCTTTTATAACGTTTGATATAGATTATGCAAGACGCGAGGCTTTAGAACTTGAAAAAATAGAAGTAGAAAAAGATAATTTATTATTTGGTATTCCTATTGCTATTAAAGATAATATTATGGTTCAAGATTTAAAGTGTACTTGTGGATCACATATTTTAGAAAATTTTGTTAGTGTATATGATGCAAGTGTTGTAAAACTTATTAAAGAAAACAAAATGGTAATTGTTGGAAAAACAAACATGGATGAATTTGCAATGGGATCAACTTCAGAAACAAGTTATTTTGCTGCTCCAATCAATCCATGGAATAAAGATAAAGTTCCAGGAGGATCAAGTGGAGGATCTGCAGTTGCTATTTCAGGTGGAATTGTACCTCTTTCTTTAGGATCAGATACAGGAGGATCAATTAGACAACCTGCAAGTTTTAATTCAATTGTTGGAATGAAACCAACTTATGGAAGAGTATCGCGTTTTGGTCTTGTAGCTTTTGCATCAAGTTTGGATCAAATTGGCCCTATGACAAGAAATGTTTATGAAAATGCAATCCTTTTAAATGCAATTAGTAAAAAAGATGATAAAGACTTAACTAGTTTTGAAACAAATGAAGATTTTACTAGATTAATTGGTAAAGATGTTAAGTCCCTTAAAATTGCCATTCCGAATTATTTTGTATCAGACATTGTTTCTAAAGAAGTTTTAGAAGTTTTTAATAAAACGGTTGAAATATTAAAAGAAAGTGGTTGTGATATTCATTATATTGATATAAAACATATTGATAAAGCAGTTGTTCTTTATCAAATAATTGCTATGGGTGAAGCAAGTAGTAATTTAGCAAGATTTGATGGAATAAGATATGGACTTTCTTTAAAAGAAGATACATTAGAAGATTTATACAAAAAAACCAGATCTTTAGGTTTTGGAAGAGAAGTAAAAAGAAGAATTATGGTTGGATCATATATTTTAAGTGGAGAAAATGCTAAAGTATATTATAATAAAGCTTTACAAATAAGAGATGATTTAAAGAAAAGTTTTGAAGATATTTTTAAAGAATATGATCTTATTCTTGGACCAACTAGTAGCCGAGTTGCATACGATCTAAATAGTAATAATGATGATCCTTTAAGAAGTTTTATGGATGATGTACTTGTAATGCATGCTAATATGGGAGGATTTCCTAGTATGAGTATGCCTATGGGATTTATTGATAATCTTCCAATTGGTCTTCAAATAATGGCTAATAGATATGATGAATCAAAAATATATATGCTAGGATCATATCTTGAAAAAAAATTAAATTTGGGAGGAAAAAATGAGTGATTATAAAAAAACAATTGGAATAGAAGTTCATGTTGAGTTAAAAAGCAAAGAAAAACTTTTTTCTCCATCTATAAATAACTATGGAAGTTTTGCAAATAGTAATGCCAGTATTATTGATCTTGGATATCCTGGAGTACTTCCAACTTTAAATAAAGAAGCAATTGATTTAGCTATAAAAGCATGTCATGTTTTAAATTGTAAAATTAGAAAACAAATGCATTTTGATCGAAAAAATTATTTTTATCCAGATAATCCTAAAAATTTTCAAATTACCCAGGAAAGAACTCCAATTGGATATGATGGATATGTAGAAATAGATGATAATGGAGTTAAGAAAAAAATAGAAATACTAGAAGCTCATATAGAAGAAGATACAGCTAAAAGTATCCACTCTAAAAATAGTACATTATTAGATTTTAATAGGGCAGGTGTTCCTCTTATTGAAATAGTTACTAAGCCATGTATTACATCATCAAAAGAAGCGGTTTTATATCTTTTAAAACTAAGAGAACTTTTATTGTATGCTGGGGTATCCGATTGTAAAATGGAAGAAGGTTCTATGAGGTGTGATGCCAATATTTCAATTAGTAAAACTTCAGAACTTGGAACTAAAATAGAAATCAAAAATATTGGTTCAATAACAAATGTTGGTCTTGCAATTGATCAAGATAGCCTTCGTCAAGAAGAATTATTAAATCAAGGAATCAAATTAAAAGAAGAAACTAGAAGATATGATGCTAAAGAAAATAAAACTATTTTGATGAGAGTTAAGGAAACAGGAAATGATTATAGATATTTTCCTGAACCAGATATTCCTTATTTTACTTTGACAGATGAATATATAAATCAAGTAATTTCAACAATTCCTGTAAATGCAAATATAAGACGAGAAAAGTATTTAAATGCAGGAATTAGTCCTATAAATGTTGATAAATTAATTGCTAATAAAGAATTAAGTGATTATTTAGAAAGTGTTGGAAAAATAAATTTAAAAACAGCATCAAATTTATTACTTGGAGATATAAGTGCTTATCTTAATAAAAATGATATTTCTATTTTTAAAACAAAACTAATTTCTTCTAAAATGAAAGAAGTAGTAGAATTACTTGATAATGGTACTATAAGTAATAAGAATTTTAAAGAAATAGTAAATGATTTAATGGAGAAGGATTCTTCAATTTCTGATATTTTAAAAAATAATGGTATTCAAAATGTTACAGATAATTCTTTAGTACTTGATCTTATTCAAAAGGTACTTGATAATAATATAAATGCAGTTCAAGATTACTTAAATGGTAACATTCGATCATTAAAATTTTTAATGGGAGAACTTATGAAAGAAAGTCGTGGATCGGTTAATCCAAGTCTTGCTAATAACTTACTTGTTGATTCTTTAGAAAAAAGAAAAAATAGCTAATAAAAATATATAAAATATCTCAAAAAAGACTTGATTATTAATAACTTTTTGTATACAATTATTTTGGGTGGTAAAAATGTCAAAAAAGAGAATTATGACTGAAAATTCAGAAGAATCTATGAAAAGAGAAGAAAGATTAGATAAGTTAGAAAGACAGTTTATAGAATCTTTAATTAAGTTAAGAAAGGATCGTCGCCTAACTCAACAAACAATGGCAGATGATGCAGGTGTTATTAGGGAAACTATTGCAAGAATTGAGAATTCTATTACATCTCCACAAGTAAATACCCTTTTAAAAATAATTGAACCATTAGGTTATACAATTAAACTTGCAAAAATTGATTCTAAAAAATTAGAGCAAATTAATAAAAAGGCCTAAACCTTTTTATTTTTTTTAAATATTTAAATGGAATAGTAACTTTTAAATACTTACTATTTACCTCAAAGAAAAAGATAATGCCTTCTTTTGTAATAATAAAATTATTATAATTATTTTTAATAGGTTTAGTTTTTTCTATTAACATTTCTTTATTATTAAAATAATTATTTTTAATTAAATATTTTTGACTTATTTTAGATAAATTAAAAAGTAATGATTTATTCATTTTTAAGGCATCATTAATTGTTATAAATTTATTATCTAATGTATTATAATTAAGTATTTCTATTTTATTAATTATTTTTATTCCTAACTTTATTGTAATATAAAAGAAAATTGAAAGATAATTCTTATAAATTTCTTTTTTATAAGAAATAGTTAAATTTATTATTATAAAAGTCATGTAAATATTTTTTAATAATTTTATCTATTTCATAGTTTACTAAATTATATTTTGTATTTAAATAGTTAATATTTAAATTAATATTGTTCATAAAACCTCCATTTAATTCTATGAATAATAAATAAAAAAATTATATTGATTAATCAATATAACCTTGGTTTTTAATTTCTTGTTCTAAAGCTTTTTCACTTATATATAAATCACTTATTCTTGATAATGTAGTTTTTTCATTTCCATCTTTAATAAATAAAATAATATTTGTTTCATCAAATGTAAATTTTTCTTTTAAGGATTTAAGATCTGAATCAGATAACTTAATAGTATTTATATAATAACTTAACAAGTTATTTTTTTTAGAAACTTTTTCTAAAGTATCTTGAAGTATTTTACCATCACTTTCATCTGAAAGATATAAAATAAATGTTTCTTTATTATCTAACTTAGAATTTAAAGATTTTAAATCAATTTTTTGTAAAGAACTTTTAGAACAAGCACAAATAAAAATTAAAATTGTAATTCCTAGTATTATTTTTTTCATGTTTCACCTCAAAAAATATCATAACATAGAAAAATATTGTTGTAAATAGATAATAAATTTGTTATAATTTTTATAGAAAATAGGTGACGATATGAGAAAATTAAAGTATTTATTATTTCTTTTCTTGTTTTTTATATTTTTTGATGTAAAAGCGTTGAATGAATGTACAACTCTTGAAATGTCACGTCTTAAAGAACTAGCAAGTAATGTAGAGTTTAAATATGATTATAGAATTGAACAAGTAAAACTTATGGAAAGTGATTTATATTCTTATCCTGAAGTATATTATTCAGTTACAGCTTTAAATTTAAATGATGATTTAAAAGTATATATGGAAAGTAATCCAGATTATGAATTTACTAATTTAAATCCTACAATTGATGGATTAATAAATGGAACAAATATAAAAATAAAAATAATTGCATATACAAGTAATCTTTGTTCAGGTAAAATTGTATTAACCAAAAATATATCCTTACCATACTATAATTTATTAAGTGAAAAAGAAGAATGTAAAACTTATAAAGATTTTAAATATTGTCAAGAATTTGGAAGATTTTCTATTACGGATGAAGAATTTTATCATGAACTTGAAGAATATAAAAAAGAAACTCCAAATAACTCAGAAGATAATAGTAGTGATAATAAAAAAATATATGATTATTTTAATGAATATAAGTATTATATCTTTGGAGTAGTAGGAATTATTTTTCTTTTAATTATGATACTTATAATTAAGAAAAATAAAAAGAAGGATCGTGATTTATAATGAAAAAAAGAATTATTTTTTGCTTAATATTAAGTCTTTTTTTACTTAAAATGGATGTATATGCATTCGATAAACGTCAATTATATAATTATGAAGTAACAAGTCTTGTAAGAGATGATAATGGAAATGTAACTGTTAGTGGATGGGCAATTCCTAATGCAGGAGTAGATGATGATAGTAATGGTTTTTCTCCTTCTATGGATGATAATCTTGGAAGCGGCAGTACGGGTAGCTGTTATGGAGCTGCTTGGTCTTTTTATGAATATACTCTTTATGTAGTTGGGATTGATAATAATGGAAATTTGATAACTGATGAAGGAAAAAGAGTTAAAATAGATACCAAAAGAGGAAGTGGTATAAGCTTAACAGAAGCATTGTGTTATCGTTCAAATGCTAATAGCAATTGTGTGTGGAATAGAAGTTCATGCTATGAAAATGTTGGCTGGACTTTTAGTTATAATGAAAATGAATTAGTAGCAAAAATAAGTGAAAAAAATCTAAGTGATTTTTTTAAAAATGGTTATGCTTTATATATGAGATTGAATCCAACTCCACCTTTTTTTGAAACTAAAATTAGGGAATTTGCCCTTGCTGCCCATGCTGGCGTAATAAAAGGATTTGGAAATGATTATACATACACAAATAATGGTGATAACCTAACTGTAAAGGTAATTGCTTACCATGGAAGATATCAAAGCTGTAATGGAAATACATGTCAAACTATGAATGATAATAAATTTATTGAAGGAGGACAGTATTCAGTTGTTGGTTATACTAAAGATTTAGTCAACAGTAGACTAGGATTTTATGGCGTTACATATTATCAAATTAAAATTGGTGATACTTATCCATATATTCCGGTTTCCTGGGTTGCTCCTTTAAATGTAACAATTTTACCTTCTCCTTCAAAAGTTCGAGATGTATCTGGTTGTGATGATGATAATAAATCTCAAGTACCAAAAACAATTGATTCTGCAACTTGTGGAAATGAAGCGACTTTTAGTGGTGATAATTATTCAACATGTAGTGTTAATAAATATAGTTATTATACTAAGAAGTGTTCTGAAAGTGATTTTAAAGCTTCGTTTAAAATAAATAATTTAGTGAATGAAACTAGGTTTTATTTAAGAAATGGTGGAGGATTTGAAGTAAATGGAACTGTATCTACTAAGCTTGAATGTGAATATACTTTTGACATTGAACATTTTAAAAAAGATTATAATGATGTAGTTTATAATTTAAATGTTTTAGATAACGGATCGCGTGAATGGTATTCTAATAATTTAATAAAAGAAAAACTAGAAAATATTTTTATTAATTATTCAAATCAAACAAGTGATATTACTTCTTGGAATTCGGAATATGATTTTACAAAAATAAATGCAACTGTAAAAGTTGATGGAAATGAAGTATCTAAGTTAACTGTTGAAACTAATGATATAGTTAATGAAAAAATTGATTTGAATGGAGATATGGTCAATGAAGAAAATTTTTGTATTACTGGAAATGATAATAAGATTGAAAAATTATCAATTAATTCTCGTGAATATGTAATTAATACAAATGTAAAATGTGGAGAAAATTGGAATGTTGTGCTTAGTTTACCAGAAATGTGTTTAAATATGGCAAATGGAGAAATGACTTCATGCACAGCAAGTAATGTACTTGTTGGTGGAAAAAAATATTATGTTCCAAGAAATAAAACTAGTGGAAATATAACTCTTGAAGTTAGTAATTTAGGATATGATGGAAATTTCAAAATGAATTTAACTAAATGTGCATATAGTTCTGGAACTGAAAGAAAAGTTATTTTTAGACAAATAGATATAACTGATCCATTTTTATCAGAGTATTCAAATAATAGAAGAGTAATAGGAAGAAATTATTATAATAACAAGTATAATTTTGTAAATATTATTAAAAGTGATATATGGCAAGAACTTTATCAATTTAAATATAGTCTTAGTAAAGTTAATATAGAAAATATCAAAAAAAATACTTTAAGTGATTCAGAAAGAGTAAGTAGTTATCTTGGATCAAGATGTTACTTTAATAGTGTTAATAAATGGGTTTGTGAGTTTACAAGAAATAATTCAACAGAGTCAAGTGGAAATTCAAACTTTTTTACAAAAGTAGATATTCATGAATAAAAAATAACTTGTCATGTGAAAAAAAATATTATATAATGAATACATAATAGGAGGTGGATTTACGAAAGTTGCAATGTGGGCAGTCTTCATTTTCATCTTAGGAATATTTGGAATATTTTTAATTAATTTGTTTGGAGTTATTACAACAACTAATCAACAAGACTATACTTTAATTAAAAATTCGGTTGAAGCTGCTATGAACGATTCGATTGACTATGCATCCTATAAATCGGGTTTTTATCTTTGTGTTGATAATGAAAACTTGGAACATGATAGTGATGGAAGAATTGTTTTTAATAGTAAAAAAGATTATCATTTAGTTTTAAATAGACCTAATATACTTGAAGATGTTTCAAATTGTAATTTTTTAGAGGGTGAAATTAAATTAAATGAAGATGTTTTTGTTGAAAGTTTTTTAAGAAGATTTGCAAATAATATAAATAATAATAAAAGTTATGAAGTAACAATTGCTGAAGTAATTGAGTATCCACCGAAAGTAAGTGTTCGAATAGATACTTATAATACCTATGGTTCAAGTGGTTCGACAACTCAAGAATTTGACATGGGAGATTTTAATATCAGAAATCAAATAGATGCGATTTTTGAAGAAAAGAGTTAGAGAGGGAAAATATGAAAAAATTAAAACAAATTTTATCAAATAAGAATACGGTTACATTTATAGGAATTGTACTAATAGTATTAGTATTATACTTTTTCTATAATTATAGAGTAAGTCAAGCAACTACACCAGTAAGAGTTCCTTATGCAGTACAAACTATTGCACCACGTACTCAGATAACAAATGACATGATAGGTTATTTAGAAATAACTCAAAGCGCTTTAAAAGGAAATGTACTTACAAATGTTAATACTCAAATTCTTGGAATGTATACAAATGTTAATAGTATGATTCCAGCAGGAAGCTTATTTTATCAAAGTGCTGTTGTAAGAGAAGAAGAATTACCAGATTCATTCTTAATAAATATAACAGAGGGATATGTTCCTTATAATTTTAGTGTTTCTATGTGGTCAACTTATGGAAATTCCATGTATCCTGGAAATTATGTTGATGTATATTTTAAAGGTGTTGGTGATGATGGATTATTAATGGTTGGAAAATTAATTGAAAATGTTAAGATTTTAGCTGTAAAAGATTCTAGTGGACATCATGTATTTGAAAATACAACTGAAGAAAGAGCACCAAGTCAAATTATTTTTGAAGTTCCAGAAGAAATTCACTTATTACTTAGAAAAGCTGAATATATTCGTAATGCAGAAGTTATCTTAGTTCCAACAAATGCATCTTTGCAAGCTGAAAATGGTGAAGAAATTAAGATAAATGTAACTAGTGAGACAATCAGACAATATATTGAATCTATGTCTAGTAATATAAATTAGAGGTTATCCATGAATCAAGGTATCAATGTATATGATTTAAGTCCTACTAGTAATGAAAATAAAACCAATACTGAAATTAATGCTGCCTTATTTTCAAACATAGACTTTGGTCCTTTAAAAGAATATTTACAGGACGATAATATTACTGATATTTCTTATAGTAATAATGGACAAGTTTGGTTAAAGTCTTTAGATAAAGGTGTTTATCGTGTTGAAAATCCTGGAATTAATAATGAGTTAATGGAGAAAATAGCTTTTCAATGTGCAAATATCATGGGTAAAACTTTTAATATGGCAAGTCCTCTTTTGGATAGTGAATCTTCAGAACTTCGTATGAATTTTATTCATGATTCAATTGCAAGAAATGGTATAGCAGCAGTATTTCGTAAAACACCAGCTAAAATAAGACTTAAAAAAGAAAAAATAATTGAAGAAAAATATATAACAACTGGAATACATGATTTTTTAATTGAATGTGTAAAGGGACACTGCAATATGATTGTAAGTGGAGAAACTGGAAGTGGTAAAACAGAGTTAGTAAAGTATTTAGCAAGTCATACAGCATTTAATGAAAAAATAATTACAATAGAGGATACTCTAGAACTTCACTTAGATGCAATTTTTCCTGAAAGAGATATTGTATCAATGAAAACTAATAATATAGCTTCATACTCTGATGTATTAGTTGGATGTATGAGACAAAATCCTAAATGGATCTTACTTTCTGAGGTTAGATCAGCTGAAGCTGTTACAGCTGTTCGTAATTCTATTTCATCAGGACATAATATTTTATCAACAATTCATGCGGATAAAGCTGCAAGTATTCCATATCGTTTATACAGTTTATTGGAATCTAATATTGATGTTGAACAATTTATGACAACAATTTATCGTTATATTCAACTTGGAATTCATGTTCGAGCTCGTTATGATAAAGTAACTGGTAGATTCTTAAGAGAAGTATGTGAAGTTACAGAGTTTTTTGTAAATGATGAAAACAAACCAGAATCAAATACAATTTATAAAAAGAATATAGATGGAACAGAAATAATAAATAATCCATCTAGATATTTAATTGATTATTTAGAAAATCAAGGAATTGATTTTAATAATAAAGATTTTGATAATATTAAAATAACTCCACCATTTGAAGAACAAAAAGTTGAAAATACAAATTCTAGTAATCTTAATTTAGAAAATCAAATTGTGAAAAAGGTTAATACAAATAATATAAATCCATCTATTTTAAGTATGGAAGAGGAAGAAATTTTATAAAAGAAGGTGATTAAATGGAATTTATAATTATATTACTTGTTGTTTTATTCGTTGTATTATATCGAAAAAGCAATGGGGAATCATTATATAAATTCGTATCAACAAGTTTAGGTAATGTTTATGATAAATATGCCCCTTATTCTTTTAAAGTAATAAGAGAACGTTGTAAAGAAATGGGACTTGAATATACCAAGAGACAATATATTATTCAAGTTGTAGTATTTGCAAGTTTAGCATTTATTATTTCATATTTATACTTTTATAATATTGTAATTTCATTCTTTTATGTAATAGCAGTTGTTTCAGTTATTCCATATCTTGCATATCTTAGATGTAAAAGACTTTATAGTGAATTTATTTTTGAGCAAGTTCAAGTTTATGTAACAAACACAATTATGGAGTTTCAAACAACTCAATCATTTGTAAAAGCTCTTGAAGGAGTATATGATTCAGGGGTTTTGGAAGAACCACTTAAAACAGATGTAAAAGTTATGATTGATCTAGCATATCATAATGGAGATGTTATGGAGTCTATTACTTATATGAATAGTAAATATGACTTTTATATGACAAGAAATATGCATCAATTATTTTTACAAGTAACAAGAGAAGGAGCACATGATACTGTTCAAGTTCTTGATAATATGTTACTTGATGTTGATGAGCTTGTTGAAGGAGTTTATATTGACAGAATGAATAGAGATGCCTTTCATAAATCATTTGTTACTTATGGAATTACTTTGTACTTAATGGTTATGCTTGTTCAATGGCTAATCGGGAAAGAAACTTATATTGAACTTGTAAATTCAAATATTTTAATGCAAATAGGTCTTCATATAGTTATTTTATTCAATAGTTATTTTCTTCTTTCAGGAGAAAAATATTATAACGAGAATGTGGGTGCTGAATAATGGAATTTGCAATAGTTGTCTTAATTATATTTTTTATGCTTAGTTATAGTGGAGCTATTAATACAAAAAAACTATATAGAGATAATAAAGCTTTATTTTCTATGTTAAAAGAAAAAGATTATGATTTTTTAGTTAAAACAAAATATGGAGCTGATGCTGATCCTGATATTTACTTTGAAAAAAGAATTAAACAAGGAATGATATCAGTTGTTGTTGTACTTGCAATTTTATTATTTAATTTTTCTTGGATAAATTTAATTGTTGGATTAATAATTATAATTGTTTTATATAGAAATCAATATTCAAGTTTAAAAGGATTTTATAAAAAGAATTTAAGTGTAATTGATCAAACTTTACCTTATTATTTAAAAAGTATTGAAATACTTGCTCAACATTATACTATACCAGTTGCAATTCAAAGATCAATTGAAACAGCACCAGATATGTTTAAAGATGGGCTTGAAGAAATGGTTAGAAAAATTGATGCTGGAGATTCATCAATTGATCCATATCTAGAATTTGCCGAAAAATATCCTGTAAAAGATTCACTTCGGATGATGAGACTTCTTTATAGATTAAGTATTGGAGCTCAAGAAAACAAACAAGAGCAACTTCTTGTATTTTCTAAAAGTGTATCTTCCCTTCAAAATAAAGCAAGAGAACAAAAATATGCAGCAAGATTAAATAAAATGGAAAAGAAAACTATGTCAATGCTATTAGTAACTGGTGGTGGAACGATGCTTGTGTTATTATTTGCGATGATTTATATGATGATGAGTTGGATGTAAAATATTAAAAAATTAATTGATTAAATAAAAAATTAATGATATACTAAATAATGTAAAAGTAGAAAGGAGAAAAAGAAATGAAAGAAGCAAGTGGAGAATTATCAATGACTTTAATTGTTATTGTTGCTGCAGGAGCAGTTTTGGCAATTTTCTTAGCATTTAGAGGGCCAATTTTTAATACAATCAACAATATGTGGGGAAAATTTAGTGGTCAACAAAATACTGTAATGAATCAAACAAATAGAAGTCAATGGGGAAATTAATATAATTTAATGATTGTGTGAGTTAAATTGAAGAATTATTTCAATTGATTGTATAGAATGGATGTGATTTAGTATGAGAGAAGCTATTGGTGGTTCAATATTATTTTATATTATATTAGGTTTTATTGGAGTCTTTATAGTATTTATTGCGATAATAATGAACTATGCAGCGGCTTATCGTACTAATAACTACATTGTTACAACAATAGAGCAATATGAAGGAAGTTATGAATTTGGAAATCGTGATGATTTATCTGATGCAGGAACTTTAGTTGGAGATCTAAAGAAAAATGGTTATTATAATGGTTTAGATGTTACTTGTTCTGATAATATTAACGGTGCAGTATTTAAAGTAGTAACTTATGTTAACTTTTATATTCCTTTAATTGATGTTGGTTTTCCTTTAAGTATTGTAAATGAGACGAAAACGATCTATAATATACATTGTAGTGATGACACTATAAGATCAAATGGAAATTGGAGTGGAAGTAATTAACACTCTTTTTCTTCTAATAAAATAAGAGGTGAATTTTATGAATATTATAGTTACAAATAAATATAAAAATTTAATTTATAATGCAAATATTGAAGTGTTAAAGGAATTAAGTGGAGTTTTTAAAGTTCGAGAAATTGTAAATAGTTTTAATAATATTTTTTATAAAAAAATTATTATTGATGCAACAGCTCTTGAAAACTTTCCTAAACAAAGTGTACTTGAGGAATTATCAAAGTCTTTTGATATGGATAAATTAATTTTATTTATTCCACCAGATAATCCACCTCCAAAAACATTTTTATCTTTTTTAGTAAGTCTTCATATTTATAATTTTACTGATAATATAAATGGTTTAATTGAACTTACAAGGAAAAGTAATACTTATGAAGATGTAAAAGAATATGAAGTAGTTGAAGAAACTAAGGAAGAAGTAACTAATACAGTTTCTAATTCAATAGAAGGATCAACTATAGGAAGAATAATTCTTAGTTTAAAAGGGGTTAATACATCTTATAGTACTAATTTACTTTATATGATTATGCATGTTTTGGAAGATAAATATAAAAAAAGAACAATTGGTATTGAAATAGAAAAACGTGATTTTATGTTTTATAATAAAGAAAATATGTATTCTATTTTAAATTCAAGAATAAAAGATATTCTTGCAAGTTCACTTGATCAAGATGTAGTTTTAATTGATTTAAGTAATTATTCTGAAGAAATAGGTGATGATGTTTTATATTTAATAGATCCATCACTTTATTCCATAAATAAATTAATGTTTGAGGATCGCGATGCTTTTTTAAAACTAAAAGGTAAGAAAGTAATTCTTGTAAATAGTTTATTAAATGATAATGATGTAAATCAATTTTCCAAAGAGGCAGGCATTAGTATTTATTATAATTTACCTCCTTTAAATGATCGAATTATCAATCATGAACTTGATAAATTGTTAATAAAATTAGGTATAGTTTCTGAAGATGTTAATAAAAGTAATAAAAAAGGATTATTTGATATTTTCAAATAATTCTTTTTGTAAACTATGTTTTAATATTTTAAGTACTATTATATAATTAAGATGTGATGTTATGGAAAAAGTAGTTATTATTGGAGCAGGTCCAGCTGGACTTAGTTGTGCATATCATTTATTAAAAAGTAAAAAAAAATTTGAAGTTATTATTTTAGAACAAGATAGTTTTGTTGGTGGAATATCTAAAACAGTCATTTATCATGGAAATAGAATGGATTTAGGTGGACATAGATTTTTTAGTAAAAATAATTATATCAATGATTTATGGAAAAACATTTTACCACCTCAAAATAAACCAAGTTTTGATGAACTATTACTTAATATAAAAAAAGATTTTCCTGGGGTCGGAAGTGATCCTGAAAAAGATAAAAAAGTATTTTTAAAAAGAAATAGAGTATCAAGAATATATTACCATAAAAAGTTTTTTGATTATCCAGTTAATTTATCATTTAAAACAATTAAAAATTTAGGATTTAAAGATACTATGGTAAGTTTTTTTAGTTATTTAAAAAGTATTATAAAAAAATTACCTGAAAATAGTTTAGAAAATTTTTATATAAATAGATTTGGAAAAAAATTATATGAAATATTTTTTCGGGATTATACAGAAAAACTTTGGGGAATAAGTCCTAAAAAAATTGATTCTTCTTGGGGAAATCAAAGAGTAAAAGGAATATCTATTAAAGAAATAGTAATAGATTATTTTAAGAGACTATTTAAACTTAAAAACGCGAAAAAAGAAACTAGTTTAATAGAATCATTTTATTATCCTAAATATGGACCGGGGCAAATGTATGAAGAAATGGCTAATAGAATTAAAGATATGAATGGAATAATAAAACTAAATTCTCAAGTAATTAAAATTAAACAAAAAGATAATAAAATTTATTCAGTTGTTTATAAAGAAAATAATGTTATTAAAACAATTAAAGTAGATTATCTTATATCTTCTATTCCAATAAAAGATTTAATAAGTGATATGAATAATGTTTGTTTGGATATAAAAAGAATTAGTAGTACTCTTCCTTACAGAGATTTTATAACAATAGGACTTATTCTTGATAAATTAAAAATTAAAAACGATAGTAAAATTAAAACTTTAAATAATCTAATTCCAGATACTTGGATATATGTTCAAACAAAAGAAGTTAAACTTGGACGAATTCAAGTATTTAATAATTGGTCCCCATATTTAGTAAGAGATAAAAATACAATTTCTTTAGGACTTGAATATTTTTGTCATGAAAATGATTCATTTTGGAATATGAAAGATTCTTCATTAAAAGAGTATGCTAAAGAAGAATTAATTAAAATGGGAATTATAGATAAAACATCTAGTATATTTGATTATCATGTTGAAAGAGTAAAAAAAGCCTATCCTGCTTATTTTGGAAGTTATAAGTATTTTGATAAATTGAAAAATTATTTAAATAATATAAGTAATTTATATTGTATTGGAAGGAATGGTATGCATAGATATAATAATATGGATCATTCTATAGAAAGTGGAATTGTTTGTGCAAATAATATTATAAATAATATTAAAGATAAAGAAAATATATGGTCTGTTAATACAGATAATAATTATCAAGAGGAGGATAAATGAAATTAATAAAAAAATTTAAAGAGTGGAATCCATCTAATTTAGCAACTATTTTGATTCTTTTATTACCATTTTGTTATTTTGCCTTTACTAAATTTAAGTTAAATAATGATTTTTGGTTTTTAATAAATACAGGCAAAACTATATTAGATAAAGGTTTTATAAAAATAGAACCATTTACAATTCATGAAAATTTATTTTTTATTCCTCAGCAGTGGCTCACTGACATAATATTTTATATTATTTATAATAAATTTAATGATATAGGAATTTTATTACTTGAATTAATAGTAAATGGAGTTATTATTTTTCTTCTTTATAAATCATCTTTTTTAATTAGTAAAAAAAGAAGTATTTCTATTTATATAACTTTAATAGTTGATTTTTTATTTTTAATTTCAGATATAATTACTTCTCGTCCACAGATATTTGATATAGTTTTATTTTTACTTGAATTATTTTTACTTGAAAGTTTTATTCAAAAGAAAAAGAAAATTCATTTATATTTTATTCCTATAATATCTTTATTTTTAATTAATCTTCATGCATCCATGTGGATAATGTTTTTTGTTTTTTTAATTCCTTATTATGTTGAGTATTTTATAAATAGAATAAGAAAAAAAGAGTCTTTTAAATTAAAACCAATTTTAATTATAACTTTTATATCTATTTTAGTTGGTTTTCTAAATCCATATAAAATAGATGCTATTACATATTTTTTTAATTCATATGGAATAAAGGAAATAGATAACATGGTATTAGAAATGATGCCAGTGAATATTAAAGGTGGAATACTTATATATGTAGTTATTTTTATAGGATTTTTATTTATTTATAAAAATAAAGGTAATAATAAGATAAGATATATTTTATTATTTTTAGGTACTACTTATTTAACATTATCACATTATAAAGGATTTTTATTTTATTTAGTTGTTTGCCCGATTAGTTTATCATACTTAATGGAGGATAAAAAGTTAAGAAAAGTAAAACTTAATGCATTTGAAAAAATAATTTATTCTATTTTAATAGTTTTATTAGTACTTTTTATTTCATTTAATATAAAAATAGATTCAGATAACTCTTTAAAACAAATTGCAGATTATTTAGATCAAAATGCGAGTGATAATATTAAACTTTTTACTGGATATAATAGTGGTTCTTATTTAGAGTATCGAGGTTATAGGTGTTATCTTGATCCTCGAGCTGAAGTATTTTTGAAAAAAAATAATAAAAAAGAAGATATATTTATTGAGTATTATGATTTAATGTCTGGTGACTTGGATGTAAATGAATTTTTAAATAAATATAATTTTGACTATATGTTAATAGAATCATTTGAACTTCCTTTATTAATTGAAATGAAAAATAATTTAAATTATGAAGAATTACTAGAAGTAAATGATAGTAGTATTGATGTTACATATTATTTATATAGGAGAGTAGATGAAAAAGATAATTAAATTTATATTTATATCAGGAATAGGATTTATAATTGATTTTATAATTTATAATGTTTTAACATTATTATTTAAAATCAGTATAGATTTTTCTAATATTATAAGTTCTATTTGTGGAGTATCTTTTGTATTTTTTTTATCAACTAAGAAAATATTTATAAATAATAATTATAAAATTAAATTAAAATATAAGTATTTAATATATATTATTTATCAATTATTATTAATCTTTATAGCTTCTAAAATTATG
>CAMVCF010000010.1:0-33806 GCA_947165945.1 uncultured Clostridia bacterium | reverse complement strand
TTTTGTACTAATCTCTTAGTAATTTCTCCACCTACAGATCCATTAGCACGAGAAGTTGTATCTGGTCCTAAAGTAACACCAAATTCTGAAGCTATTTCATATTTCATTTTATCGATAGCTTGTTTAGCACCTGGTACTCTCATTTTTAAAGAGTCTCTATTTGAATTTGAGTTCATTGTTTCACCTCCACACTACTAGAATGTGAAGAATATACAAATTTATACAAAATATAACTTACCAATTTTTTCCTTAAAATTTTTTTGATATATCAATTATTATATATTATAGGATATCACTAAATTGATCATCACCATATGATTCATTGATTTTAATTATTAACAAATTCTCCATTATTTCATCTATAAAACTTTCATAATTAAATTTTTCTTCCATTTCAAGACATTTTTCCAAACTTGGATTAATAATTGGATGTTTTGGAACAAATACTGTACAACAATCTTCATAAGGTAAAATACTAATATCATATGTATCTATTTTTTTAGCAATATCGATAATTTCTAACTTATCAAAACAAGCAACAGGCCTAATTACAGGAATACTAGCAACACTATTAATAACATTCATGCTTGTTAAAGTTTGGCTTGCAACTTGTCCAATAGATTCTCCATTAATAATTGCAAGATTTTTAAATCGTTTACTAATTTTTTCCGTAATACGATACATCATTCTTCGCATAATAGTAATAGGGTAATTCCCATCTACATTTTTATAAATTTCTTCTTGAAGGTGTGTAAAAGGAACAATGATTAAACGCATTTCTCCTCCATAAATAGATAGTTTTTTAGAAAGTTCTATAACTTTATTTCTTGCTTCAAGAGATGTATGGGGAATTGCTTCAAAATATACTAAATCTAGTTTTATTCCTCTTTTAATTGCTAAGTATCCTGCAACAGGAGAATCAATTCCACCAGATAACATTAACGTCGCTTTTCCAAGAGTTCCAACAGGATATCCACCAAGTCCACTATATTCATTTAAGTAAACATAGGAAAAATCATTTCTAATTTCTACATGAATAAAAATATTAGGATTATGAACATCTACTTTCATATTTTTTATATTTTTTAAAATAAAACTTCCAAATTCGTGATTACATTCTTGTGAATTAAGCATAAACTTCTTATCACTTCTTTTAGTTTCAACTTTAAATGTATATTCTATATCGGAATTAAGTGTTTTATCTAAAACTTCTTTAATTGTTTTTTTTATATCATCTAAATTACTTTTAGTTTTATAAGCAACTAAAAATGAATGTATACCAAAAACTTCTCTTATTTTTTTTAAAATTAATTCTTCGTCAAAGCTTTCATATTCAATATACATACGAGACATATCACGCCTAATACTAACATTTATTTTTTTTAGTTTTTCATGAATATTTCTATATAAAGTATCAATGAATAATTTTCTATTTCCTTTTTTAGTTGTTAATTCTCCATATTTTATCAAAATTATACGATCCATTCTTATTATTCCCCTTTCTCTAATGTTAATTCATTTATTTTATTTTTTATAACTTTTAAAAAGGTTTCAATTTCATCTTTTTTAGTTAAATATGATAAACTAATCCTAATACTTGTTTTGGCTAATTCTTTATCACTTGTTAATTCTAAAACCCCAATAGATAATGAATTATCAAAAGCACAAGCTGTTTTTACAGAAATATATATGTCCTCTTCTGCCAATGCATGTAGCAAAGTCTCAGGTTTTATTCCTTTAATGCTTATATTTAATATATGAGGAATAGAATTTTCATTACTATTAATATGAATTTCTTTCATTGTTTCAAAATTCTTTTGTAATAATTGATTTAAATTTAAAACATGTGCATATTTCTTATCTAAATCCTCTAAAGCTAATTTTAAAGCTTTAGCAAGAGATACATATAAAGCAACTGATGGTGTTCCACTTCTATAAATTGTTTGACTTTTTCCACCATGAATTATTGGTTCTAGTTCAACGTGTTTCTTTTTTATTAAACAACCTACTCCTTTTAATCCATAGATTTTATGGGCTGAAAAAGAATATAAATCAACATTGTCTAAATTCACTTTAATTTTTCCAACTGCTTGAGTTCCATCTACATGAAAAATAATTTTTGGATATTTTTTTAAAATTTCGCCTATTTCATTTATATCTTGTCTTATTCCTATTTCACTATTTACATGACTTATACTAACTAAAAGTGTATTTTTTGTTATTTTGTTCTTTAAATCAGCTACATCTATTTTACCTTTTTCGTCTATTTTTATATATTCAACAACAAAACCATCTTTTTCCAAAAAATTAACTGTATCTAAAATACTAGAATGTTCTAATTTTGTTGTTAAAATATGATTACCTCTATTTTTGTATTTTAAAACTGTTCCAATAATTGCTAAATTATTAGCCTCACTTGCTCCACTTGTAAATATGACTTCTTGCTTTTCAATCCCCATTAAATCAGCGACTTGTTTAGTTGCTGCTTCCATCAAATGATATGACTTTCTTCCTAAACTATGTAATGAATTTGCATTTCCTAGATACTCTAAAGAAACTTTATTAAAACTATCCAATACTAATGGATTAACTGGAGTTGTAGCGCTATAATCTAAATAAATCATACAATACCTCTTTTTTTCTTTATAATATTAACAAATTATTTCTAAATAATCAAGAAAAAATTAAATTAAAAAGTTTTATAGGAAAATTTACAAAATTCTATAAAACTTTTATTCATAATAAATATACTTTATTAAATTCTTTTTGATGAGGCTATCAAGCAATTACTTCTGTAATTTTTTCTTTTATGCCAGGTTCATATTTATCTAACATATCCAAAACTAATTTTAGTGATCCTTCATAATTACCCTTGTAAAACATAATTTCAGCTTTATTTAACGTTTTATTAACATCATTAAGTTTTCTATAACGATTTGCATAAACAATTAAGTTTTCTGCGAAATATGCATTATTAATGATACTTTTTGTCGTATTATAAAGCTTAAATACTAAGTCCCTTGCAGTATCAACCCTTGTATTTAATGTTTTAATAATAATTGGTTTTTTTTCAAGTTCTTTTATAATTTCTAAAATTGCTTCATTGGCTTCACTAAGTTCTACAAAGTAATTGTTGGCTACTACTGGAATTTTCACACTCTGAATATTTCGTTTACATGTTTTTAATAATTCTTGAACACTTTCTAATTGATCTCTGGCTCTTTCTTCATCATCTTGCATACTACCTAAACTTTTTAAAGTTAAATCCAAATTATCTTCAATTTGTTTTAAAGATATTCCTAATTCATTTAAAGATAAATTAAAGCTTCCATAAGAAGAATCTTGTTTTTTTATTTTTCGTATTAAAGATCGATATAATTTTACTAATTCATCATATTGTATTCCAATATTTTCCAAATCTTTTAAATCTTCTTCTTTTAAACCATATAAGTTTTTTAAATCATCTAGTTGATTATTCATATCTAGAAGAGTTTTTTTAACACTGGACATTCTTTCATTAAAGGATGTTGAAGTTGTATCAAAATCTTTCTTATAAATTTTTTCTTTTTCTATATCTTTAAATAATGAATCTAAAAATTCCAAAATAGTTTTTAATTCTAGTAGACTATTATCAATATTTAATACTTTGCAACGATCAATAATATCATTTTCTATTTTTTCTATTTCTTTAAAATTATAATCAAGATTCATAAAATTTAATGTATAACCATCATTTGCCATATCACTTCGTAGTATTTCAAGTTCTTTTAAACGTGAAGGAATTAAATCATTAACTAAAACCAATATATCAGGAAGCTCTAAAACTACCGCTCCAATGTGATCAATCATACCTTCTAATGAATGAACTACCAATACTACTTCATTATAAAGATTTTCTTTAATTACAATTTCGAAATCTGAAAATCTTTTTTCAATATTTTCAAATTGCATACTAACTGTATCAACAAATATTCCATACAAATCTTTATTATTTTGAAATTCTCTTTCTAATACTCTATATTTATTTTTAAGTTTAATTACAATTCCACGATATTTATCTTCATAAGATGTTAATTCTTTTAATTCTTCAATCATATGATTAATTAAATAACGATTTTTAGTAAGTTCAATTTCAATTAATGTATACTTTTCTGGGAATTCTTTTCTTCCACTTCCATTTACTAAGAATTCTAATTCATTAATCATATCATCTATTTCTTTAAAAGATATATTTATTAAATTATCATACGTTTCCTTATAATGATTAACTTTTTCTTCAATTTGTTCACCCTTAGCAAAGTTTAAAGCTTTATCTATTTCATTTTTAATAGGAATTGATAAAATTTCATTCCGCATAATATCTAATTTATTAATTTTTTTTAACATTGAATTCTTTTTAACTTTTCGAATAATAAAAAACATAATTCCAATTATTATAATCAAAATAATTGTAACTAAAATAATAATTTTTTTAGGATCATTCATAATTCCCTCCAACATTACCATATTATCATATCATAAGTTTAAAAAAAAATAAACATCGATTCGATGTTTATTTTAAATATTTTAAAACTTTATGTTCTTTAGAATTCCTACATGCTATAATTCTTGTTTTAGGAAAATTTTTTTTTAAAGAAATAGGAATAGCTGATGGAATAATATCTTTTATAGCTATAAAAGACAAGTTATCATTTACTTCTTTATAGTCTATATTAGCATATTTTTTTCTAAATTCTTGCATTTTTTCTATTTCACCTTTAGATGATTCAATTGATTCTATTAAAAAATACTTTGTATAAGGATTATTACCAATATTTTTTAATTTTCCACTTAAATCAAATTTTTTATATCCATCTTCCAAGTAATAAGAAACTAATGGATCAATTTGATTTCCCAAAAACATTAATTCATGAAATGATAATTTAGTTTTAAAAAATTCGTTTAATCCAATTAAGACTCCTGCATAAATGCTAAAATCTGTTTCTAATAAATAACTTGGTTCTTTCTCTATGTCTATAATTAAATTTTTTATCTCTAAATTAGCATATTCTGAAAATACTGTAACTATTTTTTGAATTTTTTCTTTAATCTCTTCTAATAATTCAGTTTTAGAAGATATAACTATCCCAGTTTCTAATTTAATTTCTTGATGTATTCTTACTATATCATATATATCTATTGTTTGGAGAATAGCTTTTGCATCTTCATATGCTTTAGACTCTAAAGAGCTTATTCCCTTTAAATCTATACTTCTAGGACATTTAATTTCTATTATTTCCATTTATAATACCCTCTTACAAATTTTATATTATATCATAAAAAGAGGAAATATGCAAATTTATACCTATTTTCTTGGAATTCCATAAATTTCTTTAATAGGATCAAAGAAAAAAGAGGAATGAATCGGATTAAACGTAAAATAGATTAATATAATCCATAAGATAGGTATAATGACTAAACAAAACTTGTTATAAAAATCATTATGTTTTTCTATCGTAATTAAATAAAAGATATATTGACTTAAACAAAGAGTTAAAAAATATAAAATCATTGTAAAAATTAAATTTTGACCAAATTTATAATAAAGTGGTAAGTATATTAAATAAAACAATATAATATTAAATAAAGTACTTAAAAGAAGTGCTATAAAATAATTATTTATTTTTATCTTTTTATGTTTTAATATAAAATAAATTATTAAACTAACTATTATTTCTGTCATATAGATCATTTTTAAATGTTCAAATAATGATTCATTAACTGGAAAAATAGTTGCAGTCAAAATATTAGGAATCCATTTATAAAAATTGCTAAATAAAAATAATGCTAAAAAAATAGTAATGGTTTTAATGATCATAATTTTAAAATTATTTTTATACCTCATTCTATCACCATTACTATTTTATAAATAAATTTAAATTTTATACTATAAATCTTTTAAACAAAATGCAGCGTAAACAGGAATATATCGAATATTTTTCTTTTTTGAAAAGTTTTCTTCAGAAAGCCTTATAGGCATATCTACTTTAAATTTAGAAATAAACATTGACAACGCTTTGGCTTTTGATAAATTCATATTTAATATTTCAATTGGAATAATTTCTCCCATTCTATTTTGAATTACAAAGTTAATTTCTGTTTTTCCTTCAGATTGATAGTAATATAAACTATGTCCATATTCAATTAAAGTATTTGCAACATTGCATTCAATTAACGTTCTTCTTATATCATTATCACTTAAAAACTTTATTCTATTTAAATGCATCATAGTATATAAAATTCCTACATCATTGGGATATAATTTAAAACTTTCTATATCTTTATTACTACTTAAAGGACTTTTTACATCATTTAATTTAAAACTTCTATGAATTAATCCATTCATTCCTAAATAATTAATACTTGCTTCAAAATCTTTACTACGACTACCTTTTTTTATATTTCCATATTGAAATTTTTTATTTTCTTTTAAAAGTTGAGATGGTAAACTATTTATTACTTCATTACTTCTTAAAATATCAATTAGATTATTAGCATTTATTGTCTCTTTTCTTATAGTATCAATTATTTTTCCTTTCATGCTTTCAAGTTTTAAATAATCTATTTTTTTTAAATACCCATCAACAATTTCAGGATATCCACCTGTTACTAAATAATCATTATAAAGATCAAGTGCAACTTGATGAAAAGGCATCGGAGTATTATTAAGGTATGAATCCTTTATAAAGGCAACTAACTGTTTTTGATCACAATTAACTAAAAATTCTTCAAAATCAATTGGATACATTGCTTTAAAAGATAATTCTTCACCTTTAAATTTATTAAGATTTTCTTTACGAGATGTGATCATAATAATTGGATATGGATTTGTCTCAGTTCCAAATAATTTAATTGTTTTTACAATATAAGGATCATTTACATTATCAAGAATAATTAAAGTATCTTCTTTAAGAATTGTTTCACCTGATAACACAGATATTTTTAAAATTAGTCTCTCAGGAGTTTTTTCACGCTTTAAAATATCTACTAATTCTTTATTATTATCAGTATCTAAATAAACAACATTTTTATAATATTTTTTACCAAATTCTAAAACAGAAAAAGTTTTTCCAACCTGTTTTGGACCATAAATAAGAAGCGGTTTTTTGATAGTTTTTTTCCATTTTAAAAGATCATTATAAATCTTTCGTTCCATAAAACGTTTCCTCCCTACATTAATTATAGCTTAAGTATAGCTTGTTTTAATTATAAAGTCAACTAAATCATGTAAATTTTAGTTTACTAGTTTTAAAAATTATGCTAAACTTACTTTAAGGTAGGTTATAATGAATGAATTTAATACTTTAATAACTTTAATTATTAGTATTTTACCAATTTTCTTGATAGCATATATGTTTTATAAAAAAGATACTATTAAAGAACCTAAAAAACTATTAAATAATTTATTTTTATCAGGTTTTTTATCAGGATTAATAGTTATTATTATTTCAATTATAGGTCTTATAATATTTCCACCATTTAAAGAAATAGAAAACAATAATAGTTTATTTATACTTTTATTATATTGTTATATTTTTATTGCTTCATTTGAAGAAATAGCCAAATTTTTCATGATATATAAAATTTCTTATAACAATAAGGAATTTGATCAAGCTTATGATATTATATTATATTCCGTATTTGTAGGTCTCGGTTTTGCAGGATTCGAAAATATCTTATATGCTCTTGGAAATAATTCTTCAATCGTAACAGCAGTCTTAAGATCTATAACAGCAATTCCAGCCCATACTTGTTTTCAAGCATTAATGGGATATTATTTGTACTTAAATAAAATTCAAAAGAAAAATAATTCTAAAAATTTAATTTTAAGTATCTTAATTCCTATTATTCTTCATGGAACATATGACTTTTTACTTTTTAGTGGTTATTCTATTTGTTTAATAATATTTTTATTCTTATTAATAATTATTTTTATTCTTGCTCAATTAAAAATTAAAAAATTAATTACAATTGATAAAAATAATTTACCTCAACTTTGTCCCATTTGTAACACCAAAATAAATTATCAATATTGTCCAAATTGTGGATATAAAAAAAATAACTATTGCTAGTTATTTTTTTTAATAATCACAATTTCCTGGTGTTCTTGGATAAGGTATTACGTCTCTAATATTTTCAACCCCAGTTAAATAAATTAATAAACGTTCAAATCCCATACCAAATCCAGAATGATAACATCCTCCATATTTTCTTAAGTTTAAATACCACTCCATTCCTTCAACTGGCACACCCATCTCATTCATACGTTTAATAAGTTTATCATAGTCAGCTTCTCTTTCTGATCCACCCATTAATTCTCCAGCACCTGGTACTTCCAAATCAACTGCAGCAACCGTTTCAGAATCATCATTTAACTTCATATAAAATGCTTTAATATCTTTTGGCCAATTTGTAATAAACACTGGTCCATCAAAGTATTCTGTAATATATTTTTCATGTTCTTTTGCTATATCTTCACCATATTCAGGAGGAAATTCCCATTTAACATTAGCCTCTTTTAAAATTGTTATTACATCATGATGACTAATACGAGTAAATTTACTATTTAATAATTTATTTAATTTATCAAGTAATCCTTTTTCTACAAATTTATCAAAGAATTCCATTTCGTTTTTGGCATGATCAAGAACATATTTAACAACATATTTTAACATATCTTCCATGATATCCATATCACCTTCAAGATCGCAAAAAGCAATTTCCGGTTCAATCATCCAAAATTCGCTTGCATGAGTTTTCGTATTAGAGTTTTCCGCCCTAAAAGTAGGACCAAATGTATAAACTTTCTTATAACACATTGCATATGTTTCTGCTTCAAGTTGACCAGATACTGTTAATGCTGCACTTTTTCCAAAGAAATCCTTGCTATAATCAACTTCACCACTTTTAGCAACTCGATCAAGATCAAGTGTTGTTACTTGAAACATTTGACCTGCTCCTTCACAATCACTTGCTGTAATTAAAGGAGCATGGAAATATACGTATCCTCTTTCTTGAAAATATGTATGAATTGCCATTGCTGCAACACTTCTTACACGAAAAACAGCATTAAATAAATTAGTTCTTGGTCTTAAATATGCTTGCTCTCTTAAAAACTCTCTTGTATGACGCTTAGGTTGAATTGGATATTCATCAGGACAATCTCCTATTAAAGTAATATCTTCTGTTTTTATTTCAAATTCTTGTCCTTTTCCTTGAGATTCAATAACAATTCCTTCTACTCTTATGCTAGATCCAACTTTAATTTTTTGAATATCATTAAAATTTTTTAAAGTATTATCATATACTACTTGAATATTTCCAAAAGCTGTTCCATCAGAAAAATCAATAAAACCAAATTCTTTTTGTTTACGATGATTTCTAACCCAACCTTCAAGTACAACTTTCTTATTCATAAACTTTTTCACATCTTCAATTATTTCTCTTACATCCATTTTTCATCTCTCCTTTTTTAAAATTAAAAGCATCGACAAAAGAGGCATTACTATAACACGGTACCACTCTTCTTATCAATGCTTGATATCTCTTTTTGATAACGGAATATTATCCGATATTTTCTACTAAAATTTTTTTTTCGAAAATACGCTCCACAGTGTTCTTCTTATACTCTTCCTGTTAACTTACACCACCCGTTAACTCTCTTAAAGTAACTAAAATATAATACTCTCTGCATCAACACTTTAAATGTTAAGCTTATTATACAACTATTTATTTTTTAAAGTCAACTAGTTTTAAAAAAAATCTACTTAATATGAATAAAATTAATATTTCACATCAACTAGATAAAGTCCTTCTGAGTGAGCTGTACGAAATCCTTGACTTCTATCTTTATTATCTAAAATTTTATTTATACAATCTTTTTCCTTTTTATAAAGACCTATTTGTATCAATAATCCAACCATATTTCTTATTTGATATTTAATAAATCCATTCCCTATAAATGTAAATATTACTATATCATTATTTACTTGTATATAAGCATCTTTAATTTCTCTTACATAATTTTTTCTTTTATCTTTACTAGGTGTAAATGATTTAAAATCATGAACTCCTATAAAACTTCTAATTGCTTCTTTCATTAAGAAAACATCTAATTTTTTATTAAACTGATAAATATAATTTCTATCACACGGATTATATTCTCCCATATTAAGTTTATATTGGTATATTTTCTCTTTTACCATATATCTTGCATGAAAATCTTTATCAACTTCTTTAGTATTTATTACATGAATATCATTTGGAAGTAAGCTATTCATTGCCCTTTTTAACTTATATTCTGTAATACTCACATCAATATCAACATGACCAGTTTGCTTTAATGCATGAACTCCTTTATCAGTTCTACCACTTGCAACAATTTTAGTATCCTTATTGTTAATATATTTTAAAACATGTTCAATTTCTTCTTCTACTGTTCTATATCCTATTTGTTTTTCAAATCCATGAAAATTTGTTCCATCATATGAAAAAGTAATTAAATAACGCATATTATTACCTCACAAAAATTGATAATATTAAAATTATAACATGAATTAATAAAAAAACAAAATTAAATTGATTAAAACTATGTAGTATATGATATTTTTTATTCTTATAAAACCTTAAATAATTAATCCAAACATATTCTTCTAAATCTACTTTACTTTTATTTTCGATATTAGAATCTATTACTTTATAATAATCACTTTGATATTCTATTGCATTTTCTTTTATATATTTATTAGCCATTTTACTGTTAATTTTTCTAAATTTTTCAATATTTCGACTTCTTAATTCTTTAAAAGAATAATATTTAAATCTTTTATGAAATGTTTTTAATAATTTTATTTTTCTTTTTTTAAAAAGCTCTATAAATACTAATAAATAATTTATAAAGAATAATATTTTTATAATAATTAATAAAAGCTTTAAAACATTAAACTCTATGAAATTAAAATTTATAAAATGAAAAAGAAAATATCCTAAAATTAAAATAGGTAGAAAATTGTTAATAAAACTAATCTCTTTTGTCTTAAAAAAACTTGCTAAGAAATATAAAAACAATTCTATTAAAATTATTAAAATAATGTTTCTAACAAACAATAAACTTATTATGAAAAATAAAAAACAAATTATTATAATTACATTCTCAAGATTAGAAAAATCAATTTTTTGATATTTTGTCTTTAATTTCTGTAGCACTTCTATACACCTCCTTAATTAAATCTTTAACATCTTTAAAATGAGATATTTTTTTATTATATTTATTTGCAAGATATGAAAATTCTAATACATTTGGTAATTCTATATCATTGTCATGCAAAAAAGCTAAATCTTCAAATACAATACTTCTTTTATTACTAATTAAAACTTGATTATCTTTAAATAAAATAAAATGTTCACATATAGAATATAAATTATCTATATTACTATCAACAATAAAAATTGTTTTTTCATAATTTTTCTTTAATTCTAAAAGAATTCTTCTTATTTTTTCTTTATTATTTTTATCTAAATAAAGAAATGGACTTTCTAAAAACATAATATCTGTGTTTTTTACTAAAGTAAGAGCAAGTTTTAATAATCTTTTTTCAGCTTTAGATAAGCTACTTATTTCTCTTTTTAAATAATCTTCTGATAATCCAACCATATTTAATGAGGAAATTATCTTTTGAATATAATTTGAGTCATCTAAGTCTTTTTTAACTAAATAAAACTCATCACTTACTACATTAGTTAAAAATACATCATATGAAAATAAAAAACTAATTTTAGTACTTTCTATAGAATTTAAATCTTCTCCATTTATAATGATTTTACCTGAATAATCTAATTTTTTTAATAACAAATTTTTTATAATATTATAAGAATCATGATAAATACCAATTATTTCTGGTACATTTACAGTTATATTTAAATTTTTTATTAAATAGTTATTCTTTTCCTTTATGCTTATATCTATAAACTTTATTTCCATAAATTTCTCTCCAATTCTTCTAAATTAAAATAAATTTTATCAATCAAGCCATAAAATTTTAATTTTAAAGAAAGATCAATAATAAAAGGTATTTCAAGACCTATTTTATTTAAGTATGAATCCATTTCAAGAAGATCTAAAACACTTCCTTTTTGTTCTATTTTAAAATCATTTAACACCATAACTTGTTGACTTTCATAAATTGTATCTATTTGACTTGTAATATTTAAAATAGTTAAATCTTCATCATTTAAATCTTTAAGTTTTTTTAATATATATTTTTTTTCATTAGTATCCATTATTGAAAATATATCATCTAAAATTAAAATTTTTGGTGAATGAATTAATGCAAGTATTATTATTAATTTATTTTTTTCTTGTCTTGTTAATTCTTTAATTAATTTATCTTTTATTTGGAAGCAATCAAAAAATTTTAAAAGAGTATTTATTCTTTTTGTTGTTTTACTATTAGAATATCCTAAGTTATCAAGTGGATATTCTAATTCTTCTATTACAGTTTTAAATAAAAATTGTTTATTAAATTCATTTGTTACAATTCCTATTTTGGTTATATATTCAAGTACAGTCTGCTTATTTAAGGAAATACCATCGACTATACATGTATTATCTGTTGGAATAATTGCACATAATATTTTGGTTAGCATTGTTTTTCCAGCTTTATTTGGTGCAATAATACTTGTAAAACTTTTTTCTTCTATTTCTAAATTAAAATTATGAAAGAAAATATGATCCTTTTCTTTATAAGTTAAATTTTCTATTGAAAGAATTGTTGGCATATTATCACCTCAATTATAATTATATAAGAAAACTAAAAAAAATATAGATAATTTGACATTTATCTACATAATTATAAATAATTGTTTTTCCTATTTTATTATGTTATAATAAGGGTACTTAAGGAGGGATTATGGCAAAATTTTGTTCTAATTGTGGAGCTGAATTAAAAAGTGGTGCAGACATTTGTTTAAAATGTGGAAAAATCGTGAATGAAAATATTGTAAATGAAACAACAATTAATAAAGATCCAAATGCTAAAAGCAAACTTGCTGCTGGTATTCTAGGAATAATCCTTGGAGCATTAGGAATTCATAATTTTTATTTAGGTTATACAGGAAAAGGTATTGCCCAATTATTAATTACAGTTTTATCTTGTGGCATTTTATCAGGTATATCTGCCATTTGGGGGTTAATTGAAGGAATTCAAATTTTAACTGGAAGTATTTCAGTAGATGCTGAAGGAAGAAAACTTGCAGACTAAAAAAATCTATTACACAATAGATTTTTATTTTATATTTTTTTAATATTTTATCCAAGTAAAACATCAAGTACCATCATGATAACGAAGCCAATTAAGGTAAACATAGCCATTAAGTCCTTGCTTTCATTTGTTTGACTTTCAGGAATTAATTCCTCAACTACAACATAAATCATAGCACCTGCTGCAAATGCCAATAGGAATGGTAAAATGAGTCTTATTTTTAAAACTAAAATAGCTCCAAGTACACCTGATATCGGTTCTACTATTCCAGAAAGCTGACCAAAGAAAAATGATCTATTTCTTGAAAATCCTTCTCTTCTTAATGGGACACTTACAGCAGTTCCTTCTGGAAAATTTTGAATACCTATTCCAAGTGCTAAAGTCCAAGCCGACATAATTGTGGCACCATCTAGTCCATATAAAGTTGAACCGAATGCAACTCCAACTGCAAGTCCTTCTGGAATATTGTGCAAAGTAATTGAGGTTATTAGCATTAAAACTCTTTTATTAGTTGATAGACCTGTTTTACCTTGCAATTTATTCATAACTTTATCCCCTATAAATAAAAGTAAACCACCTGATAAAAAACCTAAACTAACGACTAACATAGTATTCATATTTAGTTTATTTGCCATATCAATAGATGGAGATAATAAAGACCAAAAAGATGCTGCTATCATAACACCTGCAGATATTCCTAACATAGAATCTAATACATTTTTATTTATTTTTTTAAAAAAATAAACTAAAGCTGCTCCTAAAGCTGTTATACTCCAGGTAAAAATAGTTGCTATTAGCGACTGAATAATTGGGTTAATTCCATAAAAAAAATTCATGCTTCCTCCTTCCGATATTATTACTTTATGAAGTATGAATTTTTTGGTATAGGCATTTTACTTATTTTCTATTGGCAAACCATTAGCATAAGATAAATTTCCAAAAAAAGATTCTAAATCTAATTCTTGATTTTTATATATATAGTCATATAAATTTTCTATCATAAAACAACTTTTTTGAATGACATCTTCATATAGATCAAGAAAACTTTTATTATATTTAATCTCTTTCTTTCGAACATTAAACCAAACATCATGAGAAAGATTTAAATAAAAATTATTTTCTTCCCTTGATAAATCAAAATTATATGAAAAATATCTAATATCCCTTTTTAAAAATTTTAAGAAAAAATATAAAATATCATAACAAATTCTTTTTATTTTATACGGATCGTATCTTATTAAATAAAAGAGTAATTTCATATTTTTAAGACTTTTATAATAATTAGTTCCCATATTTTTTTCTTGATAAACATCTAAAAAACAATTATCAAGAAGAGTACGAACAGATTTATTTTCTTTTGTCTTTAAAACTTTATAGCCTTTATATTTTTTATAATTTTCTTCCTTTAAATTAATTATATAATTATCTATATAAGCTTCTATTTTAAAGTGATAATCCTTCTTTTTAAGTCTTTTTATTTCTAATAATTTGGCTTTATAATTTACAAATGGATGACAAGTTGTATCTCCTACATAATGAGTAACAAGTCCGCATAAATAAATAAATTTATCATCATCTTTAGTTTTTTTTATTTCATCTATTAATCTTATAAAAAACTCATTTACCTTTTCTCGATGTACAATTCCTGCAAATTTTCTTATTCTAATTGATTTTAAAATAGGAAAAAATGGATAAAAGAACAAAATATCAGGTCCTTGTGAATATGTAACATAGTAATCTAAATAGTCTTCTTTAAAAACACCTTTTACTCTTTTATCAAGTCTTTGATAAATATCTTTTGCCATATAGGCATGTGTCATAGTTGATGGCATATATCTCCTTTTTATTCTTCTTTTCCAGTTAATAAATCAAGAGCTTTTTGTAACTGACTATCATATTCATGTTCTGTATCACTTGATTGATATGGAACAACATATTCTGGTTCTATTCCTTTATCACCAACACTATTACCATCTGGAGTTAGCCATTCTTGAAAAGTAAATTTAATAGATGCTCCATTAGCAAGTCCTTGTGTTTTTTGAACTTTACTTTTTCCATATGTAATTGTTCCAATTGTATATGCTTTATAAGTTTCCTTCATACATGCTGTTAATAGTTCACTAGCAGATGCTGATCCTCCATTCACAAGAACTGCTACTTTATAATCTCTAAATTCATTTGTTTTATCATAAAATTTTTCTACTTTACCCTTTGTCTTTAATTGATAAATTAAATCATTCTTCTTTAAAAATAATTGTAATATGTCACTTACTGTTGATAAATATCCACCACTGTTACCTCTAACATCAATAATCAAAGATTCTATTTTCTCTTTTTCTAACTCTTCTAATTTATCTTTAAATTGCTCATTAGTATTAGCTGCAAATATATCAATTGCTATGTATCCTATTTTAGAATTATTATATTCAATAATCTCAGTTGAGACTGATTCAATATCTATACTTCTTCTTTTTACTTCAAAAGTTAATTCCTCATCACCTCTTAAAACAGTAATAGTAACGATAGTTCCTTCTTTTCCCTTAACCATGCTAGAAATTTCACTTAAAGATTTTTCATGAATATCATTACCATCTACCTTGATGATTATATCACCTTCACGAATTCCTGCTTCATAGGCAGGCCCATTTTCATAAGATGCACGAACTTCAACCTTCAAATCTGTATATTGGATAATCTCAGTTCCAATTCCAACATACTCACCATTTACCTTTTCATTAAAAGCTGCTGTTGTTTCTTCATCCATAAATACTGAATATGGATCACCTAAATAGTTTACCATTCCATTTATTCCAGCTTCTAAAAGTCCATCCTCTTCAATATCAGTATAATATTCATTTAATATTTCTGTATACATATCTACAAATTCGCTTAATTCCTTTTTTATTCCATAATTAAGTGCACCACGACCATACATTAAAATACCACCTGTAAACATACCAAAAATAACAGTTATAATCATGATAGCAATAACTTCCATTAAATTAAATTTTTTCTTTTTATTTAAAAAACTAAAACAATCTTGAAATTTTGTTTTCATATTTTTCCAAAGCATATTTATTTTTTCTTTCATAATATCTCCCTTTTAAATATATTTCTATTTTATCATAAATTGACTAAAACGAATATGTTTTTTTTGTGAAAAAAGAACTACTCAATAGTTCTAGTTTTCCCTTTCTAATTCAAATTTTGCACTATATTTTAATACTTTTCCAAAATAATCTTTACCATTTCCTTGGAATATATTTCTTCTACTATTTGTATAACCAATAAGAATATAACTTTGAGTATTATTAATTAATTCTTCTGTTGTAGGAATACTTCTGACGATATCATTTAATGTTTCATTTTTTGATCCTCCATATACCTTAGAATTAATAATATGTCCTTGATAATCAAATTCTACAATCATTCCTTCAGCCATTTTTTCTTTATACCCTAGTCCTGAAAGCTCTATATCACTTGACTTAGTATATCCTATAGCTATAATACTATTATCATTTAATAACAAAGAATTAAATCTATCAGCAAGTGATCCTCCTATACTAAAAATATCTATTAATTCTCCATCTAATGAATAAATAAATATACAAGCATCATACTCAAATAATTTATTTCCTTCATCATCACTTGACTCACTTTTATTATACGATCCAGCTATATATATTTTATCATCTTTAACTTTAATAGCTGTCATTCCTATTTCATCTGTATTAGAATAATTCTTAACCCAAATTCTTTCCCCATCTAAAGAAAATTTTACTATAAGTCCATAATTAACAGCATCTTTTCCACAACAAATGTAACCATCTTCAACTTCTACAACATCATTAAATATACCTGATTTATTGCCACCAAAATTATTTGTCCATATAATATTTCCATCAAAGTCATATTTAACAATTATTCCACCACCCATATCATGATTTCCTATTTCCATATTTTCATATATACTTTGACCAACTACTATAAGTCCATCGTCTACTGCAATTATTTTTTTAAACTCTGTATCTCCAAGTATTTGATAATTTCTAAACCATTCTATTTTTCCATCTAAGTCATATTTTACAAGAATAGCATCTCTGGTTTTTAAACTAACTTGAGATTCATCATAAATATAGCTTCCAACTGCATATATATAATCATTTGCAACAATTGCATCATAGAATGTAGAATCATATTCTCCACCATTAAATGTACTTTCAAATACAATATTTAATTCTTTATCATATTTAACCAATTTAGCTTGTTCTGCATATGCTTGTTTTAATTCTAAATCTTCAGTATTTAAATCTTCATATTGATAAATAAAAGAATCATTATAACGACTATATTTAAAATTACTAGATCCACTTGCTAGATAATAAGAATCATCGACATTATGAATACTATTTAAAGTATCTACAAAAGTTAGTTTACTATCTCTATTCAGATACATCACATACATAATAAATAATTCAATAGCAATTACCAAAATACAAATAATCGTAATAACTTTAACTCTTTTTTTAAACAAAAGAGGATCTTTTGTTTTACTTTTTTTCTTTGCTTTTATTTTTTTCTCATTGTTTTTATTTTTATCTTTTATTATTTTCATTTTTACCACCTTTTTAATAATAACACTTTTCTTATTAAAGTACAATTACTTAAATACATATATTTGATAACCATCATATTTCTTATCGCACTTTTCGCCAGTTGTCATAAATCTAGAAGTTCCCCATTCATGCAATGGTTCAACTAATGCATCATCACTATCAACAAGCAATAGATCTGTTTCTTTTAAATTAGAAACACTTGTAATATTTTTTTTTAAATCCTATTACTGTGACATAACATTTCTTGCACCATTAACTTGTAAAATAACTGGTCTATTACTAGTTAATTCGCCATATATAATGTTTAATATATTAGTTTTATTAGTATCATCATAAGATTTAAAATCAGAGTAATAAGATTTATTTATATCAGATGCACTTTTATAATTTTCTCCTGTATATAAAGCGTGGGCATGTTCTTCAGCAAAACGTAAACATTGATCTCCATAACGAAAACTACTTGACTGAGTTGGGCATATTTTTTTTTGAATATAGTCAACATAACTTGACACACTTATTTTTGAATTTATAACCAAGTATTCCGTACCATTGTAATTGTAAGAAACCATATTCCCTGATGATACTAAAGTAACACTTGAGTTTAGAGTTGGATAATTACATACACCATTTTTAAAATTTCCACCTTTTATTTGGCAATTATATTCTTCATCGCTTGATAACGTCTTAGTTCTAAGTGTTGCTAGTCTATATTCTAAATCTTCTAGGATAAGTCCATTGGCAACTCCATATAAATCCGATACTGCACGTTCTGCTTTTAAAAAATTGCTTTCTGTTTTAGTTGTTTCTGCCAAAGTTAGCAAATCTTCAACTGCTTTAACTTTATCTTCTACTCCTTCATAATATCTAATTGTTTCAATATTTGAATTTTGATTACATTCCTTATAAGTATTCATTATTTCTTGATTTATAATAGAAACAAATAATTCAACTACAAAAGGTACAAAAAAGATTATTTCCTTACCTTTAATAATAAACTTTAATTTTTATTGATGACGAATTACAAAATATTTCTTTTTTCCTTTTCTAATAATTGTAAATTGGTTATACAAAGCATTATCTTTAGAAATAATATATTCTAAATCATTTACTTTTTCACCATTAACGCTTATAGAATTATTATTTATAAACTCTCTTGCTTCTCTTTTACTAGAACAAATAGAACTATTAACTAATAAATCAACTAAATTAATAGGTTCTAATAGATCGTAACTATCCATATTACGAGATGCATCCAAAAGCTCATCCAAGCTTAATTCCTTAATATTACCATTAAATAAAGATTCACTTATATGAACTGCTTTTTCATATTCATCTTTTCCATGTAAGAATGTAATTATTTCTTCAGCTAACTTTTTATGAGCTTCTCTTAAATGAGGTGCTTCATTATTCTTTTTCTCATATTCTTCTATTTCTTCTTTACTTAAAAATGTATAAATTTTTAAATAATCAATTACCATAGAATCTTCTACATTAACAAAAAACTGATATAATTCATAAGATGAGGTTTTATTTTTATCAAGCCACAAAGCATTTCCTTCACTTTTTCCAAATTTAACACCACGACTATCCGTAACAAGTGGCATAGTAAATGCATAAACCGTATCTCCAGTTGCTTTTTTTATTAAATCAACTCCTGCAGTAATATTTCCCCATTGATCACTTCCTGCAACTTGCAAATCAACTCCACGCGTCTTGTGTAAATGCATAAAATCAATTGCTTGCAAGATCATATACGAAAATTCTGTAAAAGATATTCCACTTTCAAGTCTTCTTCTTACTGTATCTTTATCAAGCATATAATTAACTGTAAAATATTTTCCATAATCTCTTAAAAAATCTACTACATTAATATCTTTATACCAATCTAAATTATTAACAACTTCAAATCCAAAAATACTTTCTACTTGTTGTTTTAAACTTTGATAATTTTTTTCAATTTCTTCACGGGATTTTTTTTCTCGTTCAGAAGTTGCTTTAGGATCACCTATAAGTCCAGTTCCTCCTCCAACAAGTAAAATAGGATGATGTCCAGCATCTTTCAATCTTTTTGTAATCAAAAAGCTTGATAAATGCCCTATATGCATAGAGTCAGCAGTTGGATCTGTTCCAATATAAAAGTTCATGCCTCCCTTATTTAATTTTTCCTTAAGCTCTTCACTTGTAATATCTTTTATAAGACCTCTCCACTTTAATTCTTCAAATAATGTCATTTTTTCCTCCTAATAATTACTATTTAATCTTTTATCGATTATTTTTTGTTTTTTACTAATAGCATCTAATACTTCTTGCTCTTTAAAGCCCAATAATTCTCCTAAAAATAAAGTATAGTCAAATATTTCTCTAATTAAATCTTCATTAAAATTATCCATTAATAAACTAACTTTTTGATATATGATATTTATAATTCTTAATACATTAACAATTTTTAACATCTCATCATTAAAAAGACTTAATCTACTATCTGCTATTTTCATATTTTTTATTCTATAGAAAGTTAAAATCATTGTTATTACATCAGCATATTCTTCTAACATCTTTGTTTTATCAGGATTTTTTACACTCCAATATTTAAAAGCCTTAGTTTCATTAACAAATTCTCCAAGTTCAACAAGAAGTTCTATACAATTTTTTTCAAATAAGTTTGAATCACTTTGATATTTTTCTATAAATATTTGATCAAGTCTTATATTTTCTTCATATATTTTATTCCATTCTACTAGATTCATTATCTTGCTCCATTATTTCTTTAGCATGACTAGTACCAATTCTTGATACTCCCGCTTTAAGAAATTTTTCTACATCTTTAGAAGTTTTAATTCCACCACTGGCTTTAATTTCTAATATATTATTTTTATGTTTATTAATTATATCTATTACTTTAACCGTTGCTCCTTCTTTATCAAATCCAGTGCTGGTTTTTATAAAATGAACAAATGTATCATTACAAATTTCAGTCATTTTAATAATTTCTTCATCAGTTAACAAACACGTTTCAATTATAACTTTTAAAGTATGACCACCTATACTATCGCGAACAAGTTCTATTTCATCTTTAACATACTCATAATCCTTATTTTTTAAAGCATTAATATTAATAACCATATCTATTTCTTTAGCACCATTTGAAATTGCATTTATTGCCTCAAATTGTTTTGTCTCTTTTGTTGAATATCCATTAGGAAAACCTACAACGGTACATACAAGAGTTGTTGATCCTTTTAAATATTCGCTAGCAGCCTTAACATAATATGGTGGTACTACAACACTTGGAAAATGATAATCCATAGCATCATCACATAAGCTAATTATCTCATCAGCTGTTGCTATTTTTGATAAATTTGTACTATCTAAATAATCTGATATATTCATATAATCCTCCATTATATAAAAAAAGCACTACAATCGTAAGGGCGAATAGATCGCGGTACCACCTTACTTCTGTAATGATTACACTTATTTTTCTTAACGCGAAATATCGTTTTAACTCCATTTATGTAACTTCCATATTAATATTATTCGTTTACACCATCCACGAACTCTCTGCCAATTAATTAATATTTATAATTAAACTTCATCGTCAAATACAATTATATTTTAACATACTTTTATTAATTTTCAAGCATTTTTTGACTTTTAATTGCTGATTTGATATAATATGTGACATTTAGGAGGGATTATATGTTTACTTGTAATGATCTTAATCTATTAACATTTACCTATTATTTAAAATATACATTAGCTTTTAATATGACTATAATTCCTTTTTTATATTTATTTATTAATTATATTTTAATAGTTAGAAAAAAACAAAAAGAGTTAAAAATAGACAAAGTATTTTTAAAAAAAAGACTTAAACCAACATTTTATATAATAGTATTAATATCACTTTCTATGATACTTCACAACATGTTAAATAATCAGAATAATATATGTTATATGCACGCAACTACGAACGTCTATAAAGAATATAAAAGAAATTATGAATTATTAAAAGATAAAGATCTTGATCCTGAACTTAAAACTATGTATTTAGAAAATATTTTAACTAAAAAAAATAATATTGATATAAATAATTTAGTTAACCAAAGTGAAAAAGAAAAAATTATTGTTTCATCTTTAGATAATAAAAGTAATTATTTACGCGAAAATGATTCTAATCTTCAAAATAGTGTTTATGTTTTAGATGGAGTATTTTATTATCCAAAATACGTATATAAAAATAAAACTTCTTATTCAGGTATGAATTGTCCCAATGATCCACTTAAAGCAGGCTATAATAATCCTTACGGCTACAATAACTATTTTTATACAAGATTAACTAATTTTATAGAAGAAGCAAATAAAAATGGATATAAAATTACAATGAGTACTCAAGGTTGCAGAAGTTATGAAACTCAAAAACATTATTATAATACAATGACTTATGGAAGAGCAGCTAAACCAGGCCTTTCTTTACATGGATTTGGAATAGCTAGCGATTTAGAATTTTATCAAAGTGATGGATCTGTTTGTTTAGAAAGAAATGACTATAATTGTCCTAGTATGGGATGGGCTCACCAAAATGCAGACAAATTTGGATTAACTTTTCCACTTCTTTTTGCAAGCTATAAAGAAGATTGGCATATAGAACCTATTTCTAAGCAAACATATTAAAATAACACCAAAACTGGTGTTATTTTTTTTCTATTTTTTCCTTAAATTTATTATAAACTCTCTCATTAATAACAAGATCAAATTCTCCAATATATTCCATAACTGTTGCATTAAATTTTAATTTTATATTATTAAGAGTACTATATTTACCTAAATCTTCTTTGGTAAAATCTCCAACAACAGCATTTAAGTTTATATATAAAAATCCTTCATTTTTATATTTTTTTATTAATTCCCAAATAAGTACATATCTTGGATTAAATTTTAAATATTCCTCAGTATAACTATCAATTATTAATTCAACACCCTTATTATGCTTAATTGTAAAAGCACTTCCAATTGTTAAAAATTCAGGATATTTTTTAGATAACTCTGTTGCATAGACAAGTTCATTTTTATAATTATTTAATCTTTCATCAGAGGACATTTTTTGATTGATAATATTTTGTTTTTCTATTCCACTTATACTTGCGTCTTGAACTTTACTAGCAAGTTTTTCATTTTCAAGAGACTCTTTATCATATAAACTTTTCATATTAGTAAGATACTTATCTGTATTAATATTTATAAAGAAAATATCCATTTTATCTCTAAAATTATTATACAAACCTTGATAATATTTCTTCTTTCTTTTACTATTTTTTAAAATTATAAATTTATATAATTCATCTATATTCCCATTTGAATCTTGAACAATTTCAACTCCACATTCTGTGCTATCATCTATAATTTTCTTAGCTTCTTGAGAAGTTTTAATATATAAAGTTTTTAAATCACTTTGTAAATTAACAAATGCAACAAGTCTTGGTTTATAATTTTCAAAATATTTATTAAAACCTTGATGTTTATATTTATTATCTTTTAATGTATTTAAAATATCATTTACTGTATTACTAAAATAAATAATATTTCCATTTTTATCTCTTTCACTACAAATAACAGGAGGATCTATCTTAATAAATGCATAATGTTGTTTTTTTAATAAATCTACAAGACCACGAGTTACATTTTTAACTAAATTTTTATTGGTATAATCTATTAAAAAACCGCGAGGTGCATATGCATATTTATAATACAAATATATTGTCTTATAAAGAAATAAAGTTGCCCCAACCAATTTTTCATTTTCAACAAATCCAATATAGAATGTATTAAGTCCTTCATATCTTGATGTTTCAGCATAAAAAGATGTCTGGTAATAAGTACTATATTTATGATTATATGCAAAATTATCAAATTCTTCTTTGGTAAGTGCTACTATTTTCATCTATTCCAACTCCTTCTAGATCATTATACCGATTTTTTAACAATTTAGCAACATTTTTTATTAATTTAAAATGGATCTATAATTTTTTTTCTTTTTATGTTATAATGTTACTTATAAAGGTGGTGGAATAGGTGGATTTATTCGATATTATTGATTTAGATGAAGACATTTTAGAAGATAATACAGAAGTACTAGATGATGAATTAAAACCTGATGTAGAAATTGAAGAAATTAAAGATGTAGACTCAAATGTTAATGAAAGTGTTATAGAAAATGAAAATAAATTTGCTCTTTTAGAACAATTTGGAGAAAACTTTACTTCCAAAGAGTATCTGACAAATCCAGCTATTGGAAGAGATAAAGAAATAAAAGAATTGATTGTAACACTTTTAACTCCTGAAAAATCAGCTATTTTAGTTGGAAAACCTGGTATTGGTAAAACAGCTATTGTTGAAGGACTTGGATATCGTATAAAAAGAGAAGAAGTTCCAAATGCTTTAAAAGACTATGTTATATTTAAACTAAATACAGCAAGTTTAACTGGAATTGACCCTGTTACAAATGAATTAAAAATTCAAAAAATTGTCGATAATTTAAAAACTTTGGATAAAGTAATTATTTTTATTGATGAAATTCATACCTTAATCGGAACTGGTGAAAATACATTAGATTTTGCAAACATATTTAAACCTATTATTGATCGTGGAACTGTTAAAATAATTGGAGCAACAACAAGCGATGAATACGAAAGATATATTTTAAAAGATAAAGCTTTTGTAAGACGTTTTCAAAAAATTGAAGTATTAGAACCAACTCGTGAAATGGTAATAGAAATTATGATGGGTACTTATCCTAAATTTGAAAAAAAGATGGGTTTAAAACTTAAATATAGTGATTTTGTTAAAGAAAAAATTATGGCATTTATTACAGATGCAACCAGTGAATTTAAAAGAGTATATGAAACATCTGTAAGATACCCAGATATTGCTTTAACAATTTTGCAACAAGCATTTTCCTATGCATCATTTGATAATAGAAATGAAGTCACAATTAGAGATATAAGACGAGCTATTGAAAAAACAAAATTAATTTATCCAGATGTAATCAAAAAAGAATTAATAAAATTTAAAGAAGTATTTAAAGATGTTTATTTAATGGAAACTAAACAAATTCTAAAGGATCAAATATGAAAATAATTTATTATATTAGAGTAACTTTATTTACTCTTTATCTTATCTGTATGTTTTTATTAATAGATAATCTTTTTAAAAGTAATTTATTATCAGCTTTCTATTTTATATTAAACTTTATATATTCTTTTTTAATTATTATAAGCATTTTATCCAAAAAAAAATGTTTTATAGAAAGCATATCGTATAATATTTTAAATATAGGAATCTATATTTATACATTTATAATTTTTTATATGGTTACTATTAGTAGTAAACTTGAAATATTAAATAATAGTACATATTATAGAAATAATTTTGTATTACTAATATTATTATTAATAGGACTTATTGCATATACATTATATTTAAATAAAGAAGAAAAATAACTATTTGACTTAAATAGTTATTTTTATTAAACCAATTCTTTAATTTCAATTGTTTTATTTCCATCTAATAAATTATCAATTATAATACTATCTATTTTATCTTCTATAATTTTTTTTATATTTCTTGCTCCTGATTCCTTATAATTTGACATCTTAATGATTTCATTAATAATATTTCTTTGAATTTTTATATTAATCTTTTGATCTTTAAATTTTTCTTTTACATTTTTAAGTTCTAATTTAATTATTTCTTTAATATTCTCATCATCTAAATCTTTAAATCTAATAATATGCGTAATTCTATTTAAAAATTCCAAAGAAAAAGTTTCTTCTAAATCCCTTTTTATAAAAGATTCATTTTGATTAAAACCTATTGAATTAATATTAGATGCTATATTACTTGTCATGATAATAATTGTATGATTAAAATAAATTTTTTCTAAACTGGAATTTGTAATGAATCCTTCATCTAAAATTTGAAGAAAAAGATTTAAAAAATCAGAACAAGATTTTTCTATTTCATCAATTAAAATAATAGAATATGGATGATTTTTTATTTCATCTAAAATAGAATAGTTTTCATATCCAACATATCCTGGAGGAGAACCTATTATTTTACTAATAGTATGAGATTCTTTATATTCACTAGCATCAATCCTTATTAAATTCATATTTAATTCTTTTGCATATTCTTTAACAAGTTCTGTTTTTCCAACCCCACTTTTACCAGTAAAAAAGAAAGAAATTGGTTTATTTTGTTCTCTTAAACCGAGTTTTATTTTTTTAGTTTCTTTACACAATATACTAATTGCATTACTTTGACCAATTATTTTTTCATTTAAGTTCTTTTCCAAATTTTTTAATTTTTTAATATCTTTATCAATTTCATAAACAGGAATATTTACTTTAGATTTAATTACTTTAGCAACATCCTCTTTTAAAACCTCTTTTTTATAATTTTTATTTGTCTTTAAAACTAACTTATTTATTTGATCTTCTAATTCTATTTGTTTTTGTTTTAAACTAGATGCATTTTTAAAATCATGTTTAATAATAGATTTATTCTTAGATATTTCTAATATTTCTAATTCTTTCTTTAAGGTATCTAACTTTTCTATCATTTTATCTTTTACTAAAGAGCGACTTGCACATACTTCATCTAAAATATCAATTGATTTATCAGGATTTTTTCTATTAAATATATACTTATTTGAAAGACTAATTATATCGTCTATAATGGCATTTGAAACAGATACTTCATGATATTTTTCATATATAGGTTTTATTTTTTTTAATATATTTTTTGTTTCTTCTAAAGATGGTTCTTCAACTAAAATAGTTTGAAACCTTCTATTTAAAGCTTTATCTTTTTCAATTGTATCTTTATATTCTTTTGTAGTTGTAGCTCCAATTAATCTAAATTTTCCTCTAGCAAGTGATGGTTTTAAAATATTTGCTGCATCAATTGCTCCCTCTGCTCCGCCTGCTCCTACTATAGAATGCATTTCATCAATAAAAATGATTAAATTAGGATTTGACTCAATTTCTTTTACCATTTTTTCAATTCGATCTTCAAATTCTCCTCTATATTTAGTACCTGCAACAAGGTTAGCCATAGAAATAGATAATATTTTTTTATCAAGAAGTGCACTAGGAACTTCTTTTTTATAAATTTTTAAAGCAAGAGCTTCTACAATCGCTGTTTTTCCAACACCAGCTTCTCCAATTAACAAAGGGTTATTTTTATTTCTTCGAAGAAGTATTTCAATTAATCTATTGATTTCATTATCTCTTCCTATAACAGGATCAATTTTTCCATTTCGAGCTTTTTCTACTAAATCAATACTATGTTCATATACAAGTAATTTTTTATTTTTTTTATATTTGTTGTTAATTGTTTCTTTATTTTCAAATTCAGAATAAAGTTCATCAATTGATGCACCTAAACTATTTAATATTCTAATACCAACCCCTTCTCCTTCATCAAGAAGAGATAAGAATAAGCAATTAACATCTACTTCAATCATATTATCTTCTTTAGAATCTATAATTGCATTTTGAATTATTCTTTTAACCATAGGAGTATAAATAAAATAAGAATTTAAACTATTACCTATTCCAATAGTATTAATTAATTCTTTTTTAAAATTATCATAAGTAATATTATATTCTTTTAATTTTTGAGTAACGTTTAAATCTTTAAAACTTAAAATACTAAGAAGTAAATGCTCTGATCCAACAAATGCATGTTTTAAAGCTTGCATTTCTTTCTTCGCTTGTTTTAATACTTTTTTTGATTCTTCTGAAAATCTTTGAAACATATAATTCCTCCATATATACTATATGAAAATTCCAAAGATTTATAGATTGTTTTAATCGACAAATATTTTTATAGTTATATTCTTCTATGAATACTATTTTATTTGCCAATCTATTGGCTTTAAATTATTTTTAATTAAAAAGTCATTTGTTTTAGAAAAAGGATGTGATCCAAAGAAACCATTATAAGCTGAAAGTGGAGATGGATGAGCTGATTCTATAATCAAATGTTTTTTATTAGTAATTAACTTCTTTTTACTACGTGCAAAACTTCCCCATAATATAAAAACAACTGGCTCACTTTTTTCATTAATTATTTTAATAACTTCATCTGTAAATGTTTCCCAACCAATATCCTTATGACTTGCTGCTTGATCCTTAATAACTGTTAAAACGGTATTTAATAAAAGTACTCCTTGTTTAGCCCAATAAACTAAAGAACCATCTATTGGTATACTACAACCTAAATCATCATGTAATTCTTTAAAAATATTATTTAATGACGGAGGTTTTCTTATACCTGGTTTAACAGAAAAACTAAGTCCTTCTGCTTCACCTTCTCCATGATATGGATCTTGTCCAAGAATTACTACTTTTAAACTTTTATATGGAGTATAACGAAATGCTTTAAAAACTTCTTTTTTAGGCGGATATACAGTTTTTACTTTATATTCTCCTTGAACAAATTTTAACAAATTATAAAAATAGTCTTTTTTAAATTCATTTTCTAAAATATTATCCCAATCATTTCCTATCATTTTAATTACTTCCCATCTCTTTATATTTTTTTAAGAAAATATGACGTAGTTTAAATATTGAAAATATATTAATAATAACCAACATAGCTACTAATAAATCTGCTGTATTCCAAATAAATGTTGGACTAATAATAGTTGATACTATTAGAATAATAGTAGTAATTATTTGCAGAAATAAAATATTATTAATTGATATTTTATCATAAATAAATTTTAAATTTGTTTCAACATAATAATATCCTGAAATAATAGTTGAAAAAGAAAATGCAATTAAACAAAAATACAAAATAATATTACCAAATGTTCCTAAATGATATATTAATGAATTTAAAGTAATTTCAATACCATTAACTACTCCATAATTAATAGGATTATAATCACTAGTTAAAATAATTAAAGCTGTTGATAGGCATACAACAAAAATTGTATAGTATCCTCCAAACATACCAACTATTCCTTGTTTAAATGGATTTTTCTGATTACTTGATCCTGCTGCTATAGCACTTGTACCTGCACCTATTTCACTTGCAAATATACCTCTTTCTATACCGATAATAAGACTACTAAATATACCATAACCAAGTGCTTTAAAGTTAAATGCTTCTTTAAAAATAGAAATTACAATTCCAGGAATTAAATTAATATTTTTAAAAATAATATACAAAGATACTAATAAATAAACAGAAGCCATTATTGGAATAAATATACTTGAAAACTTAGCAATACTCTTAATACCATTTTTAATTATTATAAAGCATATTATTCCAATTACACATCCTATCAATAAAGCAGGAACATTAAAAAAGGTTGTTATTGCTTTAGAAATAGTATTAGCTTGAATAGGAATAAAACCAAATAAATATGCAAGTATTATAATAAAGGCATAAACTAAAGATAATTTTTTATATCCCAACCCATCTCTAATATAATTAGCAGGTCCTCCAATAAATAAATCATCTTTCTTTTTATGATATATAACAGCTAAAGAGTTCTCTATAAATGAATTTGGCACAATTATTAAACAAGATATAATTGTCCAAAAAATTGAACCAATACCACCTTTATAAATAGCAAGAGCAATCCCTGATAATGAACCAACACCAATACATGCTCCAAGTGCAACACTTAAAGATTCAAATGCTGATATACCCTCTTCATTTTTATCTTTCTTTTTTAGTATTTTTAACATTTTAAAAATTCTTAAATGTAAAAAATCTATTTTTTTAGCAAAATAAAAACCAGATGCAACTAATAAAACAGTTGCAATACTCCACAAAATCTTATTTATTATTTCCATAAATATCCCTCTAATAATATATTATAAATTAAAATTATTTTTTGTCAAAAAAAGTTACTAATATTTAGTAACTCTATTTGCAAACCATGTTCCATATGACGGAAAATTAACAACCGTTATTGGATTAATATTTCTTGCTTGATAAGTTGACCAAGAAGAATAATCTTTCATATAAAGACCTGTTGCAACTGCAAAATGTAAGTGCCTTCCAGTTGAACATTTATCATATCCCCAAGTCGATGAATCTCCTCCTGTAATTCCTATTACAGTATTTTGATCAACATAATCACCAATTTTTACATTAATACTTTTTAAATGATAATATCCTGTTGTATAATAAACTCCTCCAACATTATGATTAACAAATAACATATTACCACCACAACTTTGATACCAAAAAATATTAGCAACAGTACCAGGAGCAGCAGCATAAACTTGCGTATCTCCTCCAGCTATATCAATTCCATAGTGATATGTACAAACATTTCTTCCTTGCACATTATTCCAATAGCAACGTGATCCAAAATTACTAGTAATTCTGCCATTTTGAATTGGTCTTACAAATTTACCAGAATAAGGAACTTTTCCACAACTATTAATATTTTCATCTAATTTACATCCTAATGTTTTTTCATAGTATTCAATTACTTTTTCTTGGGCAGCAATCTCTGCATCTATATCAACTGAAATGCTATTTAAATCTTTTAACTCATCTCCAAGTTTTGTTAGTTCACTTTCTAAATTTTCTTGTTTAGCTGCAAGACTTACCATTTCATCTTTAAGTTCTACTTGTTTTTGCTCATTTTTTTTAATTGTATCATTATATTCAATTATTAAGGAATCATTATAAGAAACAAGTTGGCCAGACACTGCACTTCTATATATAAAATCCGTTATATCCTTTGATCCAAATATATATTCAAGATAAGCATTTTCTCCATTTGATATTTGCAAAAAATGAATTATTTCTTTTATTTCTAAATCCTTTTCCTGAATACTTTCATTTAACTCTTGTATTTCATTTGTTAATTTTTTTACTGTATTTTCACTTTCAACTATTTTGTTTCTAATATTTTCTATATTTGAATTTACTGAATTGATCTCACTTTGAGTTAATTTCTTTTTAGAATCATTTTGAAATTTTTTTTCTTTTACTGAAGCAAGTTCATTTTTTAAATCCCTTAAAGTTTTAGCTTCGATTTGATTTGGAATTAATAATATAACTATTATTAATAACATTATTAGTTTTCTATTCTTCATTTCTCACCTCTAGTCTTATCAAAAAAATTATAGCATAATTTTATATATAATGCAAAATATTTTATAAGAAAGAAAAAAAAAGAACTTTTAATTATAATTAACTTTTCTTATTATATTTTAAAAATCCTCTTAATATACGATAGTCCCATCTTACTTGATATAAATATCTAATTATATTTCGATCATAACTTGCCAATGAAAATCTATAAAATTTGCCTAACTCTGGAATTTTTCCATTTTTCTTTAAACAATATTTAAGTAAAAATTTTGGCAAAATACTAACAGTAAACTTTTTATTAGCAATATAAAATTTATTATCTTTTTCATAAATATAATCATCTACTATTTCCTTCATTAAATTAGCACCACTTGCAAATGTATAAAAATTACTTCTTCCTTGTCTAATATTCATTTCAAAAACATAGAATTTTTTTCTATTTATATCATATTCAACATCAAAATGACAGATTCCTGTAAATTTTATACTTTCAAGAAAATCTTTTAATTTTAAACTAAATTCTTCATCTACTGCATTTGTAATAGCAGAATAATTTCCAATTAATTCTGGAGTTCGATCGTGCATTAATATTTTACCAGCGGTTATAACTTTTACTTTATGATTTTTTGATACATATGCTGTAAATACATACATTGAATCATCGTCACCTTCAATATATTCTTGAACAATGAATTTATCTTCAAAACCACTTAATTTTATTCTTTTTATTATTTCTTTAAATTCTTGTTCATTTTCTACTTTATATCCTTTTTGCTTACCAGAAAAATTGAATTCTGAATAAATAACTGTATCTGCTGGCTTTAAAAAAATAGGATATGTAAATTTTACTTGATAGTTTTCTAAATTATCTTTTTTAAAATCATAAATTTGATATTTAGGATAATTTAAATTATATTTTTCACATAACTTATAAAATGATTCCTTACAAAATAATTCTTTAAACATATCTAATTTTACCATTGGAATTATATAGTTATCACTTATACTTTCTATTTTTTCTCTATTTTTCATGATATGTTCTACATAAAAATCAGTATTACCAAATAATATTTTTTTTGTATTTGGGTATTTATTATTTAATTCTTTTAAAGCAAATATTAACGTATCATCTTCTAGTATTGTATCATAATAATAACCTTCAATTATTTTACTTGGGTTTGTTGGATATAAAGGATGCTTACCTATTACAATAGTTTTTTTATGATATTGTTCATAAAATGCCATTGCAACACCATAAGTATTCATATCTCCTCCAAGTACTACCCCAAAAAAATCCATTATTTCACTTCCTTTTTTAATTTTTTATTTACAATTTTATGATATATTGGTATTAACTTTGTATAAACAAAATACATAAATTTATTTAAAATAAGATCAAATTCACCTACAAACTCAGTATATTCCCCTCCCAACTTTTTCTTAAAATCATGAAGTCCTAAAAGAGAACTTTCTGAGTTTGGATCACCTATTGTTCCAAATACATCAAATACTTTTATACCCTCTTTAAAAGCATCTTTTATTTGAGTATCATAAACTAAATAATTTGCATACATCATTTTATAATCCATATCATTTGCTGCATATAAAGCCCATGCATAGTCATTATATTTTACTATTAAATAACTTGAAACAACAATTTCTTGTTTTGGTTTATCTTTTAGTATTTCAAGTTGCTCATTAATAGACTTTATATTCTTTTCAAGCTCCTTTTTTCTATTATTAACTTTTTTACTATCTATATCTTTTAAAGAGTTAGCTTCTTCTTCTAACACTTTTTTTTCATTTTTTAATTTTTCAAATAGCTTTAACAGATCAATTTTACCTAAATATAAAGTTACCATATTACTTTTATTAAATATTTCATAAAATTTTTCAAAATAATCACTATCATGAGAATAAAAATCTTGTCTTTTTTCTGTTAACTTCATAAGCCGAGAAAACTCTTTTATATCATTTTGATTTCCAATATCAACAAATACACAAGAGTTAATTGCTTTTTTGATTCTTGACTTTGTAGTAGTTGAATATCTATTTTCAATTTCTTCTATAGAATTTTCTAAAGGTATTCTAAAAGTAAATCTTGGTTGATTTGTTTCAAAGTATTTAGTTAATTTTAAATGTTTAAAACCAACATTTTCTAAATTTTCTACAACATCATAGTTATTTTCACCATCTATAACATTAGCATTTTCATCTATGGTATGAAGTTTAATTGCTGGATCTATTCTTACAAAAATTGCATTTTTAGACCTTGCAAATTCTTTTATTTTATTAACCATTTCTTTTAATAAATCTTTATCTTTATAATCAATAGTAAAACCTCTTGGTATATAAAATCTTTTATAACTAAATACTAAGTTTTTTTCTAACACTAAAGCACTTGCTTTTATAGTATCTTCATCCTTAAGACCTAAATAATATACTTTATACCCTCTATATTTTGAAACAATTCCCCATTCATAAGATTCAAGAAAATGGGCTTTATTTTTTTTTGTAAATTCTTTATATTCCTTTTCATTTAATTCTACTAATTGCATAATTCCTCCACTTTGTCATAATCAGTATATAATATACCCTAAAATTTGTCAAAAAAAACATTTTGATATTTAAAAAGAAATTTTAATGTGTTATAATGTTTTTAGAAGTAAAGAGGTAGCTATGGAAGTACAAGAATTTATTCCTGTTTTATTTGGAAGTGATCGAAATGTTTATGGAATGGCAATAGGTTTTTATGAACAAT
>CAMVCF010000009.1:0-35598 GCA_947165945.1 uncultured Clostridia bacterium | reverse complement strand
CAATCCTCTAATTAGAAACTATTTATAAACTGTCCAACTTTTGGGGTTCAGTTCATTAAGCTAGTCTTTTAATTTTATTTATTAATATTTTAAAATAATTTTTAAATTATTAATAATAAATTCTTGATCATTCTATTAAATTTTTATACAATAATAATTGAGGTGAATAAAAAATGAATTATAGAGAAAAAGTTGCATATTTAATGAAAGTAAAAGAAATGAACACAAGTGATCCTGAAATAAAAAGAAGGGAACAAATTATTGAAGGTGAAGTTTTAGATTTTGAATACAATGCTTTTGTAGTAATAGAAAATGAAATTAAAAATGAAAAAATACAAATAGAATTTCTTAAAAGCCAAATAAAGACATCAACTGATGAAATGTTTCAGGCATTTTGTAATTCTGAAATTAATAGACATAAAGAAAAAATTACTAATTATGGAAACCAAATATATAGTCTATATTTTAGAGAAAAAATTATTGATAAGTTTGAACAAAGAAAAGATGTATGTAAATCCAGAATTGACTATGCTCAAAAAAAACTAGAAAATAATTTAGAAGATAAAGTAGCTAAGATAGCGTTAGAAAATTCAGAGCATGAAATGCAAGATATTACTTTTTCTCTTGATTTAATTAATGGTAGAGATATTGATTTAATGAATTCATATTTAAATGTTTCTGACATTGGTAAAAAAATAGGTGAATAGTTTTTTTAATTATATTTTACTTAAGTTTACATACAAAATAATTGTTGAAGTTTGACGAATGAAATATTTAGTGATATATTCTTATCATAGAGGTGGTGTGCTTTGAAGTATAAGCATAAGCAAGAAAAATCTTTAATAAGATATTTTTTAGGTCTATTTTTTGTTATTACTTTATTATTTATAGTTGCAACTAGTAATACTAAAACAACAGTTATTGCAACTAATGTTAATACTGTCAAAGCAATTGAATCATCTCGTATAGTAACTCCTATAAATATGGAAGAATTATATGAAAAAGTAGAATATATTAAAGTATTTAATACGAATGAAATAACTTTAAATAAAGGAAATCTAATTGAATTTGTAGGAACAATTACAGGGTATGGACCAGATTGTGAAGGATGTAGTGGAATAGTTGGTTGTCCTCCATATCAAAATGTTTTAAACAATAATATTTATTATGATGATAAAGAATATGGAACAATTAGAATACTTGCAGCCGATCCAAGTATTCCTTGTGGAAGTATTATTAAAGTGTCAAATTATGACAATACTGAATTTATAGGAATTGTCCTTGATCGAGGTCGAGATATAAAAGGATTAACAATGGATCTATTGTTTGATAGTGAGAATACAACATTTGACTTAGGAAGAAAATATAATATCAATTTTAAAATAGAAAGATGGGGTTTTTAACACCATTTTTTATTATTTAAAAAAATTTTAAAAAAAATATTGTCAAGTTTCAAAAACTATGTTATATTTTTAGCATAAGGAGGATATGGAAATGGAAAACAATAATTCAAAACAACTAGTTTTATCAATTGTTGGTATTGCTGTTTTAGTTATAGCAGTAGTAGGAATATCATTTGCATTCTTTAGTTATTCAAGAACTGGAACTTCTAATAATGTAATTACAACAGGACAAATATTTATGTCATTTGAAGAAACAAGTCAAATTAGTTTAAGTAATCAATTCCCAATGCTTACTAGTGATGCAATTACTGCTATTCCAACACCAGACGGTGATATTGCTTATTCAAACTTTACTGTAACAGGATATTATAGTGCTTCAACAGGAGGAATCGATTATAAAGTTTATGCAATTGATGGAGATGCAGGAACAAGTCCACATGTTAATAGACTTGCTGATTCTGAAGTTAGTGTATTTTTAAAATCTTATCCACAAGCATATGCATCAAATGTTGTAAGTACTCCAACTCCAGTTAGCTCATTAACAAGTGATGCTAATGGTAGAATTCTTGCAACAGGTCATATTGAAGCTGGAACAGATTCTGCACATCAACAAGTTGACTCATATCAACTAGCAATGTTTGTAAATGAAACAGTTAGAATTTCTGATACTGATTTAACAGTTCCTTTTACAGGAGCAACTACAACACCATCAGCTGTTAAGTATTGTGCTTCTGCATTACACACAAAAAATAAAACTGTTACAACAGGAGAAGAACCAAATCAAACAACAACCACATTCCCAGTATATGATTATGGTTGCAAGATCTATGATAACAATGGATCATTAGCAGTATTACAAGAAGATACTGATTTAACTAGTTTCGATCAAACAAAATTACTTACAGTATATAGTACATTATATTATTCCTTAAAATTAAAAGTTGTAGGAAATGAATAAAAATAGGCATTTATGCTTATTTTTTTTGTAAAGAAATTTGTCTAAATTAAAAAAAATAAAAAAATGTCAAAAAAGATATTGCAAAATAAATTTTTATATGCTAATATTTTTATTGTAAGGAGGATAGAAAAAAAATGAATGGAAATTCATCAAAGCAAGCTTTATTATCAGTATTAGGAATTGCAGTATTAGTAGTAGCAGTAGTTGGTGTATCATTTGCGTTCTTTAGTTATTCAAAAAATGGAAATACTAATAATACAATCGCAACTGGTCAAATTTATACTTATTTGACAGAAGGTACAGAAATGAGTGTTACTAATGCATTCCCACAAAAGACTGCTCCAGCATTTACTACAACAGGTACTACAGATGTTGGTCATCTTCAATTTAGTGTAACTGGTGTAAACGAGTCTCAAGAAACAATTACTTATAAAGTATATATTCTTGAAGGAACAGCACCAACTATCACAACAGGAGAAGAACCAAATCAAACTACAAGAACACCAAGTGTAAGATTAAGAAATTCTGAAGTTACTGTTGTAATGACTGAAAGTGGTCATAGTACTGGTACTGTTACCAATGCTTTAGCAACGGCTAAAGATATGCAAACTTTAACAAGTGTTACTGGTAACAATCCTATTGCTACTGGTGTAGAGATAGCAACTGGAACATTCCCTACTGGAAGTAATGAGACTCATACATACCATTTAAATATGTATGTAAATGGAACTGTAACTATTTCTGATACAGATTTATCTGTAAATGGAACTGCTCCAACATATTGTGCTCATGCAACTGAAGGAAATCCACAAAATAGTACTGCAACAGGTAATTATGGTTGTGAACTTTACATGGATGGAACTACTTTAAAGAAATTAGCAAAAAATGAAGACAAGACTGGAAAAAATTTCTTACCAGCTTATTCTGATGCATATTATGCAGTTAAAATTAGAGTAGTTGCTAATACTCAAGCTGGACAAATTGCTCCATAAAATGTAGTTTAGAAGATTTTGATTTTATCAAAGTCTTTTCTTTTGTCAAATTTTACAAAATTTAGTAAAACATATTGATTTTTTTTGAGTTTTATTATATCATGTATTTAGAACATGTAGTTCAAAAGGAGGATACAAATGAAAATAACATCAGTAGATGTAAGAAGATTCGAAAAAGAAGGATCTAGAATGAAAGGGCGTGCAACTGTTCAATTAGATGAATGTTTTGTTGTACGTGATATCCGTATTATTGACGGAGATAATGGTTTATTTATTGCTATGCCAAGCAAGAAGGTTCCAGGAGGACATAAGGATATAGCTCATCCTATTAATCGTGAAACTAGAAAGATGTTTGAAGATGCAATTCTTGAGGCTTATGAAAAGGCTGAAGTAGAACCAGTAAATGAAGAAGAATAATTAAAGACCTTATGGTCTTTTTTTTAAACTTTTTTCATAATATTTACTGGGGGATTATATGGAAAGAGATAAAGAAATACATCAATTTAATCATACTTTTAACATGATAGAAAGAAAAAATGTTAGTATTAGTGGTGTTAAAAAAATAGATAGTTTTGATAATGAAGAATTTTTAATTGAGTCAGTTATGGGTTATCTTGTTCTTAAAGGAGAAGGATTGGAGCTTGTAAAACTTGATACTAGAGATGGAGTTGTTACAATTAAAGGAATGGTAAATAGTTTTACATATGTTGATGATACTAATAAAAAAAATAAGGAAAATTCTGTAATAAGTAGGTTATTTAAATGACACTTATTGAACAATTAAGAACAATTGCTTATACATTTATCTTTGGAATATTCTTTTCTTTTATTTTTAATCTTTTGTATAGAGTTTTATTTACTAAAAAAATTATTATTAATTTATTTACAAATTTTTTCTTTTTCTTTCTTACTAGTAGTATATATTTTTATTTTTTATATATGATTAATGGTGGAATAGTTCATTATTATATGCTATTAATATTCTTAATTAGTTTCTTTTTATATAATCATTTATTTAAAAAAATAAGAAATGTTGGTTGATGGTTTAACATTCTTGAAAAATTATTAAATATTTGGTAAAATGTAACTATAGGATGTGATAACATGACTAAAACAAAAAGAAAAGTAAAGAAAAAAGCAAGACGTATAGCAACATTTGGTTTAATTTCTATAGTTGCAATAGTATTAGTAATAATAACTCTTGGTGGCGTTTTCTTTGAAATAGTCGATAAGTATAAAGAAAAAAAAGAGTTAGAAAATAAGTTAGTTATTTTAAAAAAGGAAAAAAAAGAATTAGAAAATGATGTTAATAAGTTAGAAGATCCTAAATATTTAGCTAGATATGCAAGAGAAAAGTATTTTTATTCTAAAGAAGATGAATTAATTATTAGAATGCCTGATTCTAAAGAATAGGTATTCTTTTTTTATAAAATATTTACTAAATATGAAAAAAATGATATTATCAATATGTGGTAAGATAAGGAAAGTGATAATAATTATTTAACAACTAATAATGACTTTGTAAAAATTCAATTACCTGATCTAACATAACTAAATTTTTTAATTGATTCAAGTGATTTAATTGTTGTTCAAAGTGAGGCTCGTGTTACAACAAAAGGTGGTTTTTTAAATATGAGGGATTGTGCAGGAGTGGAATATAAAAAATCAGATCTATTTCTAATAATGAAATTGTAGATATAGTGGAAAAAGATAATAATATATATGATCAAAACGGTAATTTGATTTTAAAAGATAATAATATATATAAAGAATTAAATGATGAAGATAGTGAGTAAATCTTACTATTTCTTTTTAACTCTTGCTAAATAACTTAAAATTTAGTAAAATACATAAAAAGGTGTAAGTGTATGGATTTAGTATATAATTTTTTAGAACATGAAATTAACTTAAAAAAAGATGATTCGATTGTAGTTGGTGTATCAGCTGGTCCTGATTCTATGTGTTTACTTTATATTTTAATAAAACTTAAGGAAAGAATTGGCTTTCGTATAATTGTTTCTCATATTAATCATAATGTAAGAATTGAAAGCAAAGAAGAAGAAGAGTTTTTAAGAAAATATTGTTTAGACCAGAATATTATATTTGAGAGTATGAAAATAGAAAAGTATAGCAAAGAAAATTTTCATGCATATGCAAGAAAGTTAAGATATCAGTTTTATAAAGATTTAATTAATAAATATAATGCTAATTATTTAATGACTGCTCATCATGGAGATGACTTAATGGAGACTATTCTAATGAGACTTACAAGGGGATCTAATTTAAGAGGGTATCAAGGGATATCTCAGGTAAGTAATATGGATTCCTATTTATTAGTTAGACCATTATTATATTTAACAAAAGACTATATTAAAGAATTTGATGATAATAATAGAATTCCTTATCGAATAGATAAAACTAATACATCAAGTAAATATACAAGAAATAGATATCGAATGAATGTTTTACCTTTTTTAAAAGAGGAACAGGAAAATGTTCACTTAAAGTTTTTAAAGTTTAGTAAATGATTAGAAGAATCTAATAATTATATTGAAAAAGTTGTTAATAATATATATAATAAATCTTATAAGAATAAATGTTTAGATATAAAATCTTTAAATGAAGATTCATTTATAGTTAGAATGGTTCTTGAAAAAATATTAAAAGATATTTATAGTGATTTATCTTTAGTAACTGATAAAAATATCGATTCTTTAATTAATTTAATAAGGAAAAATAAAACAGGAAGTAGTTTAAATTTACCAAAAAATGTTATAGCAAGAATAGATTATGGAGTTTTAAAATTTTCTTTAAAAAAAGAAATAAATGATTATCGTGTTTCTTTATGTGATGGTTTAGTTCTTCCAAATGGTATGAAATTTATTAAATTAGAAACTAATGAATGTGGAAATGATACAATTCATTTAGAAAGTAAAAATATTAAATTACCTTTATATGTAAGGAATAAAAAAGTTGGTGATTATATAGAATTAAAAGGAATGAGTGGAAAAAGAAAAGTAAGTGATATTTTTATAGATTGTAAAATTAATAAGGATGAAAGACTTAGTTATCCTGTTGTTGTTGATAGTTTGGATAAAATAATTTGGATACCTAAATTAAAAAAATCAAAATATGATAGTCAAAACTATGAAAAATGTGATATAATATTTAAATGTTTGTGAGGAGAAAAAATATGAATAAAAAAGAGATCAAAAAAGGAATTATACCCTATGTAGTTTTAATAATAATTATGTTAGGAGTTATTTACTTATTTAATATTTTAAATGTTAAAATTAATGATTTAACTTATGATAAATTTGTAAATGCTTTAAATAATAATGAAGTAGAAGAAATTAAAATTTTACCAAATATTGATGGTGGAGTTTATAAAATAGAAGGTAAATTAAAAGATTATAAATCTAATGAAACTTTTAAGGTTACTGTGCCACTTAGTGATGAAGTAATGAAACAAATTGCTAATGCAAGTGAAAAATATGATTTTAAAATTGAAACAGAAAGTGATCCAAATGGTAGTATATGGTTAATTGCAATATTTAACTTTTTACCAATTATAGCTTTAGGTGGTTTAGCATTTTATATATTAACAAGACAAATTGGTGGAAATAATAAATCATTTGATTTTGGTAAGAGTAAAGCTAAACTTGATGATCATCAAAAAAGAAAAACATTTGATGATGTTGCAGGATTAAAAGAAGAAAAAGAAGAATTAAAGGAATTAATTGATTTCTTAAAAAATCCTAAGAAGTTTACAAAACTTGGAGCTAGAATTCCTAAAGGAGTACTTCTTGTTGGCCCTCCTGGAACAGGAAAAACTTTATTAGCAAGAGCAGTTGCCGGAGAAGCAAATGTGCCATTTTACTATATTAGTGGATCTGACTTTGTTGAATTATTTGTTGGAGTTGGAGCAAGTCGTGTTAGAGATATGTTCCGTCAAGCAAAACATAATGCTCCTTGTTTAATATTTATTGATGAAATTGATGCAGTTGGTCGTCAAAGAGGAACAGGACTTGGTGGAGGACATGATGAACGTGAACAAACTCTTAACCAATTATTAACTGAAATGGATGGCTTTGGTGCTAATGAAGGAATTATTATTATTGCTGCAACTAATAGAGCAGATGTACTAGATCCAGCTCTTCTTCGACCAGGAAGATTTGATAGACAAGTAACAGTAAATTTACCAGATGTAAAAGCTCGTGAAGAAATACTTGAAGTTCATGCTAAAAACAAGATTTTAGGTAGTGATGTAACATTAAATAATTTAGCTCGTAGGACACCAGGATTTAGTGGTGCTGATCTTGAAAACTTACTTAATGAGGCAGCTCTTCTTGCAGTACGTCGTAATAAAGATCATATAACAATGAGTGAAGTAGATGAAGCAACAGACCGTGTTATGATGGGGCCTGCTAAAAAGAGTAAAAAATATACTGAAGATGAGAAAAAACTTGTTGCTTTCCATGAAGCAGGACATGCTGTTATAGGATTAAAACTTAGCTCAGCAAATATAGTTCAAAAAGTTACAATTATTCCAAGAAGTTATGCTGGTGGATATAATATGATGGTACCACGTGAAGAAAAATATACAGCAACTAAGACTGAACTTCTTGAACAAATAACTGGATTACTTGGTGGACGTGTTTCAGAGGAATTAAACTTTAATGAGATAACAACCGGTGCTCATAATGATTTTGAAAAAGCAACTAAAATAGCTCGTGCTATGGTAACTGAATATGGTATGAGTGATTTAGGACCTGTTCAACTTGAACAACAATCAGAAAGTGTTTTTATTGGACGTGATTATAATAAGAGTCGAAATTTCTCTGATACTGTTGCTCATGAAATAGATGAGGAAATGCGAAAAATTGTTGGAGAATGTTATAAAAAAGCAACAGAGATTTTAAAAGAAAACTCTGATCTTGTAAAACTAATAGCAGAAGCTCTTCTTGAACGTGAAACTTTAACTAAAGAACAAATTGATTATTTAGTTGAACACAAAGAATTACCTAAAGAGAATGAAGAAATTAGTTTTTCAGATATGAGTTTAGAAGAATTAAGAGAAATTGCTAAAAATAGAGATATAAAAGGATATTCAAAATTATCAAAAGATGACTTAATTCGCTTACTTGAGGCAAATAATGTGGAAATAGAAGAAGAGGAATAAACTCCTTTTCTTTTTGTATATATTGTGGTATACTTTCTATGTTAGAAGTGAGGTTTATACATGGATTTTATAAATTATTTACTTGATTTGATTGTTCGTTTTTTAGGAAGTCTTTATCCAACTTTTAGGAATATAAATAATTTTATTGGATGGTTATTACCAACTTTAGTTACTTATCAAGTTGCCTATTTTATTATTGGTTTATTTTTTACAAGAAAGTTTAATGCAGCAAAAAAACAACATAAATATGGAATTGTAATAGCAGCAAGAAATGAAGAAACCGTTATAGGAAATTTAATTGATAGTATAAAAAAACAAGATTATCCAAAAGAGTTATTGACTATATTTGTAGTAGCAGATAATTGTACTGATAATACTGCATCCCTTGTAAGAAGCTTAGGATGTGTTTGCTATGAAAGACATGACACGGAACACAAAACAAAAGGATATGCATTAGAGTACTTATTTGATCGAATAGAAGAGGATTATGGAAGAGAATCATTTGAAGGATATTTTGTTTTTGATGCAGATAATTTATTAAAAAAAGATTATATTTCTCGCATGAATGATGCATTTGATAGTGGAGAAAAAATAATCACTTCTTATAGAAATATTAAAAATATAGATGAAAATTGGATTACGATGAGTTTTGCTGTTCATTGGTTAAGATCGATAAGACAATACCACAGAGCAAGATCATTTCTAAGACTTGCAACTAATATTCAAGGAACTGGTTATTTGTTTTCTAATGAAGTAGTAAAAAATGGCTGGCATTATGTTTCGTTAACAGAAGATAGAGGGTTAACAGCAGATGCAGTTGCTCAAGGGTATCGTATTTCTTATCAAGATAAAGCACAGTTTTATGATGAACAAACTCCTAATTGGAAAGTCGCTTATAATCAAAAACTTAGATGGTCAAAAGGATTGTTAATTAATTTTAAAGAATCTGGTTGGAAGTTATTTAGAAATATCTTTTTAGGAAAAAAATACGCTAAAGTAAAATGGAATTTTGAGGAAAAAGAAGAAAGATCTATTTTAAAAAAGATCTTTAAAGGAATTAAAGATCGCTTTATTATGTTTGATACTTTTATGCATTTATTACCAACAAATGTTATTAATTTATTTAGATGGATTTTAGTTGTACTGATCCTTAGATCTTGTTATTGTTATTCAATGGGAATAAATGATGTTAATCTTTTCGCAGGAGGAACTTATCTTGCTGAAGTTTTAAGATATTTCTTTGATATTCATATTCATATATCATCAGGTGCAAATGCTTTATGGCAAGTATTTTTACTTGGTGTGTGGGCAAGATTATTTTATAGAATTGGTGCCTATATTGAACATATTATAGTTCCTTGGTATATATTATTTTTAGAAAGAAAAAGAATTAAAAAGATGCCTTTATCTAAAATATTTTTATATAGTTTGATATGGCCTGTTTTTGATATAATTGGACGTTATACAACTTATATTGCTTTATTTAAAGATGTTGGATGGAAACCTGTTCCACATACAAGTAAAATTACAATTGATGATTTAAATAAGGATTAAAACTAATTTGTCAACTAAAGTGTTAAATAGTAGAAATATCATATTTTATATGATAAGATTAATTTGTACAAAGGTATTTTAGAGGAGGAACAATGAAATTCTTAAAGATTAATGCCAAGGTACTATTGATTTTATGCTTATTTAGCGGAATTTTATTCTTAAGTACAGGATGTGGAGAAAAAGACAAAGAAAAAGATGCAACAGATACACCAGTTGTTGATAATAATTCAAAAGAAAGTGATGGAAGTAGTAGTAATAATAGTAGCGCATCAGCAAGCACTGATACAAATCAACCAACAAATGAGGCTACTAAAAGTGTAAATAATGAAAAAGTAGATTATTCCGTTTGGGTTGCAAATACAACTATTAATACAGATAAAAATCAAAGAAGTTATAAGGTTATTTGGGGAGATACATTATGGTTAATCTCAACTGCATGGGAAGTACCTTATCAAGAAATAGCAACATACAATCACATTCCAAATCCTGATTTGATTTATGTTGATCAAGTTATCTATAATCCTTTATTTAAATAAGAAAAATCAATGACCTAAAAAAGAACTATTTTTAGTTCTTTTTATTTTACATTTAAATAAAAATCTATTATAATATTTCGTGGTGATTTTGGTGTATAATAATTATATTAATGAAAAATTAAATCAAAAGATAGAATATGATACTTTTCTATTAAAAGAATATTTAATTATTTATATTAATTTTTTAATTAAATATCCTAAAGAAGAAGGTATTCGACATGAATTAACAAAGTTTTTAAAAGATTATTATGTAAGTTCTCTTATAGAATATCAATTATTAAATAGAATTAAACATTTAAAAGCAAATGAAAAATTAGAAGATGAATGTATTAATATTTTAGAAGAATTAGAAAATATATTTGAAAGACAATTTCAATACAATGAAGATATTTTAAATGGATACGAGGATGCTTTGTTTTTTGGAGAGCCATTAAGAGCAGTTGTTTGGAAAAAAGATTTTGTTAGTATTGATAAAATTAAAATGGATGAATATATAAAAAGATTAGAAAAAAATAAATATTTATTCTAGAAAATGATTTATTAAATTTACAAAAATATACATTTATTAAAGATATTTTATTAAATATTTGTTTTATAAGTACAATAAAACTAACTTATAATAGATTTACATTTAGATTTAATGTATTTAGAGGTGATATTATGTATATAGGAGATATAGAAATTAAAGAAAAAACAGTTTTAGCTCCAATGGCTGGAATATCAAATTATTCTTATATGAAGATATGTGAAGAGATGGGAGTAGGATATGCAGTTACTGAGCTTATAAGTGCTGAAGCTATTGTAAGAGGCAATAAAAAAACTTTTGAAATGTTAAAAGGACTAGATTTATTAACTATACCTGTTGCAGTTCAACTATTTGGATCAAATGCTTCAACTATTTCCAAAGCCGCGAGTATTTTAGTTAATGAATATAAAATTAAATTAATTGATATTAATATGGGATGTCCAGTTCCAAAAGTTGCAGTAAAAAGTCAAGCAGGATCTGCTTTGCTTAAAGATTTGAACAAGATTTATGAAATTGTATCAACAACTGTTCAGAAAGTAAATGTACCAGTTACAGTTAAAATTCGAAGTGGCTGGGATATGAATTCAATTAATGCTGTTGAAGTTGCAAAAATATGTGAAAGTGCTGGTGCAAGTGCTATTACCGTTCATCCAAGAACAAGAAGTCAAGGATATTCTGGTAAAGCCGATTGGAATATCATAAAACAGGTAAAAGAAAATGTTTCAATTCCTGTTATTGGGAATGGAGACATAACAGATATTTATAAAGCTCGCGAAATGCTTGATGTAACAGGATGTGATTTTATCATGATAGGGAGAGGATTACTTGGAAACCCTTGGTTAATAAAAGAAATTAATTCATATCTTGATAATAATATTATTCTAACACCACCAACTCCAATAGAAAAAATAGATATGTGTTTAAAACATTTAAATTATTTATTAAAGATTAAACCTGAAAAACTTGTATGTTTAGAAATTAGAAATCATATAGCATGGTATTTAAAAGGCTTAAATGGTAGTAAAGAAGTAAAAGAAAAAATATATACGATGACTAATATTCGTGATATAATAAACACATTAAACGAATTTAAGGAGGACTTTATATGAAACCATTGAGTTATAAAAGAATATGTGCATACTTTTTAGATATTTTAATTGTAAGTTTTATATCTTTAGCATTTACTTATTTTATTCCAACAAGTAAAGAGTATGATGATAATATAAATAAATATCAATCATTATTAAGTGAATTTTCTAGTGAAGACATAGAACCAACTGAATTTATTAATCAGACAAATGATCTTATTTATATTCTAAATAAAGAGAGCATTCCTGTTACTATTGTTAATTTAGTTTTAACTATTATATACTTTGTAGTAATACAATATTTTATGAATGGTCAAACATTAGGAAAAAAATTAATGAATTTAAAAATAATTCCTATTAAAAACAAAAAAATAACTATGAATAATTATTTAATAAGATCATTATTAATAAATTCTGTTTTTATGAATACATTAAGAATAATTTTAATTTTAATTTTAAAAAAGTCAATTTATATTAAAGTAAATGATATAACAACATATTTGTTTGGAGGAATATATTTAATTTCCTTAGTAATGATTTTACTTAGAGAAGATGGACGAGGAATACATGATCTAATTGCAAGTACCAGAGTTATTTCTTTAAATGATTATGTAGATGATAATGAAAACTCTTTAGAAATAGAAAATAAAGATTCTAAAATGCAAGATGTATCCTTAATTAAAAAGACACTTGAAAAATAGTATTATAAAAATAGTTTTATCCACAATGATTGTGGATAATTTTTTTTAGATATGATATATTATATGAGAGGTAGATATTATGGAATTAAATGAAATAAAAAATGAGCTTATAAAGTTAAATGATCGAAGTAAGGAACTATGGAGGTTACTTTGACGTAGATAAAAAGCAAGAAAGAATTAAAGAATTAGAATTAATTACAAGAGATCCTAATTTTTGGAATGATAAAAAATATGTTGATAAAGTTATGGATGAATTAAATAATTTAAAAGAAATTGTTCATAATAATATTGACTTAAGAAAGAGTATAACTGATGATTTAGAAATACTTGAAATACTAGAGTTAGAATTTGATTCTAATACTTTAGAAAGTGTTATTAGTGATCTTACTGATATAAATAAAAAGATTTCTTCTATAGAATTGTTTACTTTATTAAATGATTCATATGATAAGAATAATTGTATCTTAGAACTTCATTCTGGAGCAGGTGGAACGGAAGCATGTGATTGGACTAATATGCTTTATAGGATGTATTTAAGGTATTTAGAAAGACATAATTTTAAATATGAATTAATTTCTTATCTTGAAGGAGAAGAAACTGGTATAAAAAGTGTTTCTTTAAAAGTAATAGGGGTATATGCCTATGGTTATTTAAAATGTGAAAAAGGAGTACATAGACTTGTAAGACTTTCTCCATTTGATGCAAATAATAAACGTCATACATCATTTGCATCAGTTGATGTTATACCAGAATTCTTGGAAGTTAGTGATGTTAAAATTGATGAAAAAGATTTAAAAATTGATGTTTATCGTAGTAGTGGTGCAGGTGGGCAACATGTAAATACTACAGATAGTGCTGTTCGTATTACTCATTTGCCAACTAAAATTGTTGTATCTTGTCAGAATCAAAGGAGTCAAATTCAAAATCGAGAAGAAGCAATCTCTATGTTAAAAAGTAAATTAAAAGCTCTTGAAATAGAAAAACAAAATAAAGAATTAAATAATGTTAAAGGTGAGAATTTAAATATAGAATTTGGTAGTCAAATAAGAAGTTATGTTATGCATCCATATAGTTTAGTAAAAGATCATAGAACCAATTTTGAAACAAGTAATGTTACAAAAGTATTAGATGGAGATTTGGATGAATTTATAGAAAGTTATTTAAAATTAAATGTAAATAAGTAGTATAAACCTACTTATTTTTTTGAGGTGATTATGAAATATAAAGAATATTTATTTTTAATACTATTGTTATTAATTTCAGCTTTAAATTTTAATTTATTTTTAAAACCTTTAAAATTAGTATGTGGAGGAACAAATGGTTTATCAATTATTATAAATAATCTTACTAATATTGATAATTCTCTTATTATTTTAATAATAAATTTTGTTATGCTATTATTAAGTATACTTTTATTAAATCGAAAAATGACTTTAGGACTTATAATCTCGACAATTATATATCCTTTATTTATAAAAGTAACTAGCAAACTAAGTTTTAATTTTAATATATTTTTAATAAACATTTTAATAGTTGGAATTTTATCGGGTATTTCAAATGGTTTTATTTATAAATTAGGGTTTAGCATATCTGGTATTAATTTACTTGGACCTCTTTTAAATAAATACTTAAATATTAAAATAGGTACTATTAATTTATTTATAAATGGAATTATTATGGTTTTAAATTTAATTTTATTTGGAATGAATAATTTTATTTATTCTTTTATAGTTATAATCCTTAATAGTTTTATAATTAATTTGATTTTATATAAGAAAATATCTTTAACTAAAAATAAAATATAAAGATATTTTTTATTAAAAACATTTTTTTATGATATAATGATTATAAGGTATAGAAGTAGGTGTTAGGAATGAAGAATAATGATTCTTTAAATAATAATATTATGGCTGATAAAAATTATAACACAGATTATATTGTTTATTTAACTTTAAGAAAAATGTATTCTAGAATTGTAAAATCTAATAAAAATGCTTTAGAATTAGAGAATGAAATATATTCTAAAAATAATGTTCCTTTAACAGAAAAAGAAAAAATCTATTTTGAAGTAAAAAGGGTTTATGATAAATTTTATCAAAGCTATTCTTTAGAAAATTTATTTAAAATGGATGAAAAATTATATGCAATTATGTCTAAATTTATAGAATGTTTAGTATTGAATCAAAAAAACGATTTTGCTCTTTCTAATGATTTAAAGAAAATATTACTAAAATTACAAATTCATTTAAATATGAAAACTGGATTTTATTCGGTTGTTCCTGATATGTTAAAGGAAATCAATAATGATAAAGGAGCAAAAATAAAATGAATGATTTAGATCTTTTAAAAAAGTTTTTTGAAGAAGAAGAAGAAAAACTTAAAACTCAACATCAAGAACTAATAGATAATTTTGTAAATTTAGATTTAGAAAATAATATTTTATCTCAAATTAATGAAGAATTAATAGATTATTTTAAAGAAATCCTTAATGATTTAAACTTAAGTTTAGATGAACAAGAATCTATAAAAAAAGCATTTACTTATTATGAGAATATAAGACGATTAAAAATTGATTTAAATCAGTTGTTTATAGAAGATAAAAAAGTAAAAGAATTTAAGGAAAAGATTCGATTATTATATAAAAAAAATTTAGAACGAAAAGATAGGATGATTTCTAATATAACTTTAGAACTTGATGAATGTCACAAAAATTTAATTCGAATTAATAAATTAAAAGAATTATTAGAAGCTGATGATATTAATTTAGAAGAAGTTTATGATTTAATTTCTTTAATACCTATAAATAATTTAAATAAACAAAAGTTATATAAAGATTTTTATGTAAAACAAATAAAAAATTACCAACAACCCGCGAAAAGTATAGAACAAGATGTTACTCAATTACTAGACGAAATTGTAAATCAAACAGAAGATATACCGGAAATAGAAGAAAGAATTGAAGAAGAGGGAATAAAACTTGAAATCACTGAAAAAGATAGAAAACTTGAAAACGATATAGCAATACTAATTAATAATGTAAAAAAACTAGATAATAAATTTCCAACTGATATTTATAAAGATGCAACCGATGAAAATCTTTTCCTTCAAAAAGAGAGAATGAGATTAAATGAATTATTGGAAAATGTTTCTTTACTTGAAAATAAATTAGAAACATATTTTAGAGATAAAGATACTATTTGGGATAGCGCTTATGAAAAAGAAGAAGTTGAAAGTGAACTAGATAATATTTATCTTGGTATTTTAGAACAGTATCAATATTATAATAAAATTTATCAAGAAATTTATGAATCTTATCGAAAAAGGATTGAAAAAAATACAAGGGAAAATTTGGAAAATGAAAGTGATGAAATAACAGAGTATCCACCAATATTATTTTGGTTTGGTAATAACGAAATTGTTAATGAAGATAATTACGAAGAAGTAGATAAATCTTTAAATGAATTTGATTCATATCCTGAGGAAAATTTTTATAAAGATGATTTATTACCAGTTCTAAATTTATTAAAAAAGCAATCTAGTTTTGTAGAATTTAAAAATAATGGGTTTGCTGTTAATACGATTAAAGAAGTTAATGGTGTAAAAAATGCAATTCCTTTTCGTGAAATAAAAATGCGACAAGGAAGTGGGGGAACTGCAAGAATATACTATAATACTATTAAATCAGATACTGGTAAGGTATTCATAATTGTTTATATGATAAGCAATAAACATGAAGATTATGATACGGAAGCATATCAAAGAGTAGAAGGATATTTAAAAGCAAAAGTATATCAAAAAAATTTATCTACATTATTAGATACAGATGAAAATATTATAGAACAATTTCAACAACTAGAAGATTATGTATTTCAGAAGGTAAAAGAGAAAGTTATGAAACAACAAAATGTTGGAGGTGCAAAATGATGCTTGAATTAATTAATCAATATAAATTAGAATTAACAAAAGAATTAGAACAAATTAATTTAAATTCCCTTATTGATGAATTGTATTCTTATTTAGAATTAAAAGAAAAGTTTTCTATGCTTGATTTTTCTGCATATAAAGAATTATTTATAAAAGCAAATTATACTAATGAAGAGCTTACTAAAATAGAAAATAATATTAAATATGTATTATTATTTATAAATTCTGAAGATTTTTTAGAATATGATTTGTTTATAGAAGCTTTAAGAGATGAATTTAATAAACTAAATTCCTTAAAAAAAGAAACTTTACAAGAAGATCTATGTAAAAATAATATTCATAAATTAGAAGAATTATTAATGAGTTTTCAAAATTCTACTACTTATATAGAAGATATTGATTTTATATTTGAAATCTTTGATCATTTTCAGATCAATTTTTCAAATATGAAAGACTATATGAAAGAAATAATAAATCATAATAAAAAAGTATTTGAAAATCATAATCAAAATAATTTGTTAGTTCAAGAAAATAGTATAATGGAATCTGAATCAAATCTTCAAGAAGTATCATCAAGTGAGTTTTTAACAGAAATTTTTGAAAATAATAGTTTTAATAATTTAGAAATAGAGATATTAAAAGATTTCTATCAAAACAATAAAGAGGAATTTGAACAAAAATATAATAGTTTAAAAAATATTAAAGAATTAAGTTTTATTTTTAGTAATATAGAAGATAATAAAAAAATATTTATTGTTTTAATGGTATTATCTACCTTAGATATTGTTAACAATGTTATTGGAATTTGTCAATTTAGAAATATTAAATTAAATAAGATGTTACCAAATATATTCGTTTCAAATGGAATAAAGTTTAATTTAAAAGATTTTTTAATAGATGATGAATTCTATAAATTATTTTCTGGATCATATGAGGATTTTATTAATAATTTAAACTATATTAACCTTGGGATAGATTTATCTAAAATTGAACCAACTTATTATATAACAAATGGTAATTTAATAAGAAATAATCATCAAATTTTTAAAAAATATGGAATTAATATTACAACGAATTCCATTGAATGCTTAACAATTGTAGACTTAGAAGATAAATTAAATAAAATAATTGAAAGTGGATTATATTCTTATTTTAAAGAAAATCCAAGAAAACTACTAGAAATTAAAGATAATGCATTCTTCTATCGATTAAAATATGCTAAGGATAATAAATTTAATTATAAAAGAAAACATTTGTCAAAAAACTTATTTTTATATGATGGATATGGTATAACTGAAGATAATTATCAGGAAATAATTGATGTTTATAAGATTTCTTTATTTGATGATCAGAAATATCAAGATTTGAGGCAAATTCTTATTCCAGAACAAGAACTTGTAATTCATCCCTTTATTAAAATATTAGATCAGTTCTATTTATCTGAAGATAAAGTGACATATAATATCAATAATATCCTTGTTTCCAAAGAAAAAGTTCTAAAGAGATTTAATCAATATATTAGAGTAAATAAAGAAAATGATAATAAAATGCTATTTATTGGATTACTTTATTCTATATTAGATGACTTAATCTTAAAAGAGCAAGAAGCTTTAAATTTAATTCATACAATAAGAAAACAATTAATAATCGTTTATCCAGATGAGCTAGGAGAATTAACTGAAGAAAAAGTAAATGAAATATTATCTCATTCATCGACTCTTAAAGGAGGATTATAATATGAATTATTTATTAGACTATGGATTAACAAAAGAAAATCTTAATTTTATAAAAAGTCATTATGATAATAAAATACTTTCTAATATTATATATAAGAAAAATAATGTTATTAAAATTATAGAAGAATTAAATAATAAAGAATTTGATATTAAGTATTTATTATTAAATCGTTTGGATATTTTTTTAATTGATTATGATGAATTCAAAAATAAAATAAATAGATATACCAATGAAGAATTAGAACTCTTAAAAGAAGACTTTTCAATATTTTGTTAATTTCAAAATATATAAATTTTTAATAATAAAAAAATAAGCAAATTTAGACATTTGAATTTGATACGTATCATATCTTTTTCAAGTGTTTTTATTAATAACTGAAATGAAATATTTAAATATAAAGATCTTTTTTCTAATTTTTACCTATTTAAAAGATTAGCTAAATATGATATACTATACTAGATTTTTAGAGGTGTTTTATGGATAAAATAATAATTAAGGGAGCACGTGAAAATAATTTAAAAAATATAGATTTGGAACTTCCTAAAAATAAATTAATTGTTATGACAGGTCTTTCTGGATCAGGGAAAAGTAGTTTAGCATTTGATACTATTTATGCTGAAGGTGAAAGAAGATATGTTGAGAGTTTATCAGCTTATGCAAGACAGTTTTTAGGTGGATCTGAAAAACCAGATGTTGATAGTATAGAAGGACTTTCTCCATCGATTTCAATTGATCAAAAAACAACAAGTAAGAATCCTCGATCAACAGTTGGAACTGTAACAGAAATTTATGATTATTTAAGACTTATGTTTGCAAGAATTGGTGTACCATATTGTCCTAATCATAATATTCCAATTACTAGTCAAACAATTGATGAAATTGTTGACAAAATTGAAGAAATGGGAGATGGAACTAAAATAATTATACTAGCACCGGTAGTAGATTCAGAGAAAGGAACTCATAAAGATACTTTAGATAATTTAAGAAAATCAGGATATGTAAGAGTACGAATCAATGGAGAGATGGTTGATTTATCTGATGAGATTAATTTAGATAAAAATACTAAAGATCAAATAGACGTAGTTATTGATAGAATAGTTTTAAAAGATGGAATTAGAACAAGACTTTTTGAATCGATTGAAAATGCAACTAATATGGCAAATGGTAAAGTTTTAGTTAATATTATTGGAGGAGAGGAAATATTGTTTTCTACAACTTATGCTTGTCCTTATTGTAATTATTCTATAGGAAAACCAGAGCCTCGTATGTTTAGTTTTAATGCTCCTTATGGTGCTTGCTCAGATTGTAAAGGGCTTGGAGTTAAATTAAAAATTGATGAAGAGTTAGTGATTGATTCTGAAAAAAGTTTGAATGAACATGCTATTAAAACATTAAATGATGATCAAGAGTCAATTGAATACAAAAAACTTGCATCGGTATGTTCATTCTATAAAATTGATATGGATAAACCATTTCAAGATTTAAAGAAAAAAGAACAAAATATTATTCTTTATGGATCCCCAGATATTTTAACTTTTAATATAGTTAGTCGTAGTGGAAATGTAACTAAAAATAAAGATTATTTTGAAGGAGTTATTAATAATTTAGAACGTAGATACATGGAAACATCAAGTGAATGGATAAGAGATTGGCTTGAACAATATATGATAGAACTTCCTTGTGAATCTTGTCATGGAGCAAGATTATCTGATTCAGTACTTCATATTTTAATTAATAACAAGAATATTTATGAAGTCACTTGTATGTCGGTAAAAGAATTAATTAAATGGTTTAATAACTTAAAACTTACTGAATCAGAACTAAAAATATCAGAACTAGTTGTAAAAGAAATTCAAAATAGACTTACTTTCTTAAAAAATGTTGGACTTGAATATTTAACTTTATCAAGAATGGCTGGAACATTATCAGGTGGAGAAGCTCAAAGAATAAGACTTGCAACCCAAATAGGTTCTAGATTAACTGGAGTTTTATATGTACTTGATGAACCTAGTATTGGACTTAATCAAAAAGATAATGAAAAATTAATTCAGTCTCTTCTTGATATGAGAGATTTAGGAAATACTTTAATTGTTGTTGAACATGATACTGATACAATGCTTGCAAGTGATTATTTAGTTGATATAGGCCCTGGTGCAGGAGAAAATGGCGGGTATGTAGTTGCTGCGGGAACCCCAGAAGAAGTTATGAAAAACGAAAATAGTATTACAGGAAGATATCTTTCCGGAAAAGAATTTATTGAAGTTCCTAAAAAAAGAAGAAAAGGAAATGGAAAGAAAATAGAAATTAAAGGAGCAAGTGAAAATAACTTGCAAAATATTGATGTAAGAATTCCTCTTGGAACATTTACGTGTGTTACGGGAGTAAGCGGATCTGGAAAAAGTTCTTTAGTAATGCAAATACTTGCTAATGCTTGTATGCAAAAAATATATAAATCAAAAGTAAAACCTGGTCGTCATAAAAAAATACTTGGACTCGATAATTTAGATAAAGTTGTAATTATTACTCAAAATCCAATTGGAAGAACGCCACGTAGTAACCCTGCAACATATGTCTCTGTATTTGATGATATAAGAGATGTATTTGCCAATACACGTGACGCCAAAATGCTAGGCTATGGAAAAAATAGATTTTCATTTAATGTTAAAGGTGGAAGATGTGAAGCATGTTGGGGAGACGGTGTTAAAAAAATTGAAATGCATTTTTTACCTGATGTATATATTCCTTGTGAAGTGTGTCATGGAACAAGATATAACTCTGAAACTCTGTCAATAAAATACAAAGATAAAAATATTGCAGAAGTACTTGATATGCGAGTAAGTGAAGCTTTAAAATTCTTTGAAAATTATCCAAAAATTAAAAATAAACTACAAGTTATGGAAGATGTTGGACTAGGATATGTGAAACTTGGTCAAAGTGCAACAACCTTATCAGGTGGAGAAGCAGGACGTGTTAAGTTATCTAAAGAACTTCAAAAGAGGGCAACAGGAAAAACTTTATTTATTCTAGATGAGCCAACTACTGGTCTTCATAGTGCTGATATAAAAAGGCTTTTAGTAATACTAGAAAGGATAGTTGATAATGGAGATACAGTTCTTGTAATTGAACATAACTTAGATGTAATTAAATCAGCAGATCATATTATAGATTTAGGACCGGATGGTGGAGATAATGGAGGAACAATAGTAGCAGAAGGTACTCCAGAGCAAGTTTCTAAAGTAAAGGAAAGTTATACTGGTCAATTCCTAAAAAAAATACTTAACTAGTAATTGAAAAATTACTAGTTTTTTGATATTATGGAGATATATAGAGGATAGGTATGAAAAAGAAATTAAATATTATTCTAAAAGTATTATTAATTGTTGTTAGTTTAAGTTTATTATTAACTTATACTTTAAAAGTTAAAGCTGATAGTGGATTTGATTCAAGTTGGGATTCGGGTGGATCTGATTCATGGGATTCAGGATCTTGGGATTCAGATTATGGAAGTGGATCGGGTGGATCTGGAAGTCCATTAGTTGCTGCTATCTTTTTAACTGTATTTTACTATGTTTTCTTTAAAATTATATCTGAGAATATTAAAATTAGTAAGGGTGAAAAATATGCAAATAATTTATTTAAAATCTTATTCTATGGCCGAATTATTCTCTTAATACCACTATATATTATAACTGAATCTATTGTAATAGTTGATATGATTGGTGTATTTATATTAGCATTTACTATAGGTTTTCGAGGAAATAAAAATGTAATTACAAATAAAAATTATAATAGGGTAACAAATTACAATAAGTTAACTAGTGATGATATATTAAATCAAATACCAAGTCTTAATATAGAAGATTTTTATCAAGAATCATTTAATATTTATAAAGAAATCCAACTTGCATGGATGGATAATGATATAGAACGTGTTAGAAGTATAATAAGTGATGAGATGTTTAATACTTATAAAATGCAACTTGAAACATTAAAAGCTAAAAATCAAAAGAATATGATGGAAGATATAACTTTAGTAGATGTTTATATAACAAATATCAGAAAACAAGATAATAAAGAGATTATAGATGTGATAATGAAAGTAAAATGTAAAGATTATTTAATAGATATAAATACTAATAAAGTTATAAGAGGCCAAAAAAATAAAGTTTGGAATTATGAATATAAATTGTCTTATATTAGAAGTGTAGGATTTAATGAAGTAAATTATTGTCCAAACTGTGGTGCTCCAATAAATGATGGTCAAAGTAGTAAATGTGATTATTGTGGTAGTATTATTACAAAAGAAACAGATAAATTTGTTCTTATAGATAAAAAAATGTTAAATCAAAGATAGGAGATAAATATGAATCAAAGCGAATTAATAAGTAAGTTTTCTAATATTTATATTATGTTATTGTATTCAATCATGACAAATGATATAGAAAGAGTAAAACACTATTTAAGTAATGATTTATATAATAAGTATAAGAGTATTGTTGATAGTCATATAAAAAATGCTGAGACTCAGATGTACGATGAATTAAATGTTTATAAAATTAATATTTTATCACATGATGTTATTGATAATAAGGAAATAGTAACAGTTAAGTTAATATCAAGATATATGGATTATATTATGGATAATAAAACAAAGAAAATTAAAAGTGGAGTAAATACACATAGAATAGAAAAAACAAATACTTTAGTATTTGAAAAAAATAAAGATAGTTATGATGATAAAATTATTCATACATGTCCAAATTGTGGAGCCAATTTAGATATTCATTTTAATGGTGTTTGTTCTTATTGTAAAAAAAGTATTAATTTAAAGAAGGAAGACTATATTCTAATTGAATTAAATTAATTAATAAAGTTTACAAGCTAAAAAATATGTTATATATATTTATATAAGAGAAAGGAGTATAAAATGGAAAATAATAATGATAACTTAGATCTTCAAACAGCTAATTTTTTAACAGTTTTAAAGAATCGTGAATTATGGAATATGTTAGGATTTACACAAGAACAACTTAGAACTATAGGACAAGCTACTAAACTTAATGTACTTCGTAGTGCAGAAAAAATTATTAATGATTATCAAAAGGAAAAAGAGCAAGCAAAAGCAAATAAAGAATTTGAGTATTATTCAGAATCTCATCCAACACTTGATCCAACTGGACCAAAACTATAGTTTAAGACTAGTATGTTATATAACATACTTTTTTATTGTATTTTTAATATTTTTAATCTATAATATTTTTGGTGATATTTATGAGTCCTATAGCAATTGACTTAGGTATTGTTCAGATATATTGGTATTCTATAACTATGCTACTTGCTGTTATATTTGGAAGTATGCTTGCATACTTTGAACTAAAAAGATTAAAAATAGATGAATATTATTTTTTTAATATGATATTTTATACAATTATCTTTGCATTTTTAGGTGCAAGACTTTATTACGTCTTATTTAATTTAGATTACTATTTAAGTAATTTATCAGAAATTCCTGCAGTTTGGCATGGAGGACTTGCTATTCATGGAGGAATTATAGGTGGATCGTTAACAATAATAATTTATAGTTTAAAATCTAAAAAGACAAAAGATGAAATTTTAAAATATTTAGATATTTCATCAATAGGAATATTATTAGGTCAGATAATTGGAAGATGGGGAAATTTCTTTAATTTAGAAGCTCATGGAGGAATTACAACTAAATCATTTTTACAAAGTATTTATATTCCAGAATTTATAATAAATGGTATGACTATTAATGGAAATATCTATCATCCAACTTTTTTATATGAATCTTTGTTAAATATAATAGGTCTTATTATTATATTAATTGTTCGAAAAAGAAAAAAATTAAAAAATGGAATGATTTTATCTATTTATTTAATGTGGTATTCATGTGTTCGTTTTTTTATAGAAAGTATGAGAACTGATAGTTTAATGTTAGGTAATTTAAAAATGGCTCAAGTAATCTCAATTATTTTATTTATCTTAGGAGTTATTATATTTATATATTCTTTAAAGAAAAATGATTATTATAATCAATATGAAAGTAGGGGATAATATGTCTTTTACAACAAGAATAAAAAATGAAATATGTGGTATGTATGATAGTATAAGTGTAAATAAAGCAGAACTATCAGCAATACTTAGAAATTCTTTTGATAAAGAAAATAATATTCTAGAAATAGTAACTGAGAATTCAACAATTTGTAAACATATTTATACTCTTTTTAAAGAAATATATAACATTAATGTTAAAACAGAATATAGAAATACTAAATTTAGTAAAAATAGATTATATACTATATCATTAATTGATAAGATTGAATATATTTTAAAAGATTTAGAAGTGGTAGATGAAGATCTTGTTTTTAAAGAAAAAATAAGTGAATATTTTTTAGATGCTGAAGATGAAAAAAGAGCTTATTTAAAAGGAATATTTATATATTCAGGTAGTATTAATGATCCTAAAACCTCTATGTATCATTTGGAGTTTTCTATTGATCATCAAGAAGAAGCTAATTTTGTTTCTAGTTTATTAAATTGGTTCGATTTAAATAGTAAAGTTACAAGAAGAGATAAAGGATATATGGTCTATTTAAAGGAGGCAGAGAAGATAGGCGATTTTTTAAGAATTATAAATGCAAGTGGAGCAGTTTTATATTATGAAGATATAAGAATTTATAGAGATCATAAAAATATGACTAATAGATTAAATAATTGTGAGCAAGCCAATTTTGAAAAAAGTTTAATTAGTTCTAATAAGCAAGTTGAAGATATTAATTTGATTATTGAGAAAATAGGTATAGATTTAATGGATAATAAATTAAAAGAACTTATAACTTATCGATTAAAATATCCTGAAAGTTCTTTACAAGAATTAAGTGAGATTATGACTTTGGAAACAGGTAAATTGATAACTAAATCTGGTCTTAATCATCGTTTTAGAAAAATAAAAGAAATAGCTAGTAAATTAAAAGACAAAGGTTAAATTCTTTGTCTTTATTCATGAATAAAATTATTTTCAATAGTATTTATTATATATTGTTTTGTTTCATCAATAGTCTTATTTAAAGCAATAGAAAACTCTGTATATAAATATTTTTCAGCTTGTTCAAAATATGATCTATCTTTATCACTTAGTTTTCTTTTAGCATCACTTCTTTCTTTATTTCTTAAATAAGTGGTTTTAATAATTTTTACTAAATCTTCATGAAGTCCCGTATTAAATAATTTTTTATATTCATTTTCAATATTTTTATCATCAACTTTAATTTTTTCAATATTAATAATATTTTTTATAATATCATTTGCTTTTTCAATAGAAATAATATTTCTTATTTTACTAGAATTAGTTGGAACTTTAACTTTTAAAGAAGGATCATTTATAGGTTCTAATATATAATAATCTATATCTTTAATATATTTTTCCTTTATATCAATAACTTTACATACATCTTTTTGATGTACAACATAATCTCCTATTGTATACATAATTACCTCACTTAATCGGTGTTAATACGCCTTTGTTTCTTATATATTATATCATTTTTAAAATATTTATGTAAGAAAAAAATATAAAAAAAGTTTGGTTAAAAGTAAATTTTATCTAGTTATAACTGGATATTATGTAACTAATGAAAATTATTTTATGATAAAAATGCAATTAAAATCTGATTTAATCAAAAATTATCTTCCAACAAAATATAAATTTAAAAAGTAAAAGAAATTAAATAAATGTTACTTAATTTCTTTTGTCTAGTATTTTATCAATTATTCCATAACTAAGGGCTTCTTTGCTATCTAAAAAATAATCTCGTTCTGTATCTTTTGTAATTGTTTTAATATCTTTTCCAGTATTTTTAGATAAAATGTTGTTTAGTTTTTCTTTTAATTTTAATATTCTTTCAGCAACAATTTTTATTTCAGTTGCTTGTCCTTCAACACCACCTAATGGTTGATGAATCATTACTTCAGCATTTGGAAGAATATATCGTTTACCTTTTTTTCCACAAGAAAGAAGAAAAGCTCCCATACTTGCAGCCATACCAAGACAAATTGTTGAAACATCACTTTTTATGTAATTCATTGTATCCATAATAGCCATACCGGCTGTAATAGATCCACCTGGAGAGTTAATATATAAACTAATATCTTCATGATTAATTGAATCTAAATAAAGAAGTTCACTTACAATTATATTAGCTAAATTATCGTCTATTTCTCCACTTAATAAAATAATTCTATCTTTTAAAAGTCTTGAAAATATATCATAACTTCGTTCGCCGTTATTTCCTTTATCAACAATTACTGGAACTAAATTCATGTTATCACCATTGTTAATTTATGTAAAAAGACATAATTTATACCTTTTATTTATTTAATAAATGTATTCATAATTACTTTTTTAAGATTTATATAATATATTTACGTAAATAGTTGATTTTATTAAAAAAAATATTATATAATAGTTCTGGGAGGTCAATATGAAAAAAAATAATACATTAAAGGTACTACTTATTGCAATTTTATTTACTTTTTTACTTACTTGGATATTGCCTATAACTTATTTTAATGGTGGTTTATATACTGATGTAAGATATCCTGCTGGAATATTTGATATCTTTAATTATCCAACTTTAACTCTTTACTATTTTGGAACAATGGCAATTTATGTTTTAACAGTTGGAGCTTTCTATGGAGTATTTAATAAGACTGGTGTATTTAAAAAAGTAGTTGATAAAATTGCTAAACTATTTAAAGGAAAGGAAATAATCTTTTTTGGAACAGTTGTTACTGTATTATCTGTTATGGTAGCATTTTGCGGATTTAGTTATGAATTAATATTCTTATTACCACTTTTAACTGCTATTATATTATCTATGGGATATGATAAAGTAAGTGCTGCAATGACCTTGATTGGAAGTATTGCAGTTGGATTCGCAGGAAGTTTATATGCAAAGTCAATTACTGGAACATATGCAAATACTTTAGCAACAAGTTATACAGATTTAATATGGTTTAGATTAGGTTTACTTATTCTTGGAATTGTTCTTTTAGTATTTAATATTGTTTATCGTATTAAGAAAAAAGAAATTAAAAAAAGCGATGATAAAGAACTACTTCCAGAAAAAATTGATATTAAATCTAAAAAAGGCAAAATAAGAAAATCTTGGCCAGCAATTGTTGTATTTGATTTAATTCTACTTCTAATGATTCTTGGAATGATTGATTTTAGTGGAGCATTTAATATTTCTATTTTTGAAACATTCCATCAAAATGTTATGAGTTTTGCAATTAAAGATTATACAATATTTGCTAAAATACTAGGTTCTACTCTTCAAAATGGTAGTTTAGGTAATTGGGGAACTGCTGAATATACAACAATTATAATTTTAGCAACAATTGTTCTTGCAATAATCTATCGCATTAAATTAAATGATTTATTTGATAATTATAAAGATGGTGCTAAGAAATTTGGATTAAGTGCATTTTTGATGGTTATAGCATATACTGTTTTAATTACTACATCAAATCATCCAATTATGTTAACAATTTTAAAACCATTAATGTCTATGACAGATGGATTTAATAGTGTTACACTTTCAATTTCTATGTTAATCGCTAGTATCTTTAATATTGATGCATATTATACTGCATCAGCTATGTTACCATATGTAACAAGCATTATAACTGATACAACTGTATATCCACTTGTTGGTTTTATATCTCAAACAATGCAAGGTTTTGCTTTATTAATTGCGCCAACTAGTGTGGTACTCCTTGGAGTAATTAGTTACTTAAAGGTAAGTTATACAGAATGGATTAAAAATATTTGGAAATTTGCATTAGAATTATTCTTAATTTCATTTGTATTATTTATAATAATAAATATAATATAGTTATTAACCATTACTAAGTAAAAGTAATGGTTTTTTTGTCAATTAATAAAAACTTATGTTAGTTTTATTAAAATATGTGTTATACTTATATTAGAAAGAATTAAAGGTATGGTGATACTAATGCTTGAAAGTATTAATGTAGTAGTAGATGGAAAGAAAACAGTAGTAAAAAAAGGTATTTCTCTTTTAGAACTTAGTAAAATCTATGATAATGAATTTGGACATAAAATTATTATTGCAAAAGTTGATTCTGAATATCATGAATTAAATGATCCAATTAATAAACCTTGTAATATAGAGTTTTTAGATTTAACTTCAAGTTATGCTAATCGAGTTTATTTAAATGGACTTGTTTTCCTTGCTAATTATTGTTTTAAAGAATTATATGGAAATAAGGGTTATTTATTAACAAGACATTCAGCTGATAAAGGACTTTATATAGAATCAAGTTGTAAAGTTACAAGAGAAATGATAAGAGATTTGGAACTTAAAATGACAGAGGCTGTTAAAGATAATTTAAGAATTCATAAAGTAACTATTTTAAGAGAAGATGCAATTTCTTATTTTAATAGTGTAGGTGATACAAAAAAAGCTGGACTCTTAGAGTATATGACAAATACCTATGTTAATTTATATAGAATGGGCAATAGTTATAATTATATGTTTAGTATTATGCCATCAGAGACATCTTGCTTAAATGAATTTAAACTTACTTATTTAAATGAAGATGGATTTGTTTTAAGATTTCCAAGTTCATATTCAGGCTATGAAATACCTAAATATAAGCATCATGCTAAACTATTTGAGGTGTTTAAAAGATCAAAAGATTGGTGTCAATCTGTAAATCTAGAAACATCAGTTGATTTAAATAATATAATAAAAGAAGGCAAAATATCGGATTTAATTAAAATAAATGAAACAATTTATAGTGCTAGATTACTTGAAATTGCTAAACTGATTTCTGACAATAAAAAAATAAAATTTGTTTTAATTGCCGGTCCATCATCAAGTGGAAAAACAACAACAACTATGAAATTATCTATGTATTTAAATTGTTTTGGTTTAACTCCTAAGGTAATTTCAATGGATGACTTCTTTGTTAATAGAGTTGATACACCTAAAAAAGAAAATGGAGAATATGATTTTGAGTGTTTAGAAGCAGTTGATTTGAAGTTATTTAATAAAACAATGGAAAAATTAATAAAAGGTGAAAAGGTATTACTTCCAACATTTAATTTTATAACAGGTTGTAAAGAGTTTAAAAAAGAAATGCAACTTAATCAAAGTGATATTTTATTAATAGAAGGGATTCATTCACTTAATCCACTTATTTTAGATAATATTAATCCAAGTAATAAAATAAAAATTTATTTGTCAGCTTTAACAGAAATTAATATCGATAAGGATAATAGAATTCCAACAACAGATAATAGATTAATAAGAAGGTTAATAAGAGATTATTATACAAGAGGATATGAACCGGTTGAAACTTTAAAATTATGGGATAACGTTCGAGCTGGAGAAGAAAAAAATATTTTTCCTTATCAAGATGTTGCTGATATAACTATTAATACTGGTTTAGTATATGAATTTCCTGTTTTAAAAGTATATGCTCTTCCTTTACTATATAAAGTAAAAAGAGATAGTATTTATTATGAAGATGCTAAAAGGTTAATTAGACTTTTAGATATATTTTTACCTGTTGCAAGTGATGGGGTTCCCAATGATTCTATTTTAAGAGAATTTATTGGAGGAAGTTATTTTAAATAAAGAAAGAGAGGAAAAAATGAAAGTAGCAATTAATGGATTTGGTCGTATTGGAAGGTTAGTTTTTAGAATAATGAATGAAGAGTATCCTAATATGGATATTGTTGCAATTAATGATCTAGGGGAACCAAAAGATCTAGCTTATTTATTAAAATATGATACTAATCATAGAAATTATAAAGTAAATGAGATTTCTTATGATAATGAAAACATTTATGTAGGAAATAAAAAAATTAGAGTTTATAAAGAAAAAGATCCAATAAATCTTCCATGGAGAAAATTAGATATTGACTTTGTATTTGAATGTACTGGACATTTTACACATTTTGATAAAGCAATGTTTCATGTTGAGGCAGGAGCAAAGCATGTAATTGTATCTGCACCATGTAAGGGCGATGTTAAAACAATCGTTTATAATGTAAATCATGAAATAATAGATGGAAATGAAAAAGTTATAAGTGCAGCAAGTTGTACAACTAATTGTTTGGCACCTGTTTTAAATATTTTAGAAAAAGAAATAGGAATAGAATCTGGTTATATGACAACCGTTCATGCTTATACAAATGATCAAGTAACTCTTGATGTTAGTCATTCTAAAGGAATAGAATCTCGTCGTGGTCGTGCATGCGCGGCTAATATTGTTCCGACATCAACTGGAGCTGCAAGTGCTATTGGAGAAGTAATTCCTAGCTTAAAAGGAAAAATGAAAGGGCTTGCCATGAGAGTTCCTGTTACAGATGGATCGGTTGTTGATTTAGTACTTAAATTAAAGAAAAAAACAAGTGTTTCTGAAATTAATAAAATATTTTTTGACAATCAAAATGAAACAATAATGATTACACCTGATCCAATTGTATCAAGTGATGTTATAGGATCTAGTTATGGATCAATTGTTGATTCATTATCAACTGATGTTTTAGATACAGAAGATGGACAATTAGTTAAAATTATTGCTTGGTATGATAATGAAATGGGATATTCTTATCAAATGGTAAGAACTGCAAATTATTTTGCAAGTAGGGAATAGTTATGGACATAGTTTTATATTATATAAGAGATAATTTAGTTGGAACACATTACTTTATTTATGCTTTCATTCTTTGGATTTTATTATTTTCAATAGTTGGTTATTTATTTAAACAGAAATATGGAAAATTAGAAATAAAATTAAATACAAGTCAAAGTGGTAATCAAAAAGAAGAGATAGTAGAAACTAAAAAGAAAAAGGAAAAAATAAATAATAAACAAAAAAATAGTCAAGTATCAGTTCAACCTAATATTAAAAGTGAACCAGTTAAGATAAATAAAGTTTCAAATGTAAATATAAAAACACCTGTAGTTTCTAACAATACAAATAAAGAAATAACTCAAACTCCTGTTTTAAATCCAACTCCATTACCAGCAACTCCTCAAGTTAATAATCCGCAACCTATGCCAAACCCAAATCAAGAACCAATTAAAGAACCATTAAAAACTAAGGTAGTAACTCCAACCTTAAATGGAACAATTCCAGAAATAAAATAAAGTTTTATAGATATATTGCTCTATAAAACTTTTTTTTTTAAAATAGTAAAAAGTATGCTATAATAATTTTGTAACAAAATAAGGTGGTGAAATATGGAATTTATTAGATTTAAAAATGTAACTAAGAAATATAAAAATGGAGTAGTTGCTTTATATGATTTAAATTTAAGTATTGAAAAAGGAGATTTTTGTTTTATAATTGGAGGATCTGGATCTGGAAAAAGTACATTAACAAAACTTTTATATCGAGAAGAAAAACCAACTAGAGGAGAAATTATTTTAGGTGGATTAAAAGTTAATAAATTAAGAAATTCAAATGTTTATAAATTAAGAAGAAAGCTTGGAATAGTGTTTCAAGATTATAGATTACTCCCTAAAGCAAATGTTTACGAAAATGTTGCTTTTGCTCTAGAAGTAATGGGAGAAAGTAAAAAGGATATTCGTCCTAAAGTATTAAAAGCATTAGAACTTGTTGGATTAAAAAGTAAGTTAAGAGATTATCCTGATGATTTATCTGGTGGTCAGCAACAAAGAGTTGCGATAGCAAGAGCAATTGTTAATGAACCTAAGCTTTTAATTTGTGATGAACCAACTGGTAATTTAGATCCTGTAATGAGTATGGAAATTGTTGAGTTATTGTCTGATATTAATAAAAAAGTTGGAACAACTGTTATTATGGTTACTCATGATAAAGAAATTGTTAATAATATGAAAAAGCATGTAATTGCCCTTAAAGATGGACATTTATTTAAAGATTATAAAGAGGGGGAATACATAGATGAAATTCTTTAGATTATTAGGACGTAGTGTAAGAGATGCAATAAGAAGTGTTGGAAGAAATTTTTCTTTATCACTTGCTAGTATTTCTTGTATTATTGTAACGCTTATGATTATAGCTATATCGATTATTATCTCTTATAATGTAAATAACTTCTCGGAAGAATTAAAAAAAGATTTAACAATTGTTGCTTTTGTTTCTAATGCAACCGATGATACAGACTTAGAAAAATTAAAAATAAATATTGAAAATATTAGTAATGTTGAAAGTGTAACTTTTAAAAGTAAAACAGAAATAAAAGATGAAATGATGGATGAAGATGAATCTTTAAAGACAGCTATGAGTGAATGGGATGATGAATCAAATCCTTTACAACACACTTATTTAATTAAGGTTAATGATATTGAAAAAATAGGTGAAACAGCAACAACTATTAAAAATCTTGATCATATTGATGTTGTAAAATATGGCGAGGGAATGGTTGATCAGTTAGTAACAGTTTTTAAAGTAGTAGAACAAGTTGCAATTATTGCTGTTATTGCTTTGGTATTAATGACTATGTTTTTAATTATAAATACAATTAAATTAACTATTTTTTCAAGAAAAAGAGAAATATCTATAATGAGATTAGTTGGAGCCAGTAATTTTGCTATTAAGTTACCATTTGTTGTTGAAGGAATGGTTTTAGGTTTTATTGGTTCAATTATTCCAGTATTTATCATGATTTATGGATATTATTCATTATATAATTATTTTGGTGGAAGATTATTTACAGATTTAATTAAATTAGTTCATCCAGAACCATTCATTTATTATGCAAGTATACTAGTAATTGCAATTGGAATACTTGTTGGTATGATAGGATCAGGTAGAGCTGTTAGAAAGTATTTAAAAGTATAATAGTATATAAGTTAAAGTAATTGTAATTTTAGATAAATTATGATAATCTAATTATAAAGGAGTTATATTATGAATTATTGTGAACATTGTGGTGGAAAGCTTGAAAGTGGAGTTGCTTATTGTCCAAATTGTGGGGCACAAGTTAAAGAAAAAATTAAAGAAAGTGATATTAAGGTAGAAACAAATATCCAAAATAATCTAAATAATACAACTATTGTAAAAGATAACACAACAGCAGCATTTGTATGCTCTTTAATAGGAGCATTATGTTGTACTTATGTTGCAATTCCTGGACTAATTCTTTCTATTCAATCATTAAATTATATGAAAGAAGGTAAGATTAGTAGTGAAAAGAAGTGGATGGCAATTGCCGGCATTGTTTTATCAGCTATAGGGATTATTCAAATGATTTATAACTTTATTAATCCAGCTCATAATCAAGAAATTATTAAAGAAATAAGTGATAAATTTAATATAAATTATGAATAGATTACTTAATAAAAATTTAAATATAATAGTTATAATGGCTGCTATAATTAATATTATAGTAGTTTTTATCTTTGAACTACCATGTCCATGGAAGAAGAATTTTAATATTGATTGTGCCGGATGTGGTGGAACAAGAATGCTTAAAGCTTTAATAGATTTGGATTTTTATCAAGCATTTAGATTTAATCCTTTCTTATTTTGTTTATTTATAATTGGATTTATCTATGTAGTTTATATTTTTATTTGTAAAATTAGAAAAATAAACTATTATAAAATTCAGGATAGAGATCTATGGATTTTACTTATTTTAGTAATTTTATTTACTATATTAAGAAATATCGAACTTTTTGATTATTTAAAACCTACAGTAATAAGATAGTTATCTATCTTTTTTTTAAATAAAATTAGCACTCTTTGTTGACAAGTGCCAATTTTTGAGTATAATAGTAAATGAAAGGGGAAATAAATATGTATCAAAATAATGAAGAAAATGTTAATGTATTAGAAAAATATGGACGTGATATTACGATGGATGCTAAGAATGGTAAAATTGATCCAGTAATTGGTCGTGATGAAGAAATTCGTGGTATTACTCGTATTTTATCTAGAAAAACAAAAAATAATCCGGTTTTAATTGGAGAACCTGGAGTTGGAAAAACAGCTATTGTTGAAGGACTTGCTAATCGTATTGTTTCAGGTGATGTTCCAAATAGTTTAAAAAATAAAAAAATATGGGAATTAGATCTAGCAAGTTTAGTTGCAGGTGCTAAGTATCGAGGAGAATTTGAAGAACGTTTAAAGAATGTTTTGAATGAAATTAAGAAAAGTGAAGGCAATATTATTATGTTTATTGATGAAATTCATATGATTGTTGGTAATGGTGCAGATGGTGCAATGGACACTTCTAATATCTTAAAACCAATGCTTGCTCGAGGAGAAATTCATGTAATTGGTGCAACAACATTAAATGAGTATCGTAAATATATTGAAAAAGATGGTGCTCTTGAAAGACGTTTTCAAAAGATTAAAGTATCAGAACCAACTGTTGAGGATACTATAACAATACTTCGTGGATTAAAAGAAAAGTTTGAGATTCATCATGGTGTTTCAATTACTGATAAAGCACTAATAAGTGCTGCAACTTTATCTAATCGTTATATTACAGATAGATATTTACCAGATAAAGCAATTGATTTAGTAGATGAAGCTTGTGCAACAATACGTGTTCAAATGGACTCAGTTCCTAATGAATTAGATTCAGTAACACGTAATATCTTATCACTTGAAATAGAGCGTCAAGCGATTAAGAAAGAAAATGATGAATTATCTAAAAACAGAAAAGAACAAATTGAAAAAGAGCTTGTTACATTAAAAGCAAAAGAAAATGAATTAAAAGAAGCTTGGAACAGAGAAAAACAAATAAATGATAAAATTAAAACAAAGAAAAAAGAATTAGAGGATGCTAAATTTACTTTACAGCAAGCTGAAAATAGATATGATTTAGAAACAGCTGCAAGATTTAGACATGGAGAAATTCCACGTCTTGAAAAAGAACTTGAAGAATTAAATAATAAAGAAAAAAATAGAATATTAAGTGATACTGTAAATGAAGAAGATATTGC
>CAMVCF010000008.1:0-37125 GCA_947165945.1 uncultured Clostridia bacterium | reverse complement strand
GCTACGAAATCTATGAAACAAGAAGCCCATAAACTTTAGATTATGGGTAGTTCACGATGGTAGATTTTATGCAATTATGGGACATTCTGGAAGTGGTAAATCATATACAGTTACAAGAGAAAACGTAGAAAATAACTTTTTACATTATCATGACGTAAGTAAAAATGGAATTGATAAAGATTTATTTAATAAATATTTAGAGGAAAAAATAAACGATATTGATTTTATAAATAATTGTTTTAATAACTTTATATCTATCTAAAAGAACTAAAAAGTTCTTTTTTTTAGGCTTTAACATATTCTTAACTGGAGGAAATATGAAAGGACTAATGGAGGATGAAGTAATTAAAAATAGGAAATATTATGGTACAAATGAAATATCTTTATCAAAACGAAATAGATTTATTGATTTATTTATAGAGTCTTTGGGAGATCCAATGATTAAAATTCTTTTAGTAGCTTTAGTAATTAAAATTATTTTTTTATTTCAAGATTCTAATTATTTTGAAACTATTGGAATTCTTTTAGCAATTCTTTTATCTACGTTTATTTCAAGTATCTCCGAATATGGAAGTAATAAGGCTTTTCAAGAACTAGGTAAAGATATTAATAATATTAAAGTTAAAGTAAAAAGAGATAATATAATCAAAGAAATATTTATAAATGATGTTGTTGTTAGTGATTTATTAATTCTTGCATCAGGTGATAAGATAGGAGCTGATGGAATACTAATAGATGGAGAATTAAGTGTTGATGAGGCAATTTTAAATGGTGAATCAAAAGAGCAAAAAAAGAGTATTAATAGCAAGTTATTTCGTGGTACAACTATTTATTCTGGATATGGGATAATGAAAGTAACTAGTGTTGGAATTAATACAATGTATGGCAAAATAGCAGCTGAACTTGAAGAAAATGATCCTATTAGTCCTTTAAGAAATCGATTAATAGAGCTTTCTAAAATAATAAGTAAAATAGGATATATTGGAGCATGTTTAGTTACATTTGCCTATTTATTTTCATCAATTGTAATTAAAAATCATTATGATATTAATTTGATAAAATTGACAATTACTAATTTTCCTTTAATGATGAATTATTTAATTTATGCATTAACTTTAAGTGTAACTATTATTGTTGTTGCAGTCCCAGAAGGACTTCCAATGATGATTACTTTAGTATTATCAAGTAATATGAAAAAGATGTTAAAAAATAATGTTTTAGTAAGAAAATTAGTTGGAATAGAAACAGCAGGTAATATAAATGTATTATTAACAGATAAAACAGGTACTTTAACAAAGGGAAAACTTGAAGTTATAAAAGTTTTAAATGGTAATTTAGATAATGTAGATAGAAAAGATATTTTAAAAAATAAAAATAATTTTTTTGATTCTTTATATTATAATAATGATAGCTTAATAGATGATAATAAAAATATAATAGGAGGAAATCTAACTGACCAGTCTATTTTAAAGTATTTAAATACTAGTGTTAAAATAAAAAAACAAATATTAAATAAAAAACATTTTGATAGTTCTAGTAAATATAGTTCAGTAACTATAAAAGATATTACTTATTTTAAAGGAGCAAGTGAAGTTATAATCCCTAATTGTAATAAATACTTAAATAATAAGGGAGAAGAAGTAGTCTTAAAAGATAAAAACTATATTTATTTAAAAATAAAAGAGGTAACTAGAAAAGGAATAAGAGTTATAGCTCTTGCTTATAATCATAATAATAGTTTAAATAATTTGGTATTTATGGGACTTTTGTTTTTAAAAGATGAATTAAGACGTGAAGTAAGGGACGGAATTAGTTTAATTAAAAATGCTGGAATTGAAGTTATTATGATAACTGGAGATAGTAAAGATACTGCTTTATCTATTGCTAAAGAGTCTTTAATTGTTGATGGAGTAAATAATTTAGTTTTAGATAGTAACGATCTAAGTTTAATGAGTGATGATGAACTTAAGATGAAATTAAAAGACATAAGAGTTATTGCAAGAGCACTTCCACAGGATAAAAGTAGATTAGTAAGAGTTATTGAAGAGATGGATCTAGTTGTTGGAATGACAGGAGATGGGGTAAATGATGCACCAGCTTTAAGACGTGCTAATGTTGGCTTTAGTATGGGATCAGGAACTGAAGTTAGCAAAGAAGCTTCAGATATTGTTATTCTAGATAATAATATTTTAAGTATTGCTAAAGCTATTCTTTATGGAAGAACAATTTTTAAAAGTATTAGAAAATTTGTAATTTATCAATTAAGTGTAAATATGTGTGCACTTCTTTTATCTATTATTGGACCATTTATTGGATTCACAAGCCCTATAACAATTGTTCAAATGCTATGGCTTAATATGATCATGGATACTTTTTCAGCTTTAGCCTTTTCCTTTGAACCACCACTTCTTGAATATATGGAAGAATCTCCTAAAAAAATAAATGAAAAAATAATAAATAGTTATATGTATAATGAAATATTTGTAACATCTATTTATTCTGCAACTTTATGTATTTTATTTTTAAAACTCCCTATAGTTCGATTAATATTTAGAGTAGGTAGTAATAATGAATATTTAATGACTGCATATTTTGCTTTATTTATTTTTATTGGAATATTTAATTCTTTTAATGCTAGAACTTATCGTTTAAATATATTTTCTGATATTTTAAAAAATAAAGTATTTATATTTATTATAGGATTTATTATTATAGTTCAAATATATTTAATTTATTTTGGGGGAGAGTTATTTAGAACTTATGGTTTAGAAGCTCATGAATTTTTTTTAATTATTTTAATTGCACTTACAGTATGGCCAATTGATCTTTTAAGAAAACTTATTTTGAAATCCAAAAATTTAGAAAGAAAAGTTTAACTAATTAAAATATTATGTTATAATAACTTTAGAAAGTAGATGATTATATGAATAAAGATGGATTTACCCTAGTAGAACTTTTAGGAGTTATTGTAATTCTTGCAATTTTATCTGGTCTTGCAGTTTTATCTTATAGTAGTATTATTGCAACAGGCAAAAAAGGTATTTATCTGGATTTTGAAAAAAATTTAGATTCTGCAACTAGAAATTATTTGATGGATAACATGGATGAAATTCCTTTAGTTGGTCATAATAGATACGTATTTTATGATGAATTAATAACCAATAACTATATTGATAAATTAACTGATCCAAATGGGGGAGTATGTGATGGTAGTTTTGTTGAAATTAAAAGAGGAAGCGACGTAAGTAATAATTTAAATTTAGACTATAAGTCATGTTTAATCTGTAAAGATACAAATAATAACTATACATATAAAAGCGATGGATGTGATAGTATATATACAAAAGATGAGTGTTTTACATATACAATAAATAATAATCAAGCAGTTATTACAGATTATGATGCAAGTTGTGGTAAAGATTTAATAATTCCACTTAAAATTAATGATTATAAAGTAACTACAATAAGCGCAAATGCTTTTAAAGCAAGTCAAATAGAAAACGTTGTAATTCCAGATGGGGTAACAACGATTGGATATGAGGCTTTTCGTTCAAATCTGATAACTAAAGTTGTAATACCTAAAACTGTTACAACTATAGAAGAAAATGCATTTTTAGGAAATAATTTAGCAAGTATTAAAATACCTAATAGCGTAACTGTAATAAATAGTGGAGCATTTTTTGATAATAAGTTAACACGAGTTGAGATACCTAATGGTGTAATAACAATAGGAGAATCTGCTTTTAGAAATAATCCATTAATAAGTGTCGTGATCCCGTCTTCAGTTATTTCTTGGAAATGTAATGCATTTCCTACTGATACAGTAATTGATAATCAATCTAGTACTCAATGTAATTAAAAAAGAGTTTTAAGACTCTTTTAATTTTTCGATAATTTCTTCTGCTGCAATTATTCCAGAACGACATGCCCAAGCAACAACATTTTTACAACCAGCTATGTCTCCACCTGCATATATTTTAGAAATTGATGTATGAAATTTACCATCAACATCAATTTGTCCTTTTTGATCAAGATTTAAACCTAATTTTTTTATTAAAGGATCAGGATGAGATCCAATGGCTTTTATTAATAAATCACATTTTATTTCGTAATTACTTCCTTCGATATTTTGAATTTTAAATTCTTCTTCCTTAGTTTTAATAAGTTCTATTTTAGAAATTTTATCATGTCCTTTTATACTTAATATATTAGTTTGAAATAAAAAATTAACTCCATCTAATTTAGCATTTTCAAATTCTTTATCTTGACATTTCATTTTTTCTTTAGTATTTCGATAAACAATAGTTACTTTTTTAGCATTTTTTCTTATTAGAGTTCTTGCAACATCAATTGCTGTATCTCCACCACCAATAACAATTACCTCTTTATCATCTAAAGGAATTTTTTCTTTGTTTTCAAGAAATTCAAGAGCTCCATAAACTCCTTTTAAATCTTCACCTTTAATATTTAAGTGGTTAGAAATGTTTGAACCTATACTTAAAAATATTGAATCATATTGATTTTTTATATCATCTAATTGAAAATCTTTTCCAAGTTCTTTTTGATAGCAAACATCAATTCCTAGATCAAGAATATTATTAATAGCTTTTTTTACTAGATTTTTATCTAATCTAAATTCAGGTATTCCGTGTACTAATAAACCACCTAAATAGTCGTGTTTTTCAAAAATGGTTACTTTAATTGCTGCTTGTCTTAAAATATAGGCACAACTAAGTCCAGCTGGTCCTCCTCCAATTATTAATACATGATGATTAGTAATTTTAGGACTTTTAATTTTTAAGTTATTTAATAGTGCATATTTACCAATGAAAGCTTCTATTTTTCCTATTTCAACAGGGTTACTTGGTATTATTTTATTACACATTCCTTGACATTGTTTTTCATGAGGACAAATAAGTCCACATAATGATGGAATAGGTGCTGTTTTAGATAATAAATAAAATGCTTCTTCAATTTTATCTTTTTTTAAACATTTAATAAATCCTTTTATATCATTTTTTAAAGGACAACCTAATTGACAAATTGGATTATTGCATTCTAAACATTTTTCTATTTCTTTTTTTATTTCATTCATAAAACTCCTTTCTAATTTATTTTATCATATTTTTGAAATTAAAAAACATAGTTTTCATAAACTATGTTCAATGTTTTTAAATTTATTAAAAGGATTATAATCTGGATAATTTGTAAATACTAGTTTTTCTTTAGTAGTTGGATGAATAAACTCTAATTTATAAGCATAAAGACCTAAGTTTTTATTAGTATCAAATCCATATTTTGCATCTCCATATAATGGATAATTTCTACTTGAAAATTGAACTCTTATTTGATGATTTCTTCCACTTTTTAAATTAATTTTTAAAAGAGATAAATCACAATCTTTAAGATAAGCTATTTTTTGGTAATAAAGTTCTGCTAATTTTCCAGATTTGTTATCTGTAACATAACTTTTAGTTTCTACTTTTTTTAAATAATCAGTTAATGTATCTTCATCTTTAATATTTCCATGAACTACTGCTAAATAACTTTTTTTAAATTCATGATTTAAAATTTGTTTAGATAATCTACTAGCTGCTTTTGAAGTTTTAGCAAATACCATTATTCCACCAGTTGGCCTATCAAGTCTATGAACAAGTCCTAAGTATACATTTCCAGGTTTTTGATATTTTTCTTTAATATAGTTTTTTAACATAGTTAACATATCTAAATCTTTGGTACTATCGCTTTGACTTAATAAATTAACAGGTTTTATTGCAACTAATAAGTGATTATCTTCATATAAAATAACTGGTTTATTCATATTCAATTAATCCTTTAATTCCACATGGAAGAACTAAATTATTTTTGGTTATAGGAAGTCCTATTTCATCTGATATGATTTTAACGTTGTCCTTTTTATTAGTAATTTTTAAAATATTTTCAATAACAATTGGTGAAAGTCCTGAATAAGAATTTATTAAAAGGAATAAAGGTTTATCACTTAAAAGGGAAGTACAAAGATCTACTAGTTCAAATAAATTTTTTTCTAAAGACCATATTTCACCATTTGCACCTTTTCCATAACTTGGTGGATCCATAATAATTACATCATACTTATTTCCACGACGTATTTCTCTTTTTACAAATTTAACACAATCATCAACAATAAAACGAATAGGCTTATCTTCAAAGTGATTTAATTTAATATTTTCTTTGGCCCATTCAACCATTCCTTTAGATGAATCAACATGAACAACACTTGCTCCAGCACTTAAACAGGCAAGACTTGCACCACCTGTATAGGCAAATAAGTTTAATACTTTAATAGGTCTTCCAGATTTTTTTATTTTTTCTTTCATATAATTCCAGTTAACTGCTTGTTCTGGAAATAATCCAGTATGTTTAAAACCCATTTGTTTTAAATTAAATTTAAGATCTTTATATTGCACTTGAAAAGTATTTAGATTAGTATTATCCCAATAACCACCACCTTTATTACTCCTTATATAAGTTGCATCTAATTTATTTGTTTTGAAATCTTTGTTTTCCCATAGTATTAAAGGATCGGGTCTTAATAAATAAATATTATTCCATCTTTCGTATTTTTGTCCATTTGTTGCATCTATTATTTCATAATCTTTAAAGTCATTTACTATCTCCATTTAAAACCAACCTTTCTGATCGTAAAATGCAAATTTTTTCATCTATTTCAAGTGATTCTTTTAATATTTCTTTAACATCTAGATCACATGAATCTATCATATCATGAATTTTATCTTTAAGATAGATATTATTTTTATCTAATGTTAAATATGATTGTATTAGTGCTTTTCCTATTCTTAATCGGTGATTTTCAAAACTATAATCTGAACTATCTAGATCTCTTTTCATAAGACTTCTAATATCTCTTTTTAGAAAACGATGAAAAAAACCTTGAAGCATTCTTAAATAGTCATGATCTAAAAATCCAAACAAATCAGCAAGTGATTGAGAAGTTAAATATAAGTTATCGTTTATTTCAAAATTTGGTGTTAATTCTTTTTCTATATCCATATTTAAAAAAGATAAAATATATTTTATAGAGGTAAGTCCATTTTTATAGTCATTGTTTTTTAACGATTTTTTTTCTTGTTCAATATAGTAAAGAAAAAGTTTGGCAATTTCGTTTTCTATTTTTGCTTCAATAAATTTTACTTGATCAAAAAACTCATCTTCTTTTATAAATCCTTTTTGATAACTTGATATTTTATAGCTATCTTTAATCTTTTTTAGATGATTATAAACTCTTTTAGCAAAGTAAAAATCATAGAAATCATTAATTATTAAAGAATAATCTGAAAAAGTTATAAAAGTTTTTCCTCGATCAGAATAAGTAATATATAAATCAATTTTTTCTATCGGAATCATTTTATAGTATTCATCTTCTAAATCAAGTAATACATCTAAGTAATTTAAATATCTAGAATATACTTTACTTGGTTTTAAATGTTTAATTTCTAGTTTAAATAAAATAGAATAAATCTTTAAGATCTTTTTGGAAAGATCTAATATTTTATTTAATAATTCAATATCTTTGGTTTCCATATTTTCCTCCAAAAAAAAGGAGACTGTTACTCCCCCTGAAGTGTAACAGTCTATTTAAAAAGAATAAAAAGGGGTTGGCTAGTGTGATACTAGCGACCAATTCGCCTAAATTCCGAATTGGTGATTACTATATTAATCGATTTGTCTTTATTTGTCAAGAAATTTTTACATGTTTTTAAAATATAATTATGATCAATAAATAGAGTAAATTAAATAAAAAGAAAAAAAATAAAAAAATTAGCACTCATATATTGACAAGTGCTAAACATAATATTATAATGTATTTAGCAATCGAGAAATTAGAGTGCTAGGAGGTAGTGATGTTAACTAAAAGACAAGAAGAAATACTTAAGTTAATTGTTACTGAATATATTAAACTTGCAAAACCAGTTGGTTCTAAATTACTTTGTGATAAATTAAATTGTTCCTCAGCAACTATTAGAAATGAAATGCAGGAGTTAGAAGAAATGGGTCTTCTTGAAAAAACTCATACATCAAGTGGTCGTGTTCCAAGTGAAGCAGGATATAGATATTATGTTGATAATTTAATGGAATTAAAAGAGTTAAATGGTGAAGAAGTGTTTAAACTTCAAACAGTATTTAGTAATAGACAATTAGAATTATCCGATGCTGTTTCTAAAAGTTTGGAATTAATTTCAGATATGACATCCTATACTTCTGTAGTTCTTGATACAAAGAGTCATGAGAATAAATTAAAAGAAATAAGTGTTGTTCCAGTTGACTCTAATATTGTTGTTGTTATTGTTGTAACGGATCAAGGATATGTAGAACATAAAAATATTGAAATTACAGGTATTTCGTTAGAAGAAATCAAGAAAACAGTTAATTTAATAAACGATTTAATTGTTGGAACTCCAATTGATGAAGTTAGTGCAAAACTTGAATTTGAAATTAAACCTGTTATTGGAAGATATGTAAAACAACATGAAATACTATATAATGCTTTTTATGATGTATTTACAGATATTTCATCCAAAAATATTAATGTTGTAGGAAAAAACAATATCTTAAAGCATCAAGAATTTAATAATTTATCTAAGGTTGAAGATTTATTTGCTAAATTAGATGATGAAGAAATGCTTCAAAATATGGAAGAAGAAAATAATGATATTAATATTTATATTGGACATGAAAATAAAATGGATCCGGATGTTACAGTCATTAAAACAAATTATAAAACAAATAAAGATTCAGGAACGATTGCAATTATTGGTCCAAAGAGGATGGAATATGATAAAGTAGTAAATTTACTTGATTATATTAAAAAACAAATAGAAAGGTAAGTGTTATGGAAGAAGAAATTAAAAAAAACGAGGATCCAAATTTAAATGAAATTGAGAAAAAGGATTCTATGACTGAAAATAAAGAATGCAAGAAAAAAGACAAAAAGGATTGTAAAAAAGATAAAATAATTAAAGAATTAAAAGAAAAAAATGAAGAACTTTTAAATAAAGTTTTGTATAGTCAAGCAGAATTTGCTAATTATAAAAAGCGAAGAGATGCAGAAACTAGTAATATGCTTAAGTATTCTAATCAAGAAATTGTAACAGAACTTTTGCCTATTATTGATAACTTTGAAAGAGCAATTAAACTTGATGATACTAATTTGAATGATGAATTATCAAAATTTTTGGAAGGATTTAAGTTAATTTATTCGCATTTTATTCAAGTCTTAAAAAAGTATGAAGTGACTGAAATCGATTGCTTAAATAAAGAATTTGATCCAAATTTAGAACAAGCTTTAATGACTACTCATGTTGATGGAATTGATAAAGGAATTGTTGTTGAAGTTATGCAAAAAGGATATATGTTAAAGGATAAAATGATAAGACCTGCTCTTGTTAAGGTGTCAGAATGAATGATGAAGAAAAATTAGTATTAGATTGTGTAAGAAAAGAGCTTGCTAGTTTATATGATATTTTTGAAAGTAAGACTTTTATTACAAGTATCTATTTACTTAAATTTTTAGATGATGGTGATATAACATATTATAATAAGTATTTAATGAATATGGAAAAGCTTAATTTAACCGAAAAAAGACAAGTTTTTATGAATATCATTGTCAATTTAAAAGAAAAAGAAAAAAAGGATAAAACTAAAATTAAAAAATAAAATGAAAAAGGAGAGATAAATTATGAGTAAAATTATAGGAATTGATTTAGGTACAACAAATAGTTGTGTATCAGTACTTGAAGGAGGAAGTGCAACAGTTATTCCAAATAGTGAAGGAAATCGTACAACACCATCGGTTGTTGCATTTAAAAATGGAGAAATTATTGTTGGAGATGCTGCAAAGCGTCAAGCAATTACAAATCCAAATACAAAGTCAAGTGTTAAACGTTCAATGGGAACAACTGATAAATTTGAACTTGAAGGAAAGAAATATACACCAGAAGAAATTAGTGCAATGATTCTTTCAAATTTAAAGGAAAGTGCTGAAAAATATTTAGGAGAGAAAGTTACTAAAGCAGTTATTACTGTACCTGCATACTTTAATGATGCAGAACGTCAAGCAACTAAAAATGCTGGAAAAATTGCAGGTTTGGAAGTTGAAAGAATTATTAATGAACCAACAGCTGCAGCACTTGCATATGGACTTGATAAACAAGATAAGAGTCAAACAATTTTAGTATACGATCTTGGAGGAGGAACATTTGATGTTTCAATTCTAGAGTTAGGTGATGGGGTATTTGAAGTTAAATCTACTGCTGGAAATAATCGTTTAGGTGGAGATGACTTCGATAAACGTATTATGGACTTTTTGATCGATACTTTTAAGAAGGATACTGGAGTTGATCTTTCAAAAGATAAGATGGCTATGCAAAGATTAAAAGAAATAAGTGAAAAAGCTAAGAAAGACTTAAGTAGTATGACTACTACTCAAATTTCAGCACCATTTATTTCACAAAATGAGTCAGGACCACTTCATTTGGATGTTACTCTTTCTAGAGCTAAATTTGAGGATTTAATAAGAGATTTAGTAGAATCAACTTTAACACCAGTAAGAAATGCATTAAGTGATGCAAAACTTACTAAAAATGATATTGATAAGGTAATTTTTGTTGGTGGTTCAACAAGAATTCCTATGGTATTTGATTTAGTTAAGAAAGAACTTGGACGTGATCCTAGTCTTGAAGTAAACCCAGATGAAGTAGTTGCAATGGGAGCTGCTATTCAAGGTGGAGTATTAACTGGAGAAGTAAATGATATAGTTCTTCTTGATGTAACACCACTTTCACTTGGTATTGAAACTTTAGGTGGAGTTATGACGGTTTTAATTCCAAGAAATACAACTATCCCAACTAGCAAGTCACAAGTATTCTCAACTGCTCAAGATAATCAACCAGCTGTTGATATTCATGTACTTCAAGGTGAACGTTCTATGGCAGGAGATAATAAAACACTTGGTAATTTCCAATTAACAGGTATTCCAGCTGCACCTCGTGGTGTTCCACAAATTGAAGTTAAATTTGATATTGATGCAAATGGAATTGTTCATGTAACTGCAAAAGATTTAGGAACAAATAAAGAGCAATCTATTACTATTACAAGCAATACTAATTTAAGTGATGAAGAAATCGATCGTATGATGAAAGAAGCAGAAGCAAATAAAGAGGAAGATAAACGTCGTAAGGAAGAAGCAGATGTGAAAAATGAAGCTGAACAACTAGTATTCCAAACAGAAAAAATGATTAAAGATTTAGGCGATAAAATTACAGACTCTGAAAAGAGTGAAGCAGAAGCATTAGTTAAAGATTTAAAAGATGCGCTTAATGCAAATAATTTAGATGATATTAAAGCAAAGAAAGATAAATTACAAGAAAAATTAATGCAACTAGGTGCTAAAATGTATGAAGGAGTAAATCCAGAATCACAAGGTGATAGCACTAAGGAAAATGATAATTCAACAAGTGATGCAAATTCATCAAATGACAATGTATCTGATGCCGAATTTGAAGAAAAATAAAATATTGAAGTCCTAGATTTCTAGGACTTTCATACAATAAAAAGGAGAATGAATGAAACAGAAAAAAAGATGTGAAATAGATGTTAAAGATACATGGGATTTATCAGTAATTTATAAGAATATAGATGAGTTTTATGAAGATTATAATGATTTATCAAAAGAGATGCTTAAAATTTCTCAATATAAAGGAAAATTACTTTCAAGTTCTAAAACTTTATTAGAATTTTTAAAGTTATCTGATCAACTTGAAAGAAAATTATATAAATTATATTATTATGCTCATTTAAATTATGATGTTGATACAACAAATTCTAATAGTTTGGAATTATCTGAAAAAATATCTCAGTTAATGACTAAGTTTTCTAGTATTATGTCTTTTGTTGATCCAGAATTATTAAGAGGGGATTTTAATGTAGTTAAAAAGTTTTTAGAGGAAGAAGAAGGTCTTATTGTTTATAAATTTAATTTAGAAAGTTTATATCGTTATAAGGAACATACTTTATCTTTAGAATCTGAAAAACTATTATCTAGTTTAGGAATTTCTTTAGGTGCATCTGAAAATATTTATGAATCATTAACAGATAGTGATTTAACATTTGGTAATATTGTAATTGATGGTAAAAAACATGAATTTACTGAAAGTAATTATTCACTATTTATAGAAAGTAATGATCAAAATATTCGAAAAAAAGCTTTTAATTTATTATTTAAAACTTATGCAAAGTATTCTCATACAATTGCTGATACATTTCGTTATAATATAGAAACAAATTGTAGGCTTGCTAAGATTAAAAAATATAATTCCGCAATAGAAGCAAGTTTGTACCATGATAATATTGACTTAGCAGTTTATGATAATTTAATTAAAACAGTAAGAAGTAATTTACCAGTTTTATATGATTATTATTCTCTAAAAAAAGAAGTATTAGGTCTTGATAAATTACATTTATATGATATATATACTAATATGGTAAGTGATGTAGATAAATCTTATTCATTTTCTGAAGCTAAGAAAATAGTTCTTGATGGATTAAGTGTTTTAGGAGATGATTATCGTAAAAAATTAAATATTGCTTTTTCTAACCGTTTTATAGATATTTATAACAATAAAGGAAAACGTGGTGGAGCATATTCCAGTGGTTTTTATGATACTTATCCTTACATCCTTCTAAATTTTGAAGGAAAATATAATGATGTAACAACTCTTGCTCATGAATTAGGACATTCTATGCATACTATGTATTCATGTGAGGCTAATCCATATAATACATCAAGTTATCATATCTTTGTTGCTGAAGTTGCAAGTACAGTAAATGAACTTATTTTACTAAAATATTTGATTAAGAAAACAAATGATAAAAAAGAAAAACTATTTTTATTAAATAAATTATTGGAGTTATTTAAAGGAACAATTTTTAGACAAACAATGTTTGCTGAATTTGAAAAAAAGATGTATTGTGATCATGAAAATGGTATAGTCCTAACAAGTGATTATTTAAAGAAAGAGTATTATGCTCTTGTAAAAGATTATTTTGGATCTGGAGTTGTTTGTGATAAATTAATTGAAAATGAATGGATGAGAATTCCTCATTTCTATTACAATTTTTATGTTTATAAATATGCCATTGGTTTATCAGCTGCTTGTAAAATTGTTCATGATATAGAGTCTTTAGGAGATGTGGGAGTAAAACGTTATCTTGATTTTCTAAAAACGGGAGGATCTATGTATCCAAAAGATGAATTAATGGTATGTGATGTAAATATATCTGATCCAAAGTTTATTGAAGATGCAATAGAATTTTTTAAAGAAACTATTGATGAATTTAGAAAAATTTATAGGAAGTAGGAATTTGTATGAATAAAAGAGATTATTATGAGGTTTTAGGGGTTTCTAAAACTGCAAGTGATGCTGAAATAAAAAGTGCTTTTAGACGACTTGCTAAACAATATCATCCAGATATAAATAAAGAAGCCGGTGCTGAAGAAAAATTTAAAGAAATTCAGGAAGCTTATGCTGTATTATCTGATCCGGCTAAAAGAAAACAATATGATCAATTTGGACATGCTGCCTTTGATTCTTCAAATGGTAGTGGATTCTCTGGATTTGATTTTAGTAATTTTGATGTAGATTTAGATGATATTTTAGGTTCTGTATTTGGTTCTGGTTTTGGCTTTTCTGGAAGAAGTAGGAGTCGAAATACAAAAGTTCGTGGAGATGATGTTTTGTATCATATGGATTTATCTTTTGAAGAGGCTGTATATGGTTGTGAAAAAGATATAAAAATTGATACAAGCGTTATATGCGATGATTGTCATGGACTAGGTGGTCATGATGAGACAACATGTGATGTATGTCATGGAAGCGGAACAATTACATCTGAGCAAAGGACAATTTTAGGATCATTTGTTTCTAAAACTACTTGTACTAACTGTGGTGGATTAGGTAAGATATATAAAAGACGTTGCATGACATGTGGCGGAAAAGGAAAGATTCGAAAGAATCGAACTATTACAGTTAAAATTCCAGCAGGAGTAGATACTGGCATGAGACTTAGAGTAGCAGGACGTGGTGAAGCTGGCAGTAATGGAGGAGTAAATGGAGACTTGTATTTAGAGTTTAGAGTAAAAGAACATGAATTCTTTACAAGAGATGGAGATGACATTTATTTAACTGTTCCAATTACAATAACTGATGCTGTTCTTGGTTGTAAAAAAGATATAAAAACACTTGATTCAGTTGTTACATTAAATATTAAACCAGGAACAAATACAAATGATAAACAAAGAATTAAAGGTCGAGGAATAAAAAATGCTTCAACTAATCGAGTTGGAGATATGTACTTAATTTTTGAAGTTGTTCTTCCTGATAAATTAACTAAAGAACAAAAAGGATTATTTGAAAATCTTTCTAAAACTAATTTAGAAAATAGTACATATACTAAATTTACAAAATTTGTAAATAAAAAGTAAACATAAAAAAAGTGTTTACTTTTATTTTTTTAATGAATTTTATTTTAAATTTTGTTATAATAAAATTGTGATAAAAAATGATAGAAAAGTATTTAGAATATTTAAAATATAATAAAAACTATAGTGATAAAACAATAGAAAACTATAGAATAGATTTAGAAGATTTTTTTTCTTATTTAAAAAGGGAAAATTTAGATTATACTGAAGTTTCTTATGAAGATTTGATGGGACTTTTTGATCACTTTGAAAAAGAAAAACTTGCGGGTAAAAGTATTAGACGTCATATTAGTTCTTTAAAAGGTTTTTATAAATATTTAAATAGAGAAAATAAAGTTTCCATTAATCCTTTTAATTATGTAAGCCTTCCTAAAAAAGAAACTAAATTACCAAGATATTTAAATTATGAAGAATTACTAGAAATTTTTCACAGTATGGAAATAAATAATAATTACGATCTTAGAAATCGCTTAATTATTGAATTATTATATGCAACTGGTGTAAGAGTATCAGAACTTGTTAATATATTAATAAAAGATATAAATTTTACTAATCAAAGTATAAATGTACTTGGAAAAGGATCAAAAGAAAGAATTGTTTATTATAATGATGTATGTAAAAAAATACTTGATGAATATTTAAATATTTATGATGAGATAAATCCCAAAAAAGTAGAATACTTATTTTTAAATCAAAAGGGTAATAAGCTAACTACTCAAGGAATTAGTTATATTTTAAATCAAGTATTAAAAAAGATAAGTTTTCAAAAGCATATAACTCCTCATATGTTAAGACATAGTTTTGCAACTCATCTTTTAAATAATGGATGCGATTTATTAACAGTTCAAGAGTTACTTGGACATTCATCTATATCAACAACTGGAATATATACTCATGTAACACTTGATCATATAAAAGAGGTTTATTATCAAACCCATCCAAGAAATAAATAGAAAGGAATTATATGGAAATAGATAAAATACTTAATTTAGAATTAACTGAATTTCTTGATGCACTTCGGCCTTTAAGTTATGAAAAAAGGCTTAACTTACTTCAAGATGAAAGAATATGTGAAAAGGTATTTTTATTAGATAAAAAACAAAATGCATGGGATTTCCGAAAGGTACTTGAAGTATATGATGCAAATGATCTTTTAAATAAAATGAAAAAGTCAATTATTTCCAAGATCAAAAAGATGTATAAGGGGCATGAATATGTTTATTTAGTTTGTTTAAAAAGATCTGATCAAATATCATTTGAAAAAGAATTATTAAAAAATGATAATTTATTATTTTTATTACTTTATAATGGAGAATCTTTCTATAGTGAACTTGATTTTTCTTATGATACTTTAATTGCAATTATTAACTTTGTATCTTTAAATAAAATTCCTATTAATGATACATGTTTAAGTTCGATTATTCTTCTTTCTCTTAAAAATAAACCAGATAAATGGGAAAACTTTTTAAAACAAGATATAGATAATACTTATAAAAAAATGACTTTTTCATATATTTCTCCCGATTTAGTAAATAATTATATAAAAAGTCATGTAATATCATTTACTAATAAAGAAATATATAATTTAATATTATATTCAGAAGTAGAACTTGATAGAAATTTGTATGAAAATAAAGATTTTTTTCGAGAAATAATTTTTTCGTCTTCAATATTTCAAATGCGAGAGAAAATAGCTAGATTAAGTAATCATATAGATACAACATACTTTGAAAACTTAATTTCAAAAATGGAAGATGAAATTCTTGATGAATATATTAAAAATAAAACTTTTATAAGAAATTATGATCAAACTCTTGAAAAAGAATTTTTAGAATTACAATTTATTTCTAAAAAAGATGAAGTTTTTCCTGATAAGAAAATTATTTTAATTATTGTTATTGATAAATTATTTCAGGATAGTATTAGAAATGTATTTTTAAATATAGAAGAGTTATTGAGTTTTAATGATAATAATTTTGATAAAGAAAAATTGGATTTTTATAGAGAAGTTATGACATTATATGAAAAAACTCCAAATGAAATATTAGAGTTTTATAATCGATATAAAGACAGTTATCAAGTAAGTACTTATTATGATGATGTGAGAAATTGTAAAGATTTAAGTTATCAAAAAATAAAAGATAAATGTTTTAAACCAATGGATAATGAGAACTTAAAAAATCAAGAATTATCTAAAAAATTGAAAGTTGATATATATGAATTAAATGGAGAAGATTTTATTATGTTGGTAACTTGTAGGGCAAGAATTCCAAGTGGAAATAATTTAGCAGCTAGAAATTGTTATAGTTTAATAGGTTCTAAGAATATGCATGTTTTTAATGAAGATAATTATATTTATGGTTTTACAAACTTTGAAATTAATAAAATAATGCATGTATTAGAAGATGATTCTTATAGTCTTGATCAACCGATTAATACAACTTCATTTATTAATCGAATTAGAAGTATTGATGATATTCTATCTTCTAATAAGATGAATGAGATTCAAATTAAAAATTTAAAAATATCAGGAAGTAATGAATTTGATTTTAGATACGAACGCATTCTTCCATCATATATTGTTTGTTTTGATACTATAAGAGAAAAGGATTTAAATGCTGCAAGAATTTTAAATATCCCAATTATTAAAATAAATAGATCAAAATACCAAGAAGGAAAAACTGTAGTATTAGAAAACTATAATGAAAAATATACAACATCTTTTTATGATGAAACCATTTATCAAGATAAATTTTTATAAAAAAAGAATTAGTCTATTTGAATAGGAATAGATTGTAATTCTTTTTTTATAATACTAGTTTTTTTTATTATATGAGAATATAATATAGAAGAGGTTAATTCTAGTTTTAAAACTGGGTCATTTATATCTTTATAATTTGTAATAAGAGGTAAATTAGTTTTTGGCTTTATTTCTTTTAAATAACTTCTTCCTAGTTTATTAAAACCAAGTATTCTAATATAGTTAATAGAATATTTATCATTTTTCTTTAGATTTATCATTATATGTAAAAACATTCTATTTAATTTATTATAAGTATATCTTTTGCTTTTTAATGATTCAATTAATTCTTGATAGGTATTTGATTTCAAAATATTTTTTTTAATTTTTGAATCAATTCCTTCACCAACATCCAAATATTCAGATAACTCTTTATCACTTAAAATTTTATATTTTAAAAGATAAAAATAGTTTTCAAGAAAATCTTTATTTATATTTAAAAGATCAAATGTTTTTTTAGGAATAAAATCTTTATAATCTTTATTATTAAAATAGTTTTCTCTTATACTAGTAGCACTTGAAATAGAACCTGTTGTTTTTTTATTTAAATAATTATTTGTTCTTTTAATAGTAATTGGTTTCATTTTATAATCGTTTTCTAAGATTGTTTTAATATATGTAACTCCTAAAATATCATTTGAACTAATTAATTTTACATTAGTTAAATTATATAATGCTTTAGAAATAGAAGCAGGATAGCTATTTCCAAGATCTAAATATTCTTTAATAAGTTTATTATATTCTTTGTGATAAAGAATCGTGCTTGCTAAATTTTTTAGTGTATCTACATCATTCGTTTCAGAACCAAATACTAAATAATCCATTTTTAACGCTTCAAGAATTGTAATTGCTGAATAAGAAAATTGATCAGCACTTTGAGTTGCAAAATAAAAGGGGAGTTCTATAACAAGATCAATTCCATATTGAAGTGCTAAAAAAGTTTTATCCCATTTAGTAAGAAGAGAAAGTTCTCCTCTTTGTGAAAAATTAGTTGTTAAAATTACTGTAATAAAACTATTAGGAAATTTTTTTTTGATACATTTTAAAAAGTATATATGTCCATTATGAAAGGGATTAAACTCTGCAATTACTCCAATTTTATCCATTTAGATCACCAACAACATTATATATAAATTTTAATGATTATACAATACAATAAAAAATAAATTGTTAAGAATAAGTAAATAATTTAACTAATTAAATATCTTAGATACTCATATTATTCTATTTTTAATTTTGAAAATATAATTAAATGACCTAAATTTATTCTATACTTTTTTAAAGTTTTAAGTTATAATTATTTTGGAGAGTGATTAAATATGTATGAGACATTAAAAGCAGATATTGTTAAGTTTATGAAAGAAAAAAATATGGGATATGTTCAAACTTTAAGAGGAATTAAAGGAGATGTTGATCTTGAACATATTAATAAAAAAGTTGAGATTAATGATGAATTAGTTATTGATATGTTGAGTCGAGGAATTAAAACAAGACGTGAATCAATTGAAGAATTTAAAAAAGGAAATAGAAGTGATCTTATTTCAAAAACAGAGGAAGAGATTAATTTTTTACAAAGTTATTTACCTAAACAATTAACTAAAGAAGAACTTGAAAAAATTATTTCAGATGTTTTTCTTAAAGTAAATCCAACTAGTAATAAAGATATGGGTCAAATTATGAAAGAAGTTACTCCACTTGTTAAGGGTAAATGTGATATGAAAGAAGTTAGTACTCTTATTAAAGAAAAGTTAAGTAATTTATAATGGAAGACTTGTATATATATGAAAAAGAGTTAATTGATTCAGGAATTAGTTTAATAGGTGGAATTGATGAAGTAGGTCGTGGCCCATTAGTTGGACCAGTAGTTGCTAGTTGTGTTATTCTTCCACTTAATTATAAACTTGATGGATTAACTGATTCTAAAAAGTTAAGTGAAAAGAAACGTGAAAAGTTTTATGACATATTAATGCATGATGCAATTAGTATAGGAATAGGAATTATTTCTGAAAAAGTTATTGATGAGGTTAATATTTATGAAGCAACTAAACTTGCTATGGTAGATGCTATTAGTAATATGAAGATAAAGCCAGAACATGTTTTAATTGATGCTATGAGACTTGACATTGATATTCCATCAACATCTATTATTAAAGGAGATAGTAAGAGTTTGAGTATTGCTGCTGCAAGTGTTATTGCTAAAGTTACAAGAGATAAAATGATGATTTTACTTGATGAAAAGTATCCTATGTATGATTTTAAACATAATAAAGGATATCCTACTAAAAAACATGTCGAAGCAATAGATAAATATGGAATTATTGATGAACATAGAAAAACTTTTAGTCCTGTAAAGGAATATATAGAAAGGAATTTAAAATGAAAGAAAAATTAGAAAATTTACTTAAAAATAGTTATAGTCCTTATTCAAATTATCGAGTAAGTAGCATTGTAGTTACCAAAGATGGGCATGAATTTAGTGGGGTTAATGTTGAAAATGCTTCCTATGGTGCATCAATTTGTGCAGAGCGTAGTGCCATATTAAATGCTATTGCAAATGGATATAAAAAGGGTGATTTTGAAAAACTATATGTTATGTGTGATAACGATAAAATTGGTTTTTCTTGTATGATGTGTAGGCAAGTTATTTTAGAATTTTATGAAAAAGACAAAGAAGTAATTTGTATGAATCCAAAGGGAAATACAGAAGTTCATTTGGTAGAAGAACTTTGTCCTTATCCATTTTCTGTTGAGGATTTAAAATGAAAAGTGGTTTTGTAAGTATAGTTGGTCGCCCTAACGTTGGAAAAAGTACTCTTTTAAATAGTATTTTACAAAGAAAGATTGCAATTACTAGTGATAAATCAGGTACAACTAGAAATATTATTGAAGGAGTTTATAATGATTCTGAATCTCAAATTATATTTGTAGATACACCTGGAATTCATAAACCTCGTCATAAATTAGAAACTATTTTAAATAAAAAAGCTTATGCAATGACTAAAGATATAGATTTAGTATTATTTTTAGTTGATATAAAAGATGGATTTGGAAAAGGTGATGAATTTATTCTTGATAAATTAAAACAAGAAGAAAGAGATGTTATATTAATATTAACTAAAATTGATAAATTAAAAAATAAACCAGTATTATTAAAAGAAATTGATAAATTAAAAGAATTATATCCATTCAAGGAAATTGTACCTATTTCAGCTGTTAAAAATATAAACATTGATTCCCTAATAAAAACCATTAAAAAGTATTTAAAAGATGATATCATCTATTATGATGAGGATTATATAACGAATCTTCCAACAAATTTAATGGTATCTGAATTAGTAAGAGAAAAAATTCTTCGAAATACTGAAGAAGAGATACCACATTCTGTTACTTGTTATGTTGAAGAATATGAAGAAGAAGAAAAACTTGTTCGACTAGGAGTTTTAATTGTTGTTGATCGCGATAATTTAAAAAAAATTATTATTGGAAAGAATGGTTCTATGCTAAAAAAAATTGGAACGGAAGCAAGAAGTGATTTAGAAGAATATTTTGGAAAAAAAGTTTATTTGTCTTTATATGTAAAAACACTTAAAAATTGGCGAGACAAAGAATTATATTTAAAAGAACTTGGATTAAAAGATGATCTAGATATTGAATAAAAATAAATAAAAGTTACATGATATAAATGGTGATATTATGGAAAACTTAATATGGAAATTGTTTCAAAAAACAGGAAATGTTAAATATTATCTTTTATATCAGGAATTAAGGGGAAAAGATGAAAGAAACAATCGAAGGAATCATACTAAATGAAACTAATTATGGTGAAACTAGTAAAATTTTAAATATATTAACGTTTGATCACGGATATATTTCTGTTATGTCTAAAGGATCAAGGACTATGAAAAGTAAACTTCGAGGAATTAGTATGAAATTTGTTTATGCTAGTTTTACTATTAACTATAAAGAAAAAGGAATTAGTACTCTTATTGAAGGAAGTATCATAAATTCTTTAAAGAATACTATGACTGATTTTTCTAAAATGATTTATTTAAATCGAATAGTTAATATAGTAAAACAGGTTTTAAAAGATTATAATGATAAAAATCTATTTCCAATTGTAAGAGATGCTTTATTAAAAATAGAAGATGGGTTTGATCCTAAAGTTATTTCTATGATAGTTGAAGTAAAACTACTTACTTTTTTAGGTGTAAAACCAAATTTTTTAGAATGCTCTTTATGTGGTTCCCAAGAGATTTTAACTTTTGATTTAAATATACCAGGAAGTGTTTGCAAAAATTGCTATCAAGAAAGCTTTTTGTTTTCTAAAAATACTTTGAAACTTTTAAATTTATTTCAAAATATAGATATTTTTAAAATAGATAAATTAAATCTTACATCAAATAAAATTATTGAAGAATTAGAGTTTTTCTTAAAAGAATATTATGAAGAATATACAGGAATTTTTTTAGAAATAAAAAAAATAAAAGTTTAAAATAAATTGTAAAGAAATGTCTTTTTTTGACATTTTCTTTTTCTTTTATAAAAAAATTAGTTATAATGAAAATGGAGGATATGAATACAATGAAAAATATTTATAAAAAATATAAACGAATTTTTTTAATTGTTCTTGATAGTATGGGAGTAGGGGCATCACTTGATGCAAAAGAATTTCATGATGAATCTGCGAATACCCTTTTACATACAATTGAATATAATGGCAAAAATTTACCAAATTTAGCAAGACTCGGCTTACTTAATTTAGTTGGTATTAAAGAAGATACTTTAATAGATTCATATTATACAAGAGGAATAGAAGTAAGCCGTGGAAAAGATACTTTAACAGGACATTTGGAAATGATGGGAATTGAAACTAAAATACCATTTAAAACTTTTACAGATAATGGATTCCCAGATGATCTAATAAGAGAACTTGAAAAAAAATGTGGAAGAGGAATTATTGGAAATAAAAGTGCATCAGGAACTGAAATTATAGAAGAACTAGGACAAGAGCATTTAAAAACAGGTAAAATTATAGTTTATACAAGTGCTGATTCAGTTTTACAAATTGCAGCCCATGAAGATGTAGTTCCTCTTGATGAACTTTATAAAATTTGTCAGGTTGCAAGAGAAATAACTAAGAAGGATGAATGGAAAGTAGGACGCATTATAGCACGCCCTTTTATAGGAAGTTGTGGAAATTTTACAAGAACTTCTAATCGACATGACTATGCACTTAATCCAGAAAAAGAAACGGTACTTGATCGAATGAAAAATAAACATTTATCAGTTATTGGAGTAGGAAAAATAAGTGATATTTTTAATGGGTGTGGAATTACTGAAAGTATTCGAACTAAAGATAATCTAGATGGAATTAATAAAACTAAAGAAATAGAAAAACGTGATTTTACTGGGCTTTGTTTTATTAATTTAAATGACTTTGATAGTAAATATGGTCACCGAAGAGATCCTATTGGATATATGAATGCATTACTAGAATTTGATAGTCATATTAATGAAATAAAAAGTTTACTTAAAAGTGATGACTTAATGATCATTACTGCTGATCATGGAAACGATCCAACTTATAAAGGAACTGATCATACAAGAGAAATGACCCCAGTTTTAATTTATAATAAAAACTTTACTACTCCAAAAAGACTTGCTGATTTAGAAACATTTGCATCAATTGGTGCAACGATAGCTGATAACTTTAATATTAAATATGACATGGGAAAAAGTATTTTAGAGGAGTTAAAGTGAATTTTAATATAACTTGGAATAGTAAATCTTATAATGAATTTTTAGAGTATTTAGATTCTATAAAAGATCTTAAATATCGTGATTTTCATCAAAAAATAACTGGATCTTCAAATATTTTAGGTATAAATGCAAGTGAATTAAAACGTATTGCTAAAGAAATTAGTAAAGGTGATTATGAAAGTTTTATTAAAATGAATACATCTTCTTTTTATGAAACGATTATGATTGAAGGATTTTTATATGGTTATTTGAAATTATCTCTTGAAAATCTTATTCCATATATTGATGTGTATTTATTAAAAGTTAATACCTGGGCTCATGTAGATTCTTTTGTTTCTAATTTAAAACAATTTAAAAAAAATCAAAAAGTTGGGTTTAAGTATGCTAAAAAATTAATTCATTCGAAAAATGTTTTTATCAAAAGAACAGGAATTATTATTCTTTTAGATTATTTTTTACATGATATGTATATTGATAAAACATTAGATTTAGTTACTAAAATTAAAAGTAATGATTATTATGTTAAAATGGCAGTTTCTTGGCTTTTATCAATTGCCTATATTAAATACAAAGAAAAAACTTTGGTTTATCTTGTAAATTTAAAAGATGATTTTGTTTATAATAAAACTTTAAGTAAGATTATTGAATCAAGAAGAATAGGAGACGATGAAAAGAAATTTATTAAGTCTTTAAAAAGGAGTAGAGTAAAATAAAAAAATTGGTTAATCCAATTTTTTTTATTCTTCAATTTCTTCTATAGCACTGGTTGGACATCCTTCAAGAGCATCCTTTACATTATCTTCATATTCAACAGGAACTTCGTCAACAATTACATGACTTACTCCATCTTCTAAAGAAAATACTTCATCACATATTCCTTCACAATATCCACAACCAATACAGTTTTCTTCATTAACTTTAACTTTCATTACAACCTCCAAAATTATTATATTAAGAATTAATAAAATTAGCAAGTCTTATGATAAAAAACAAGAAGTGATTTACACTTTATTTTTTCTATGTTATACTTTAATAGTAGTATAGGAGTAGATGTATGAATAATAAATATTTAAAAGAATTTATGTATATATTATACTTGTTTTTTATAAGTTCTATTTTAGGTGGTATTTTAGAAAGTTTTTATAAATTATATTTATTTCATACATTTGAAATAGGTGGATTTATGTATGGACCTTGGAGACCTATTTATGGATTTGGATGTTTACTTTTGTATTTTATAACTAAAAAAATTCAAGGAAGCAATGTTAAAATATTTTTTTCTTCTATGATAATCTGTACTGTATTTGAATATATGTCATCATTTATGTTAGAATTAATTTTTCAAAAAAGTTGGTGGGACTATAGCAATGAAATATTAAATTTAAATGGCAGGATATGTTTATTTCATTCAATTATTTGGGGACTTCTTGGAGTAATATTTTTAAAATTAATAGAACCTTTTTTAAGAAAAGCTTTTAATCAAGTCGAATTTAAAAAAATATCTTATTTTACAATTTTTTTATTTGTTATTTATCATGTAGATAGTTTATTTTCTTGGATTAGAAATTTAAGGTAGGAGAATATATGTTAAAAAAAATAGAATTACATGTACATTTAGATGGATCAATATCATTAGATTTAGCTAGCAAATTATCTAATTTATCACTTCTTGAAATAAAAGAGAAAATGGTTGCTCATAAAAAATGCAATGATTTAAGTGAGTATTTAAATAAATTTGATTTTCCAATTTCTTTGATGCAATCAGAAAAGAATTTAAAACTTATATCAAAAGATCTAGTAGATAATTTGGAAAAAGATGGAGTTATTTATGCAGAAATTCGTTTTTGCCCACTTTATCATACTAAAGAAGGATTAGATTTAGATAAAGTTATAAAAAGTGTACTTGAAGGGTTAGGAGAAAACAAGAATGTTAAAACTAATTTACTTTTATGTATGATGCGAGAACTATCTTATGAAGATAATAAAAAGATAATTGATTTAGCTAAGAAATATTTAGGACGTGGAGTTGTTGGAATTGATCTTGCTGGGAATGAAAAAAAATATAAATTAAAAAATTATAAAAATTTATTTATATATGCTAAAAAGAATAATATTCCATATACAATTCATGCCGGAGAAGTAGATGATGTGGATTTATTAGATGCAATTAATCTTTCTGTTAAAAGAATAGGTCATGGAGTTAAGTGTATTAAAGATCCGAAACTGATTTCTTTAATTAAAGAAAAAAATATTCTATTAGAAGTATGTCCAACTAGTAATATAGATACTAATCAATTTAATAATATTAAAGATCATCCTGTCTATGAACTATATAAAAATAAAGTAAATATATTAATTAATACAGATAATAGAACTGTTTCAAATACTACATTAGAAAAAGAATATACACTTTTACTTAAAAATTTTCCTTTTAATGAAAGTGACTTATATTTTATGAATTTAAATAGCATTAATTATGCATTTTTAAGTTCAGAAGAAAAACTTGAGTTATTAGAAAAAATAAAATTTGTAAATTAATTGTAAAATTTTACCAATCAACTTGCATATTTTTAGCTTCTAGATTATTCTAATAATAGAGGGAGAGTGAAATGTGTGATATATCCATCTATTGATAAACTTTTAAATATAGTATCATCAAAATACGAACTTGTTCATATTGCTGCTAAAAGAAGTAGGGAAATCAGTGCAACAGGATTTCTGCAAATGCCTTTAAGTAAATATAAAAGTAAAAAGAATATAGGTAAATGTTTAGAAGAAGTTGCAGAAGGATTAATAAAAGTAAATAAATAACTTGACTAATTGCAAAAAATTAATTAAAATTTAAGTATAGGATGTGATGATTGTGAATAAACGTGGGCAAGCACTTGTTGAATATGTTTTAATTATTGCACTAATTTCTGTTGTAATAATAGGAATTGTGAATATGTTTGGTGGTTATTTAAAAGATGCTATGACAAAATCATCGTGTGAGTTAGTAGGAGAAGAATATGTAAAGGGTGCTAAAGCTGGAGAAGGTAAGTGCCAAGAAAAAAGTAATTGACAACTTGTTAATTACTTTTTATAATAGATTGATATAACTCATATATTTGATTTAATTATGCATAATAATAAAGGTGATGAAAATGAAAGAAAAAGTAATTGATTTAAAATACGGACATCTTCACTTGATCAAAACTAAAAAGTTTAGATCTATTAACATTAAAGTATTATTAAAAGATGAAGTAAAACGAGAGGATATTACAAAAAGAAATTTCTTAACTGATTATCTTGTACTAAGTACTAAAAAATATAAAACAAGAAAATCTTTGGCTTTAAAAATTCAAGATTTATACTCTTTATATGTTTCAAGTTTTAATGCAAGAATAGGAAACTATTTAATAACAAGATTTAATTTATCGTTATTGAATCCAAAATATACAGAAGAATCTATGTTAGAAGAATCACTTGATTTATTTCATGATATAATTTTTAATCCTAATGTTAAAAATAAAGAATTTGATAAAGAAATTTTTAAAATTTTAAAAAATGATTTAGAAAAAGAAATTATAACTACTAAAGAAAATCCTAAGTCTTATTCAGTTATTAGAATGTTAGAAACTCTAGGAGATAAAGCATATTCTTATCATGGATATGGATATTTAGAAGATCTTTATAAAATAAATGAAAAAAACTTGTATGAATATTATAAAGAATTTTTAAATAGATGTGATGTTGATATATATGTAATAGGGGACTATGATGATAAAGAAATGATCTCTTTAATTAAAGAAAAATTAAATTTTAAAACTATTAAAAAGAGTAAAGGTGATATTAATATTTATCATGATAAAATCTTAAAAAGAATAAATACTAAAGTTGAAGAGACGAATTTAAATCAATCAAAACTGGCAATTGGATGTAAGTTAAAAGATTTAAATGAATTTGAAAGAAAATATGTAATTAATTTATATAATATGATCTTAGGAGGAGGATTTAATTCTAAGTTCATGCAAATTATAAGAGAAAAAAATTCTTTAGCTTATTATATTCATTCAAATGTTAATAAAGCAGATAACTTATTAATTATTCAATCAGGTATTAGCTATCAAAATTATGATAAAGTTGTAAATTATATTAAAAAGATTATGCAAGGTATAAGAGATGGAAATGTAACTGAAGATGAATTGAATACTTCAAGAACAGAATACTTAAGTATGTTAGAAGAATCCCTTGATAATATAGATAGCATTGTTGAAAATGAAATAGCTAAAGATTTATTAAACTTAGATGAGGTTGATGTTAGAAAGGAAGAAATAAAAAAAGTTACTTTAAAAGATATAATTAATGTTAGTAAGAAAGTTCATTTAGATACAATTTATTTATTAAAGGGGGATATAAATGAAAAAAAATAGTTTTAAGAACTTAGATCAAGATCTTTATACTTTTACTCTTAATAATGGATTTAAAGTATATTTAATTCCTTTTCAAAATAAAAAGAATTATTATATTGTTTTAGGAAGTAAATATGGATCAAAAGATATTGATTTTAATAGTAACGAAGAATCTATTCATATACCTTATGGTACAGCTCATTTTTTGGAACATAAAATGTTTGAAATGAAAGATGGTACTGATCCTTTTAAATTCTTTTCTAAAAGTGGTGCAAGTACTAATGCATCTACTACATTTGATAATACTAGATATTATGTTTGGGGAGTAAACTCTTTTTATGAAAATTTAAATTATTTACTAGATTTTGTTTTTAGTCCTTATTTTACTGATAAAAACGTTGAAAAAGAAAAAGGGATTATTAAAGAAGAAATATTAATGTACGAAGATGATCCAGAATGGGCAATGGATGATGAGATGCGAAAAAATTTATTCTATAATCTTCCAATACGAGAAAAGATTGCTGGAACCGTTCAAAGTGTTGATGAAATTACTAAAGAAGATTTATATAATGCTTATAATACTTTTTATAATCCAAGCAATATGGTTTTAGTAATTGGAGGATGTTTTGATCCAAAACGTGTTGAATCTTTAATTAAAAGTCATGAAAAGTTAAATTCATTTAAAGATAAAAAAGAAATTAAAAGAAAAGAATACCAAGAACCATCTGATGTTGCAGAAGAATTTAAAAAATTATATTTAAATGTAGAAGTTCCTAAAATACGTTTTAGTGTAAAAATAAATAAAGAAAGATTTAAAGATTTTACAGAAATTGAAGAGAACATGTATTTAGGAGTAATTATGTCTAGTTTATTTGGAACAACATCAGATTTTAAAGAAAAGGTAACTAAAGAATCTCTTACAAGTGGTTTTTATATTGAAAAAAATCAATTTGATAATTATATAACTCTTGATATAACTTCAGAAAGTGATAAGGCAGATCTTTTTGTTGATGAAATAAAAAAAACTTTAAAAAATATTAAAATAAAAAGTAGTGAATTAGAGAGAATTAAAAAAGTTTGGATTGCAAGCGAAATTAGAATGATTGATAATGTTGAGATGACAGTTGATAATGTTTATAGTGATTTTATTACTTATAATGATGTTTATTTAAATCGAGTTGATTATATAAAAGGGTTAAATATTAAAAGACTAAATAAATTTATAAAAGAACTTGATTTATCAAATCAAAGTTTAGTAATGGTACTTCCTAAAACAGAAAAAGACATATAAATTTATATGTTTTTTTTAAATTTACTAGATTTTTTTAAATGCTTGTGATATGATAATAATATATTAAGAATAGAGGGAGTATATGAAAAAAATAATTGTATTAATGATATTTTTCTTTTTAGGAACAGGAAGTGTATTTGCTAAAGGATTAACAAGTATAATGATTGATGGGAAAACACTTGATGAGTTTTCAAATGATAAGTTAGAATATAATATAAGTGTTCCAAATGATAAAGAAAGTATTATGATAGGATATAAAGAAGAAAGTGGTTATACTGTAGAACAAGGTCCAAATGGAGAAACATCTTTAAATTATGGAACAAATAAATTTGAAATTAGAGTAAAAGATGGTGACATTTATAAAATTAATATTACAAGAGAAGATAATCGTAGCAGTGATAACTCTTTAAAAAGTCTTACAGTTGGATCAAATCAAGTTGTTCTTGGAAGTGAAAATGAATATAATGTATCAGTGGATTCAACTCTTAAAAGTGTTGAAGTAAAAGCTGTTAAAAATAATGAAAAAGCAACATTTGTTGATGGATATGGTGAAAGAACAGGAAAAAATGCAGTTACCCTTTCAGGTGAAAAAACTAGCATAGAAATAAAAGTAAAAGCCGAAAATGAAGATGTTAGAACTTATAAAATAAATATTACTAAAAAAGATTATAAAAGTAGTGATAATTCTTTAAAAAGTCTTACAATAGATAACATTAAATTTAATTTTAAAAGTAATGTATTTGAATATAATTTAACAGTTTCCTATGATATTTCAAAAATAAAAATAACTCCAACTTTAAATGATGCAAAGGCAAAACTTGATTATCAAGAAGAAGTTATTTTAAAAACAGGTGCTAATTTAGTAGAAATAAATGTAGAAGCCGAAGATGGAAGTAAGGTAGTCTATAAACTTAATATTACAAGAGAAGAAGAAATTCCAATTATTTCAAATATTACTATTAAAGACCAGGATTTTACTTTTGATCCTAAAAAATATGATTATCAAATAAAAACAGAAGAAGAAACAATTGATTTTAATATTACTTTAAGTAGTGAAAGTGCTACATATGATATTAAAGATAATCTTGACTTAGAAAATGGAAGTATTATAACAATTGAAGCAAAAGATGGCGAGAAGAGTGTTAATTATAAATTTAAAATAATAAAAGATGAAAAAGAGAAAGATGATTCAGAAAAAGTTATAGAGGAACCTATAACAACTACTAATAATGAATCAAATTCTAGTACTAATTCTAATTTCTTTAAAGAAAATGAAATGATTATAGCTTTAGTTATTTTTGGCGTTGGAATACTTTCTATGTTAATTGCAATAATTCTAAAACAAAGAAGTAAAGTTATGTAAAAATAGTTGTTTTAAAATATAACATTTGCTATTATTCAAGTAGGGTGATAAAGTGGCAAAGTTATATTTTTTTTATGGAGCTATGAATAGTGGCAAAACAACCAGAATTTTACAATGTAATTATAATTACGAAGAAAGAGGAATGCATGCAGTTATTATGAAACCAGCAACAGATACTAAAGGAAATGATAAAATTGTATCTAGAATAGGTGCTAGTAAAAAAGTTGATTATTTAATAAAAAAAGAAGAAGATATATTTGATTTAATTGCAAATGAATATAATCATGTTGATTTAATTTTAGTTGATGAAGCTCAGTTTTTAACAACTAGACAAGTTAATCAGTTAATGGATATTGTAATTGATTTTGATATACCAGTTATGTGTTATGGATTAAGAACTGATTTTAAAGGGAATGGTTTCCCTGGTGCAAGAAGACTTCTTGAAATTGCTCATGAATTAACAGAAATAAAAACGATCTGTGAATGTGGTAAAAAAGCTATGTTTAATGTTCGATTAATTGATGGTAAAGTAGTAACTGAAGGTGATAGTGTTGCAATTGATGGAGAAGGTCAAATAACTTATACAGTTGCATGTAGTAAATGTTTTAGAATGAAAACAAGAAAAAAGTTTGATCATCCTGAAATAAAATATGAATAAAAAAATACTCTAAGTAAGATATGTAAAGTATTATTTGAATTATAAAAGGTAATATGAAAATATTGCCTTTTAATTATTTTTAATATTCTTTATGGACACTTTAATTTAAAGGTAGTATAATTAAAGTGTAGTAGAAATAATTTAGGAGTGTATATGAAAAAGGTAATACTTAAAATAGATGGAATGAGTTGTAGTGCTTGTAAGAATACTTTAGAAAAATATTTGAATAAACAAGAAGGAGTATCAGCTAGTGTTAATTTAGTTATGCAACAAGCATTTATTAAATATGATGAGAAATTAGTCACTTTAAATGATTTAGATAAGTTTGTATTTGATGCTGGATATACTAGTTTAGGTATTTTTGATGAAAAGATGGAAACTAAGAAAGATAGAAAAAAATTAGTATTTTTTATATTTACCTTTTTAATAATTATTTTTATGTATATTATAATGTCATCTATCTTTAATTTACCAATATTTAATTTTTTGAATGTTAAAAAAAATCCTATTGTATATATTATTAGTTTATTTATTTTAACAGTACCTTTTTTAATTTATGGTAAAGATATATTAATAAGTGGAATAAAAAAAATTATTAAAAAATCTCCTAATATGGACTCTTTAGTAACAATGGGAGTATTAATAACTTTTATTTATAGTTTTGTCTATTTTATTTTAGTTCTTTGTGGTAATAATTATATAGATCATATATATTTTGAATCATGTGCTATGATTTTATATTTTGTAAAACTTGGAAAAATAATTGATTCTCGGAGTAAGGAAAAGACTAGAGAGTCTATTAGTGAACTTGTTCAAATTACTCCATCTTATGCTTTATTAAAAAAAGATGATAAGGAAATTGAACTTACGATAGATGATGTTAAAAAAGGTGATATATTAATTGCTAAACCAGGAATGAAAATAGCTGTTGATGGAGTTATTGTTAAGGGAGTAAGTCATCTTGAAGAGTCATTTATTACCGGAGAATCACTTCCTGTTAAAAAGACAGTTGACGAAAAAGTTATAGCAGGAAGTGTAAATATAGATGGAATAATTGAATATAAGGCTTTAAAAATAGGAAAAGATTCAATGATTTCTGAGATAGTAAGACTTGTCTCAGAATCTGTAAATACAACAAGTAAAATAGAAAGAATTGTAGATAAAGTTAGTAGTATTTTTGTTCCAACTATTATTGGTATTTCCATTTTAACATTTATTATTTATTTAATAATTGGAAAAACTTTTGTTGAATCTATTTTAACTTTAGTAACAATTTTAGTAGTATCATGTCCTTGTGCTTTAGGTCTTGCAACTCCACTTGCAATTGTTGTTTCTGTTGGATGCTGTGCTAGAAACGGAATTTTAATTCGAAAAAGTGAAACTTTAGAATATTTATCAAAAATAGATACGATTGTTTTTGATAAAACAGGAACTTTAACTTATGGCGATATTAGAATATCTCGTCTTGCAAATTATTCTGATTATTCAAATAATAAATTATTAAATATTGTTGCAAGCTTAGAGCATTATTCAACTCATCCTATTGCAAATGCATTTAAGATGTATGATCCTAAATATGAAGTAGTTGATTTTTTAAATATAGAAGGAATGGGAATAACTGGAAAAATTGGTAATCGAGACTTTTTAGTTGGAAATAATAAATTTTTAAAGCATTATGATATAGAAAATAAATACATGGAAGTTGAGGAAAACTTTTCAAGCCTTGGAAATAGTATTTTGTATGTTGTTGAAAAAAAGACAATAATTGGTATTATAGGAGTTAAAGATATTGTAAGAAAAAATACTAAAAAAATAATTGAATCTTTAAAAAATAAAAATATAGATGTTATTTTATTATCTGGTGATAAATTAGAAACTGCTAATATTATTGCTAATTCTTTAGCAATTGATGAAGTTAAAGCTGAAATGTTACCAAAGGGTAAAAAAGAATTTATTGAAAACTTACAAAATAATGGAAAAAAAGTTATGATGGTTGGTGATGGTATTAATGATGCTTTAAGTCTTTCTAGTGCTATTGTTGGTGTTAGTATGAAAGGATCAGTTGATATTGCTTTAAATTCTTCAGATGTTATTATATTAAATGATTCTCTTTATAAAATAATAGATTTATTAAATATAGGTAAAAAAACCATTAGAATTATTAAAGAAAATCTTTTTTGGGCATTTTTCTATAACTTTTTAATGATTCCGATTGCAATTGGAGTTTTAAAACCATTTTCTATTTCCTTAAATCCTATGATTGCAAGTATTATGATGACTTTTAGTAGTTTAACAGTAGTTTTTAATTCATTAAGATTAAGAAATATAAATAACAAAAAATTTACATTAAAAAAAATAAATATAAATAGGTGGCATAATGAAAAAAAATAAAATAATTTTTTTAGTACTTTTTTCATTTTTTAGTATTTATTTTGTTTATCATGATTATTTTTTATATAAAAGTCCTATATTAAAAATAGAAAGTTTAAAAGAAGAAATTGATTTAGAACATGATAAAGTTCATCAAACAATAAATGGAATTATTAAAAACGGAAAATATAAGAACTTAAAAATTACTGTTGATAATACATCATCTAAATCTTTTGTATTAGATGAAAAAATAACTAAATATAGTGACTTATTTATAAATATTGATAAGTCAATGAATGTAAGTATTACAGGTATTAAAAGAGATAAATATGTTGTTTTAGTTTTTGTTATATTTATAGATTTAATTATTATGTTTGCAGGTAAAAAAGGTTTAAAAACAGTTTTAAGTTTATTTGTAAATATTTTAATTAGTATTGTTGCTTTATATTTACTTTTAAATAAAAAATTAAATATAAATATGATAGGACTTTATTTAATTGTTTCAATTCTTTTTATAGTTGGTTCTTTATTAATTTCAAATGGTTTTAATAAAAAAAGTTATTCAGCTATTTTATCATCAATTATATCTTTATTTATATCTTTCTTTTTATCATACATTTTAGTTTTAATATATAAAGATAATCTTCCTTTATGGACAATGGAATATATAGAAGTTGTTGACGAATATATTAATTTCTTTTTAGTTACAATTCTCTTATCTGGTTTAGGTGCTATTATGGATGTTGCAATTACAATATCATCTTCTCTTAATGAAATAATTAAAAAAAATCCAAGTATAGATTCTAGATCTCTTAAAAAATCAGGACTTGAAATTTCTAAAGATATTGTTGGTACTATGTCAGGAGTAATGTTTTTTACTTGCTATTCTTCAGTTATTCCTTTGATGGTTTTAGCACTTAAGAATAATATTAGTTTACAAAATGCCATTTTTTTATACGGACAACTAGAACTAATAATTGTTCTTGCTAGTTGTATTAGTATTACTATGGCTATTCCAATTACTTTATTTATTAGTATGCGTTTATTAAGAAGGAAGGATGAAATATGATCCTAGTTTTATCTATTATTCTATTACTCTTGTTATTTTTTATAGGAAAAAGAAGAGGAATAAAGACATTTATAACTTTATATTTAAGTTTATTTTTAGTTATTTTATATATTTATTTAATTAATTTAGGAATAAATGCTATTATTTTAGCAATTATACTTTGTATATTAGTAAGTATTCTTTTATTATTTATTTTAAATGGATATAATGTAAAAACAAAAATATCATTTCTTTCTATTATGATTGTTTTAATAATTATTACTTTACTTATCTTTTTAATTAATCAAAATGCAAGTATTCAAGGATTTTCAAGTGATTCAATGGAAGAAATTGGAGCTTTTAAGTTGGATGTTAACCTTGATTTTACAAAAGTTTTAATTGGAATGTATTTAGTTAGTATCATTGGAACAATAATAGATACATCTATTTCAATTACAACATCAATGAATGAAGTTTTAATTAATAATTATAAAATCAATGAAAAAGACCTTTTAAAGTCAGGTTTTAATATTGGAAAAGATATTTTAAGTACTACAATTAATACTTTATATTTTGCTCTTATTAGTCATTTTATAGGATTTATAATGTGGCATTATGGATCAAGTATAGAATATCTTATTAATTACAAAGATTTTGCAAGAGAAATAATACAATTACATATATCATTTATATCATCTATTTTAATTATTCCGATAACTGTATTTATAAGTTCTAAAAAATTAATTAAAGAAAGGACTAAAGATAATGAAACCAAAATTAAAAAAAATAAATGAAAGTTCTTTTCAAAAATGTTTAGAAAATAATGAATTTTATCAAGTAGAAATTACAAATAATATAGAAAAAAATATTGAAATAAATGATTTAGAATTTAATGAATGCATATTCCGTAATATTGATTTTTCTAATATAAAATTAAATAGAATTGATCTAATAGATTGTTTATTTGAAAACTGCTCACTTTCAAATATTACATTTGATTTTAGAATTATTAATCGTGTAATATTTAAAAATTGTAAGCTAGTAGGATCAAATTTTATAAATTCAAGTATAAGAGATCTGGAAATAAATTTATCTAATTTAAAATATTCTAACTTTAGTGGATCGAAAATTACTAATTTAAAAGTAATAAATAGTAATTTAAGTGATTCAACTTTACTTGATGTAGAACTTAAAAATATAGAATTAAATGAAGTTGATTTTAATAGATCAGAATTTTTAAATACTAGTTTAAAAAAAATTGACTTTTCAAGAAGTGATATTAGTGGTATTTCATTTGATAAATATTCAATTGCTGGAATGATTATTGATTCAATGCAAGCAAAAGATCTTGTATCTGTTTTAGGTGTTGAAATAAAATAGAAATATATCTAGATCTTTTTAATTTTATATTTTATAATATTAAAAGAGGTGTTATATGAAAACAGTTGTTATTACAGGAAGTGCTAGAGGTTTTGGTTATAGTATGATAGAGTTATTTTATAAGAGGGGATTTAATGTTGTTCTTTGTGATGTTAATGAAATAGAACTTATGAATGCTAAAGAAAAATTAAAAAGTATTAATAGTAATTCCAAGATCTTATCTTTTAAAACTGATATAACAAATGAGTGTGATATTAATAATTTAATAGAAAATACTTTAAAAGAAGTTAATAGTATTGATATATGGATTAATAATGCTGGTGTTAATCAACCAAATACTCCAATTTGGGATCTGGATAGTTCTGTTGTTAATCGTTTAATTGATATTGATTTAAAAGGAACTATTCTTTGTTCTAAGTTGATTTTTAAAGTTATGAAAAATCAAGGATTTGGAGCTATTTATAATGTTGAGGGACATGGAAGTAATAATGCACTTATAACTGGTTTATCAATATATGGAACTAGTAAAAGAGCAGTTACTTATTTTACTGAAGCTCTTGCCCATGAAAGTAGTGAATTAAATCAAAATATTTTAATTGGAAAGATAACACCTGGTATTATGATAACTAATTTTATAACTAGATCCCTTGGAGATGGAGAAAAAATAGAATTAGATGATAAAACAAAGAAAATATATAATATTTTGGGTGATTATCCAGAAACAATTGCAGAATTTATGGTTGAAAAAATTATTAATAATCAAAAAAATAATGTTCGTTTTGTTTGGCTTTCTAATACAAGGGCTTTTACAAAGTTTTTAACTTATTCTTTTAAAAAACGTGATTATTTTAAATAATAAAGTTAGGTGATGATATGGACGATATCATTTTAGATATTAAAAATAAATTACAAATAGAAATTGATGAAATAGAAAAATATGATGATGGAACAACTGATTCTTTAGTTTTTAGTGTTAATAAAAAGTATTTAATTAAAACAATGACTGAATCTGAGTTAAACTATCAAATTGAGTTTTTTAAATATTATAATCAGAATAAGTGGTTTCAAGATTTAGTTTATGTTAATAAAGAACTTGGATATATTTGTTTTTTATTTATAGATGGATTAAATTTAAAAAAAATAAAACTAGATCCTAAAAAAATTGTTGATGAACTTTATCAAATAACAAGAAGTTATGTAAAATATAATGCTGATTTTTATGGTTATTTAGAATATTCAAAGAATGATCCGTATGAGTTTTTACTTTCAGAAATAGAATATGCTAAAGAAAAAATTCCAAACATTGATGCAACTAAAGTTTATATTGCTCTTAATAATTTAAAGAAATATAAGATTTCTAAATATTTATTACATGGTGACTTTGGAGCTCATAATTTTTTAATAGAAAATAATACTTTAAGAGTAATAGATCCCTATCCTTTAGTTTTTGATCCTTTATATGACTTTTATTTTGCAGTTCTTTCTAGTTCATTACTATTTGTAGAAATAGATTATTTACTTAAGT
>CAMVCF010000007.1:0-37955 GCA_947165945.1 uncultured Clostridia bacterium | reverse complement strand
ATCTTTATTTAAAACAAATTATTTTTTATATAATAGGATTTATTATTATTATATTTACTACTTTTAAAGGATTTAGTTATTTAAAAAAATATCATTTATTAATTTATATAGGAATTAATTTATTACTTTTATCCTTACTATTATTTGGAGTTAGTATAAATGGTAGTCGTTGTTGGTTTTATATAGGTCCTATTAGTTTTCAACCATCAGAACTTGCTAAAATTAGTTTAATTATTACTATGTCATCGACTATTTCTAAGTTTAAAAAAGAAAAAAATAAATCTTTAAAAAAAGAATTTTTTTTACTTATAAAACTATTTTTATTTACTCTTATTCCTAGTATTTTAACATTTTTAGAACCTGATACTGGTGTTGTTATTATCTATTTTTTAATTTTATTAACTATGATATTATATATGAAATTAAATAAGATCTGGTATATTACTTTTTTTAGTTTTTTATTTATTATTATTTCAAGTATAATTATTTTATATTTTTTTAAACAAGATTTATTTATTAAAATTGTTGGTTATAATATTTTTTATCGAATAGATAGAGTACTTAATTGGGTAAATAGTAGTGGTTATCAACTTGAAAATAGTTTAATAGCAATTGGAGCAGGAGGAGTTAATGGGTTTGGATATTTAAAAAATCCTGTTTATTTTCCAGAACCTCAAACTGATTTTATTTTTACAACTTATATATCAAATTTTGGATTAATAGGAGCCATTATTTTAATAATAAATATTGTTGTATTTGATATTAATATTTTAAAACTATCTTTAAAAAAAATAAGCATTGTTGATAAATATATTATTCTAGGTATATTTATTATGTTATTTTATGGACAAGTTCAAAATATAGGAATGACTCTTGGACTCTTACCAATTACAGGAATTCCGCTTCCATTTATTAGTTATGGAGGATCTAGTCTTCTTTCTTATTTATTTATTGTAGGAATTGTTTTAAATATTCAAAGAGAACTTTATCGATATAGAAATTAATAATTATTTTTTATATGAATAAACTTTTATAGGTGATAATATTAAAAAAGTAATTATTAATCCATCTTATGGTGGAACAAGTTCAGGAATTGTATCAGGAAACTTTATTGAAAAAAACTTTAATTTAGAAATTGCCAATTCTATTTTTAATAATTTAAAAAATCTTGGAGTAGATTCTTATTTAGTAAGAAATAGCGATGTAACTTTAACAAATCAAGAAAGATTAAATATTATAAATAATATTGTAAATCCAAATGATGAAGCAATTGTTCTAACAATTGAATTAATTGAATCAGATGAAGAAGGATCCCAAATTATTTATTCTTTAAGAAATGATGATATCTTATCAAGAAATATAAGTGATTCTATTGAAAAAACAGGGTTAAGTGTTTTAAAATTTTATCAATATCGAAATCCAAGTTCAACTAGTACAGATTTCTATGAACTAATAAGAGAGCCTAGTAATACCGAAAATGTTTTAATAAGTTTTGGAAATCCTAAAAATAGTTTTGATAATAGCTTTATGTTAAATAACATAGAAAGTTTAGCCTCTTCGGTTGCCGAAAGTATAAATGATTATTTAACTAAGAAAAATATTTATATAGTCCAAAGAGGAGATACTTTATTTTCTATAGCAAGTAGATTTAATATAACAGTAGATGAATTAAAAGAAGCCAATAATTTAACTAATAATGCTTTAATTGTTGGTCAAGAATTAATTATTCCTAAAACAGAAGAACTTGATAATGATCTAACAGGTGATGATGAAGAAATGGATATGTATTTAAATTATACTGTTAAAAAAGGAGATAGTTTGTATTCAATTGCTAATTCTTTTAATACAACAGTTGATATTTTAAAAGATGTAAATAATTTAACCAGCAACACTTTAAATATAGGTCAAATCATTAAAATACCTACATCTACTACAAATGAAGAAACAAATTATAATAACTATACAGTAGTTAAAGGAGATAGTTTATATACTATTGCAAATAAATTTAATACAACAGTTGATGCAATTAAGGATCTAAATAATTTAACTAGTAATAATTTATCCATAGGACAAGTGTTAAAAATACCAAACTTAGAAGGAATAAATGAACAAGAAGAAAATTATTCAACTTATACTGTTAAAGCAGGTGACTCTTTATATAAAATTGCTTCTTTATATCAAACATCTGTAAATGCTATTATTGATCTAAACAATTTAACTAGTAATAATCTATCTATAGGACAAGTATTAAAGATACCATCAGATAAAACAACTACACCTCCAACAACTGCTTCAATAACTTATACAGTTAAAAGTGGTGATAGTCTTTATAAAATTGCTAATCAGTTTAATACAACTGTTGATGCTATTAAATCTTTAAATAATTTAACTAGTAATAACTTATCAATTGGTCAAAGTTTAAAAATACCAACTACTAAAGCAACTAATAATTATCTAAACTATACTGTAAGATCAGGTGATAATTTATATTCTATAGCAAGTAGATATAACACAACAGTTAATATCATTAAAAACCTAAATAATTTGACTAGTAACAATCTAAGTATAGGACAAGTTTTAAAAATTCCAAACTAAAAGAATTATTAGAAAATAATTCTAATAATTCTTTTTAATTTTCTTCTAATTTAACACTTACTAACTTTGATACTCCAGACTCTTGCATAGTAATACCATATAAAGTCTTAGCATATTCCATAGTTCTTTTTTTATGAGTAATAAGAAGAAATTGAGTTTTATTTTTATAACTTTCTAAATAAGTTCCAAAGTTATCTACATTAGCTTCATCAAGAGCTGCTTCTACTTCATCAAATATACAAAATGGAACACTTCGAATATTTAAAATAGCAAATAATAAACTAATCGCAGTTAATGTTTTTTCTCCACCCGATAAAAGGGTTACTGTTTTTAATTTTTTTCCTGGAGGACTAGCAATAATATCTACTCCTGTTTCTAAGATATTATCTGGATCTGTTAAAGTAATACTAGCATCTCCCCCTTTAAACATTTCCTTAAAGACTTTTTTAAATTCAATTTCAAGTTCTTTAAAAGTTTTTAAAAAGTCACTTTGCATAACATCATCCATATCATCAATAATAGAATATAACATTTCTTTAGCATGTAATAAATCATCTCTTTCGGAAGATAAATATAAATATCTTTCATTAACACTTTCAAACTCTTTAATAGAATCTATATTAACCATACCAATATCTTTTAAATCTCTTTTTAAAGAATCTATTTTTTCTTTTGCACTTATTAAATCTAATTCTTGTTGATATTCTTCTTTAGCTCTTTCATAAGTTAAATTATATTCTTGATTTAATTGATTTAATTTTTCATCTAATTGATAATCTAATTTTGATAAATCTAATTTTAATTCATTAAGCTCTTTTTCTAAATTTAAATTACGTTGGCGATTTTCTTTATTTATTCCTTCTAATTCTTCTTTTCCCTTTTGTAATTCATCTTTTAAAGAAACTAAATCATTTATTTTTTCTTCAAGCATTTCACACTCAAAAGATTTATCATAAAACTCTTTATCTAATGTATTTTCTTTTATACCATTTAATGATGATAATTCTTCTTTATTTAAATCAAGTTCTTTTTTGGTATTCAACAAATTATTTTTTATATTATTTAAAGAATCTATTGTCTTAATCAATTCAGATCGATTCTTTAAAATATTTCTATCTAAATCAGTTATTTCTTGATCTATAGTTACTAAATTAGTATTAATTCTTTCTTTAGTTTCTTCTTTTTTTATAATTTCTAATTTAAGAGATGTAATATTACTTTTTAATGAAGCATTAGTTTTTAAATCTAAACTTCCTCCTGTAACACTTCCTCCTACATGAATAACTTCACCATCAAGTGTTACAATTCTATACTTATTTTGAATTAATTTACTAATACGATTAGCATTTTCTAAAGTATTTACAACTATAATATTTCCAAATTGATTTAATACAATATTAGAAAACTTTTCATCATATTCTAAAAAATCACTTAATATTCCTAAATAACCTTCTTCTTTTAGGATGATATTTAAAGTTTCTTGATCAACAAATTTTTTCTTTATAATCTGAAGTGGTAAGAACGTTGCTCTTCCTAAATGATTATTCTTTAAATAAGAAATAGCATTTTTTATCGAATAATCATCTTCAGCAATTAAGAAATTTTTATTGCTAATACTTACTACATCAAATGCTTTTTGATAACTCGCATTTACATTTATAATATTTGCTAAAGCATCAATTATTCCTGTTAATTTTGGATTATCTAAAATAGATCGAACATTCATATTTAAATAAGCATTACTAGTTAAATTATTATTTAATATTTCTAGTTTATTATTAAACTCAAGTATTTCTTTAGATAATAAATTATACTCTTTAGTATTTTTATCTTTTCTATTTCTTAACTCATTTATAGAATCAATTTGAGAATTTAAGACTTTTTCTAATTCTATCTTTTTAGTATTAACTTTATCTAGATCTTTTTCTAATATTTTTAAACTATTTTCTAAAGTTAAATTCTTTTCTTTTAAATACTCTATATTTTCAAATACTTTAATATCATTTGAATCATATTTTTCTCTTTCTTTTAAGATTAAACGACGTCTATTTAATTCCTCTTTTTCTTTTGTTTTTTGTATTAAACTAGTATTTAGTTCTTGAAGTATTCTAGAATATTCTAATTCTTTTACTTTTAAAGAATCAATTTTAGGATCATTTAATAAAGTATTAAGATGCAAAAGTTCCTCTTCTAACATTTTTTCTTTAGATTTTTTTTGTTGATATTCTAAATTTTTATTTGTTATAAATAAAACAAGATAAGAAATTTCTATATTTTGGAGAGTTTCTTTAATTTCAAGATATTTTTTAGCTTTCTCACTTTGTTCTTTCAAAGGATTTAGTCTATTTTCAACTTCAGTTATAATATCATTTACTCTTGATAAATTTAAATTGGTTTTATCTAATTTTTTAAATGCTTCTTCTCTTCTTTTTTTATATTTTAAAATTCCAGCTGCTTCTTCAATTACAATTCGTCTTTCTGATGGAGTTGAAGATAGTATTTTATTAATATCACCTTGTCCTATAATATTAAAAGATTCTCTTCCAATATTACTATCTAAAAATAAGTCTAAAATATCTTTTAATCGACATTTTTCTCCATTTAAAAAATATTCATTTTCACCTGTTTTATATAGTCTCCTTTTAACAGATACGTTGTTAGCTTTAATATTTAAATAATTATCACTATTATCAAATGTTAAACTAACAGATGCTGAATGCATTGGACTTCTGTTATTAGATCCATTAAAGATAACATCCGGCATCATATTTCCACGAAGGCTCTTAACTGATTGTTCTCCTAATACAAACCTTATTGCATCAACTATATTACTTTTTCCTGATCCATTTGGTCCAACAATACAAGTAATATTATTATCTAAATTCAAAGTTATTTTATCTGCAAATGATTTAAAACCTGATATTTCTATTTCCTTTAAATACATAAGTACTCCTATCTTCCTTAATAATTATAACAAAAGAAAAATGAGAATTCAAGTTCTCATTTAATCTACTATATATGGATCATCAAAAGTTCCAGATCCTGATATGATTTTAACGTTAGATTTCAAATGATATGATGGGCGAACAGCACACGGGTTAGGAGGATGATTGCCATCTCCAGTGCCAGAGTTTGAGGCGATCCAAACACTCCATGAACTATATTTAGTGATCAACCACATATCTATTGAATTACCATTTCCTTGTTGGGTTGCAAACATCTCTCCATATCTTAGTAATCCGACATTAAATGTATTACTTAACGTCTTTGCACACTCACTTGTTGTATCAGTTGTTGCAACACTACAAATACTTAATTTATAACTTCCTGAATTTCCTACTTTTCCAATATAATATGTACTACTAATGAGCTTATCTTTAAATGACAAGTTATTATACCAAGTATTATTCAAGTAATAATCCCATGTTTCATTAGTTGTTCCATTTCCATATGTTGTACCAGCGTCACTAGCAACTCCATATCCCTTAGTATTTGCAGTTTTTCCTCCATTATCATAAGTTGCATAATTCATGGAAACAATTTTAGTTATTTTATTGTCATCTTCTATTCCAACTATTCTATAAAGTGGAGCAGCATCATAATTATCGCCTACACCTTCACTTTTAAATTTAATATACTCTCCACTAATTCTACTATTAATAAGCTCATTTTCCCTGCCTGTTGCTTTATTAGTCGTCGTTATTATATATGGATCATTATATAATCCTGAGCCACTGGAAAAAGAGACTCCAGGTTTAACAATAATTGATGGACGAACACCTCTTACAACAATTGGAAAATCACCACTATAATAACCTTGGTTAGTAACTTCTCCAATCGAACCAGTACCATATGCACTCAACTCACCAGTTGGATTTAATAACCAAAAATAATAACCTATATTTAAATAACCAATCGAATATACATTTTCTTGATAACTTTTAGAGTATTCATAGCCATTTAATAAGCCTACCTTAGCTATACTACTTGGAATCATAGTAGAAAGCAATCTACCATTTTCATCATATTCAGCTGGTTTTATAACATCTATACCTGAATTTGTCATAGTAGCATTCCAATATTTAGTTGTATCTATTATTTCATCATAATCTACTAAAGTATCTAAGAAATCTTCATTTAACCACTGGTACATATATGATTTACTAACTACTACTTCGCCTGTTTCAGGATCTACTTCTTCTTTATAAAACCATCTTTCACCACTATCATAATTATAAGAAATTGTTGTAATATTATTTTCAGTTACAAGTTTCATTGAGCCATCATTATATATAGCTACTATTCTCCACATCTTTCCACTATACCAAACATAATTAAATTTTATGCAGTATTTTGATCCTGATATATAAGTTATTCCATCTTCTTCTATATATGTTCTACAGGTACTATTCTCCTTTTTAGCAATTTCTTTAACTGTTTCACTTGTTTTTATAGTTGATGTTGATAAATCAATATAAGATATATAATCATCGTGTTTTAATAAGAGAATTTTTTTATCATCTTCTATTTTTAAATATCTTAAATAATCTCTTATATCACTATCTATTTGAGTATCTCTTTCAAGTTCATCTAAATAACTTGTATTTATATATAATAAAGAATCATCATCATTAAAATTTATTAAATCATCTATATCATCACATTTTAATATATTATCTGTAAAATCATTACAAGTTAATAATTTATAATTATTTGATGTTATACTTGAATAATTTCTATCTGATTCAAGTATTTTTCGATATTGATAAACGTCATATGTTGTATCCAAGTCATCATAGTAAGATAATTCATCATATCTTCCAAGAAGTGGTACAACGCTATTATATAATACCGTAAATATTAATAAAACAAAAATTGTTACTACTAGTGTTTCTGCTAATACAAATCCCTTTTTATTCATATCACACCTACCATATAATTATTATATAATATTTTTTTTTAAAAGAAAAGAAAAATCAAAGTTTTCTTGATTTTTCTTAAGTTCTTGATTTGTAAACAACTACATCATTATATTTTATTTTATAAGAAGTTAACTTGGTATATTTAAAATCAATTACTGTTTCAATAGTTATAGATGAATCTTTATCAAGTTTATCTAAATTATATTCATAAATATGAACAACTTCTTTTTTATTATAAAATATAAAAGTTATAATTCCGTTTTTTAAATCATCTGAAACAGATTTATTATGAATAGTAAATTTAATTACAGGATTATCTTGATAATTAAGTTTATAACTTACATCACTTATTTTAACTGGTTTGTTTTTTTCAATTAAATTAGTAATCCAAAAATAAGTTATAGTTATTAGTATAACAATTCCAAATCCAATTAAAATAAACTTAATATTATTTTTTAAAATATCAACTATTTTTTTTAACATAATCCCTCCTATGTATGCCAACAACTATTTCTTGTTTTACAAGTACAATTACTATTTTCACATGTCTTACAATATGATGTTGTCTTAATACTTCTTGATTTACACATATAGTATTTTGTACTTGAACATACTGCTGCTTCTGGATCCTTTTCACAAGACCATTGGATTGTTGAAGTACTAGTTTTTAAAGTAGGTGTACATTCCACTCTACTCCATGATCCATATGTTGTTGAAGTTGATCCACCACAAGCACTACAACTTGAACAAGAGTTATATTTTGCACAACTACATGCACTACTTTGACCATAAGTATAAATTTTATAATAATTTACAACATAGCTTTCTTGATCATTATTTGCTAGACAATAGCCTGCTACATATTCTGAACTTCCTGGTGTTGTTAGGGTTATTTGAGTTGTAAATTGAGTTCCTTCTGCATTAAGAGTTCCTGTTTGTTCGGTAATTAATGTTCCATTTACTATAAATGCCTTTATTCCAGTTGGAGAATTACAAGTAATTGTTGCAACTGCTCCAGTTCTAAATCCATCTCCCTCAGTTGTTCCAGTAGCTGTTATTGAAACAGTTGGTGGAGAAAGATCAACATTTTTAACAGTTACATTTACATTTTCAGAACATCCATAAGCTGTTTCAAAAGTAATTGTTGTTGTTTTAGATGAAAATTCACTTACACTACCGCTAATTGCTTGAATTCTATAAACGTTACCATTTAATGATACACTTACAATAGATGGATCAGCTACTCGAACATTTGTAATATTTCCACATTGATTGCTTATTGACAAATCTTCACTTAATTTTTGATAAGTTGGATTAGATGTGATATTTAATTCCAAATCACTTGGAGTAATACTTAAAAGTTTACTATTACTTTGACATCCAAATCCCCAAACACAACTATCTTCTGCAGCTTCCCAATCAACTGTAAAATAAGCTTTACCATTAGAACAATTAGCAGCACGGGCTGCATATCCATCATAATTACCATAAATAATTGCATACCAAGGATATGAACCATCACACCAATAATTACTACTTTTAATATAAACTGTTCCTCCATTTGGTATTATTCCATATGATGCATATCCTGTTCCAGCATTTTGACGAATATTTAAGTCTACATTTGCATGTCCAACCGCATAAGCATTTCCCCAAACAGGGCTAAGTGTTAAATCTTCCTCTAAATATATCTGATCCCCAAAACAATATTGAACATTTGTTGAAGTAGGATCTGAATTAAGTCCAGCAAGACCATATCCATGATATAAGTCCCCTCCTCTAGTACGACAAATTTTAGCTTGACCTTCTCCATCTCCATATTCTGGAATATTAAAGATTGTTCCATTATTATTAAATACTTCTTTACTTTCAGACTTACTTGTTAAAGTGTCTACACCTTTTTGAGCATCATACGGAATATTGCTATCATATGACAAAGTAATTTTTCTTGATGTAATTGCATGTAATGTTTGAGATTCATATATTTTGGTACTTGCACCAGCTGTTTTTACATCACTTCCATGATCATACTCATTTGTACTCCAACCATATACTTTAGCATCTGTTCCACTTCGGGTAATAGTTGGAAGATTAACTATACAATAATCTGGAATATCTTCACCATTATAACCATATGTTGTATAACATGTAAATGATTTATCTATTGTATATGTTGTATTTAAATAATTGTAAGAATCAGCTCCATTTAATTTAAATTCAATATTGTATTGTTTTCTAGTTGATGATTTACTTCTTGTTACTGCATAAAATGCTTTAGTACTATCCGTTAAAGTTAAAGTATCACCCACATCATATTTTTTTGTTTTACTAGTTTCTGTATCATCCCAGCCAATTACATCATAACCAGTAATTGGGGTAATTTCTGGAAATTGTATATTACAACTTGTTCCACTAGTTACATCACAACAAATATTTGTACTTATTTCACTTGAATGATTTACTTCTTCAGCACCATTTTTATAGAATGTTGCACAATATCTTTTTCGAACCTCAACTGATATTGTTTTTGTTATAGCATTATAGTTTTTAGTATCGGTTGGTGTAAATGTAACGGTAACTATAGCACTTCCTTCATTATCTCCAAAAATACTAAATGTTTTTTCGGTATTAGCATTCAATTCATTTTCATCATCATAAATTAATGAAATAACTGAATTATTATTTGATAAATAAGTAAACGTTCCTTTAGCACTTGATTCTTCAGTAATAAACGCTTCTTCTCCTTGACTTACTACTAAATTAGTTTCTGATAAAGTAACTACTGGATCGCTTTTTTCAATACTACATTCAAAAGTTTTATTTGATGTTGAATTATCAGACCAACGATATCCACTATTTAAAGATGCTGTAACAGTATAGCTTCCAACATCTACTCCTGTATTATTTGAAAAACTAAAGCCACTAGGAGCATCAGTTGTTAAGGTTAATAAAGATCCTGTATATGATAGATTAGTTTTGCAATATGAAGTACTCGGAATAGCAACAGAGGTTAAAACTGTTAAATTGTATTCTTTCGATACACTATTATAGTTTTCTGTATCAGATGGAGTAAATTCAACTTTTATTTTACTAGTTCCAGCATTTAAAGTATTTAAAGATACTATCTTATTAGTATTAGCTGAAACATTATTATAACTTGCCCCCGAAGAAATTGTTGCAACACTTGTTGTGAGACTTGTATTACTAAAGCTTCCTAAAATACTTGCTTTTTCTTGGAATGATATAGAACTATTTTGAACAACATCTCCACTTTCCGGAGTTAAAGTTATTAATGGATTAGCTTTATTAATTGTAAATTCTGCTATAATTTCTCCAGCATATTCTCCTTTTCCAGTTACTATTACTTTAGCAGTTCCAGCTTTAGTATTATCACGGTATTCAACTGTATAATGTGTTCCAAGAGTTAATTTGGTTGAATTCTCATAAACACTTACACTAGGTGTTTTAGCATTTCCATCATAGGTATATTCAGTTTGTGATAATTCAACTCTTAAATTACTGGCTGTTTTATATCCTGTTACTTTATAAGTTGCAGATGCCACATTATAATTACTTGAATCAGACGGAGTAAATGTAATGGTAACAATACTTTCTCCATTACTTTTTCCTTCAATAGTAACCGTCTTTTCAGTATTTGCTGAGACATTATTATAACTTGCACCTGATTTAATTACTGCAACACTAGTATTTCCACTTGTATTACTAAAACTACCTAAAATATTGGATTTTTCTTTAAAGGTTACTGTTGAACCTTGATTAACACTACCACTTGTTGGAGTAATAGTTAAATTTACGTTTGCTTTTTCAATTGTAAAAGTCTTATTTCCACTACCAGTATAGTTTCCTTTTAAAGTAATTGTAACAGTTGGAATAGAGGATGATGTATTGGCATTTATATTATTACTATAACTTACTGTATAATCTGTATCTTTTACAAGTGTTGTTGTTCCATCTTTTACAGTAACACTTGGAGTTTTAGCTGATCCATCATAAGTATATGTTGAATCAGAAAGTTCGATTGTTAAAGTAGGATTTTTAGGTGCAATAGTTGTTTGAATACTTCCATCTTTATCTTTATAATTATCTCCACCGACAATATAATAATAGATTACATAGTCACCTTTATTTATTCCTGTTGGAACTTCAGTTGAGCCACTTGTATAATTTGTACTTGTTAATTTTGATGTACTATAATAAATTGTTCCAGAAACATTACTTACTTCAACTAATTCTTGATTAGAATTATTATAAATAAGTCCACTCTTTGGAGATACAACAGTTGGATTATTAGCCTTTGTAACTGAATTTACTGTATAAGTTACACTTTTAGAATTATAATTAGCAGTATCAGTTGGTGTAAATGTAACGGTAATTGTTGAACTAGATGTACTTGCCGCTATTCCTTTATAAGTAATTGTTGATCCTATGTTATTTATTGCATTAGAATTATTTCCAGAAATAATTTCAACATGAGTCGGATCATTACTTACAACAGTCCATTTTCCATCAACTCCAGGAGTTGAAGTAGGTGTTACAGTAAATGTTGATGTTTCATTATAAGTAACACTTCCATTTTCTGGATTTAATGCAACATTTGGTAATGATTTATCAATTGTAAATGTTCTAGTTGTACTACCACTATATTTTCCAAGTCCATTAATTGTAACAGTTGCCTCTCCTACATTTATATTATTTTCATAACTTAAAGTATAATTTGTACCTAAGGTTAAAGTTGTAGCACCATCTTTAACTGTAATTACTGGTTTTTTTTCAGTTCCATCATATATGTAAGATGTTTTATCTAAAACAATACTAAGTGTTGAAACATCAACCTTACTAACATTAATAGAATAAGAGCTTGATGTTGGATTATAATTATCTGTATCTGTTGGAGTAAAATTAATAGTAATTGTCGTATTACCATTACTTACTCCAGTTATTTCAACACTTCTTAGAGCATTTGCTGAAATGTTTTTATGTTCTGATCCAGAATTTATTAAAGCAATATCAGAGTTGTTTGATATATTTTTAAAACTTCCAGGAACACTTGCTTTTTCGGTAAAAGTTATTTTGGAATTAGCATCTACTTCACCACTTTCAGGTGAAATTGTCAAGGTTGGAGTCGATTTTTCAATTATAAATGTTTCAGTTGTTTCTCCTTCATAATTACCAATAAAAGTAATAACAACAGTTGGAACAGATCCCGTTCTACTAGCATTGATGTTATTTATATAATCAACAGTATAATCGACACCTGGAGTTAATACTTTATCGCCATCTTTAACTACTACTCCTGGTTTGTTTTCTTCTCCTGTATAAGTAAATGTTGTATTATCAAGAGTGACTCCAAAATCATTTCCACTCTTTTTATTTATTGTATGAAGTGCACATGTACTTCCTGAATTATAATTTTTATTTCCATCACTTATTGCTTTAACACTATAATTTCCGGCATTAATTGGAGCATCAGTAAGCTTTTCTCCTGTACAATTAGTTGTTTTATAATATTCATATTTAATATTTGATCCACTCTTAGCTGTTGCTGTATTTGCTTCTATCTTTGATCCTGTATAAGTTGCTGTTTTAGGACTTAATGTTACTTCATCATCTGCTTTTGTTATAGTAAATGTTTCATCACTCGTTCCTTCATAATTGCCAATTCCAGTAATTGTAACTATTCCTTCTCCAACATCTGTATTATTTTTATATTCAATTGTATAATCAATACCTGGAGTTAATACTTTATCGCCATCTTTAACTACTACTCCTGGCTTGTTTTCTTCTCCTGTATAAGTAAATGTCGTATTATCAAGAGTGACTCCAAAATCATTTCCACTCTTTTTATTTATTGTATGAGGTGCACATGTACTTCCTGAATTATAATTTTTATTTCCATCACTTATTGCTTTAACACTATAATTTCCGGCATTAATTGGAGCATCAGTAAGCTTTTCTCCTGTACAATTAGTTGTTTTATAATATTCATATTTAATATTTGATCCACTCTTAGCTGTTGCTGTATTTGCTTCTATCTTTGATCCTGTATAAGTTGCTGTTTTAGGACTTAATGTTACTTCATCATCTGCTTTTGTTATAGTAAATGTTTCATCACTCGTTCCTTCATAATTGCCAATTCCAGTAATTGTAACTATTCCTTCTCCAACATCTGTATTATTTTTATATTCAATTGTATAATCAATACCTGGAGTTAATACTTTATCGCCATCTTTAACTACTACTCCTGGCTTGTTTTCTTCTCCTGTATACACATAAGTTGTTTTATCTAAAGTCGAATCAAGAGTTGAGACCTCTCTGTTTTTAATTGTAAAGTTTATAGTTGTAGTTGAGAAAACCAAATTATAATTATCTTTTTTAAATTTATCATTATCAATTATACTTAAGTCACCAGCTAAAATTTTATAGTTTCCAACATCTTCTCCTACTTCTCTTGATAATCCACCTTCAAATTTAGGTTCTTCTCCTGATACTACACCACTAAATTGATAGGTAAATGCTGGATCAATTTCGCCATATTTTTTACTTTGATTACTCTTTGGAGTAATAGTTAAATCTCTTTTACCTATACTACAATCAATTGTTTTAGAAATCTCACCATCAGTAAATGCATAGTTCGAACCACTTAAAACAGTAATTGGATAACTTCCTGCATCAGTTTTTTCATTATCTAAATAGCTAACATTTACTCCACCATTTGTTAATGTTTGTTTTGTTCCATCATAAGTTACAATGTTACATGTTCCAATTTCAGCACTTTTTTGTCTTTCAATGGAACAAGTAAATTTAACTTCATCACGAGTTCTATCAGACCACATATTGTTTTCATCTTCTAAACGAGCTGTAACTATATAATCTTTAGCATCAGTTTTTTTATTATCTAAAAATTCAATTCCAGAAATATTCTTAGTTAAAGTTAATTCACTTCCTGTATAAGTAAGTTTATTACAAGCAGTATCCGCTGTTGGTTTTGGAATTAATCTAGCTACTACAAATTCAATTTCTTTTTTAGTAGTATTTCCGGCATTATCAACTACTTCAACAATTAATTTATATACTCCTGGGGTTAAAGCCTTTTCAATTGGAAATGTTTCTTTATCCTTATCAATTCCAATATATTTTTCTTTATCATTTTTATTCTCTAAAGAATAGCGAATTCTTTTTATTCCACTTCCTGTATCATGAATATTTATAACATTAAGATTTAATAAATAAGTATCTACAGTATCAACTGTCTGATTTCCTGTAATTTTATCATCACCACTATAAATATCAAAAGTAGGTGATGTTTTATCAATTAAAATACTAATTCTTTCTTCCTTAGTTTGTTTTCCATTTGAAGTTCCATAGGCTGAAAAAATTCCAGATTTACTAATTTGAACATTACAACCACTAACACCATTCTCTGTTTTAACATTACATCTTCCTGCATCATTTCCTAATTCATCAACTACAATAATTGTTTCTATATCACTCATTGTTTTAAAATGCAAGAAAACATTATCATTAGTATATTCTCCACTCTTATATAAAGTAGAAGTATTTCCAATTGTTGCAGTTAAATTTATTCCATAATTAAATTCTTCACTGCATTCACTATTTTTAGTTTGATAACCATCTTTATCACACTCTAAACAAACAACATAGTTAGTTTTATCATAAGAATCTTTATATGCCAAAACATAACTTTTATCATGATTACATTTTTTATTATTCTGATCTAAAACTTCTTCAATATATTTTTTATCAACTAATTCTTGAAGATAAACCTTTTTTACATCACCAAATACTTCAGGGATTGCACTTTCATTATAAGTATAATAATCACCTACTGACAATAAAATAGATTCCTCTACTCCATTATAATAAGTATTTCTAATACTATTTCTTATATTTACATAACTAACAACTGCAAGCCCCAAAACAATAACAAGTATAACAATTACGCCCAATAATTCAACTAATGTAAAACCACGTTTCTTCATAGCATCCTCCTTAGTTCCTTTATATCCTAATAACAAAATTATACTACATATTTCAACAAAAAAAAAGTATTTTTAATACTTTTTAATGACCAATTGATCTTTAATAAATCAATTCTTTATACTAAATGAATATCTAACAATAATATCATAAATTTGAATTTTAAATAAAAGACACTTGAAAATATATACTTAATATATTACAAATGTCTAAATTTATTATTTGCCTAGTTCTTTTTAGTTTATTACATGTCCTATATATGGAAGATTACGATATTTTTCATCATAATCAAGTCCATATCCAACAACAAATAGATCTTGAATTGTAAATCCTACATAATCAGCTTTAAATGGAACAACTCTTCTTGATGGTTTGTCAAGCATGACACAAGTTTTAACACTTTTAGGATTCATTTTCTTTATATAATCTACTAAAAAGTTAAATGTTCTTCCTGTATCAACAATATCTTCAACTATAATAACATCTTTTCCTTTAATATTTTCTTCTTTTACAGGAATTTTTAAATTAATATTTCCAGTTGAATTTTCTCCTTCATAACTAGATACTCTTACAACATCTAAAGTACAATCATGAAAATAATTTTTCATTAAATCAACTGTAAAGAAAACAGCGCCTTTTAAAACACTTAAAAATACTACTTCTGAATCTTTATAATCTTTTTCTATATCACTTGCAATTTCTTTAATTCTTTCTTGTAATTTTACACTATCAATTAATACTTCAATTTTATTCATACATACCTCTCCTAAAACAAGTTTATTATATCACGGTTATTTAAAAAGTAAATTATTTTTTAAGGATTTTTATTAATTCTTCTTCCTTTTCTTTGTCTTTTTCTTCTTTTATTACTTCTTTAGAAATAGATATTAATACTTTTAAAGATTTTTCTATCTCATTTATTTTCTTTTTAGTATTTTCTAAAAGATACTCTGAATCAAATATTATTTCTCTTGCTATTCTTTTTTCCTCTTTTAGTTTATTTAAAACTTTTTTTTCTAAAAAAGTCTTTACATAATAGCTTAAAGCACTTAAATTAGGAGTAATTACTGTTATGATTTCTAAAATACTATAAATAATAGTATATTTTATATTTATAAATTCAAGAAGTTCTTGATGAATTAAAATAGTTATAAAGAAAGATACAAAGTAAGTTATAATTATTAAAAGTTTATTTTTTCTTCTTTCTTCTTCCATCGGTTTTATTTTTTCATCTAAAAAGATCTCAATTTCTTTATTAATTTCTATTTCTTCTTCTAATTTATTTTTTTCTTCTAAAAGTTTTTTTCTTTCCTCTATTAGAAATAATAATTTATTACTTTTATCCATAGCACCTCCACTTAAAAGTATTATAACAAAGAAAAAAAAGAATAGCAATTGCTATTCCTAGAAGTTACAGCATGAACCTTGATCAATATTGCTTACTACATTTTCTTCGCAGCAAGAATATTCAGGTCTATAAGTATGTTTATAAATATGATGATTTATAATTCTTGTTCTAATTGGGCAAATATGAGGTACTTGATGCATAATTGTTCTATGTACACATCGCTCTTGCATAGGTTCAACAAGTGGTCTATTTGGACAATTATCCATCATCATATTATTATTCATCATATTAGGATCAAAATTTCCTACATCAACATTTACATCAATATCATTTGACATATTGTCTGCAAAAAAGTTGGTATTTACATCGATATCTCTATCATAACACTTTTCTTGAAACATAATTTCCTCCTATCTAATTTATAGTATGAATAAATTAGATATTTGGAATGTATCTTTGTCCTAATTTAAGATAGTTCTGTAAAATACATTACAGATGATAAACTTCGATCATTTCCAGATACGGTTGTAATTGTATTAGTTCCAGCTGGTTTAAACAAAGTTGCTATTGATCCTCCTCCATCAAAATTAACAGCCATCTTGCATCCAAGGGTTCCAACAAAATTAGCAAAGTTTTGCATTCTAGCTGTTGCTGTATTAGTGGTAATTAAAATAAAATTATTTGTATCAATTTGGCATAATGCTTGACGTTTAGCTTGATAGTCTCCTGAAACTTCTACTTGTTGAACTACTCCATCTAAAACAAGAATAGGTCCAAACATCATTGTATTCTGTGCTCCACTATCAATCACATCTTGATAAATTTGTTTTCTTTCTGCTTCTTCTCTAAACCATAAACTTGGGGCATATTTTAATTGATTACTTCCATCTATATAATATATTTCAGTACTAAGAGGTGCAGTTAAATAATCATTTATAATTACTTGTCCATTAGCAATTAATAAGGGAGATGGTTCTTTTAAATTATAAATTGGTACATTTTCAGCAAGAGAACTGTAATAACTTCCAACTTTAATTGGAGCACTTGCATTAAATCCTAAAACTATCTTGTCTTTATAGTTTGTTCCAATTGCACTTTCTAAAATCGTTTTTGGTCTTTGAAAACTATTTCCAACTACAAATTGTTTTCTTAGTTGATAGTTGGCATCTTTCATCCAAATTCTAGTTAAATACCATCCACTTTTAGTTGTTACATAGACTTTTAAAGTATCACTTTCCGCTTTATATTTTACACTTTCCCCACTTGCAGGAGGTATAACAGGAAGAGATTCCATTGTAACACTACAATTAATTTTAGTACTTTGCCCCTTTAAATCAGTTAAAATAACACTTAAACTTCTTAAATATTTATCAGCAACATAAGTATTAGTTGTTTTAACAACTCCATTATAATTATAAGTTTTAATATCTGTATCACTTGTTTGAACTATTACACTTGTTTTTCCAGCTTTTAAAATAGCTTTACATGATCCACTAGGAGCTTTATCTTCAAGAGGAGTTCCCTTTACCATTTCATCTGTAATATTTATTACTTTAACATATTCTTTTAAATTTTTAGTAAAAACATGAAATTCATAAGATCCAACATTCGTTATATTATAAGAAATAACTTGATTATTACTAACAACAACATTTGGAAGTCTTACATGACTTATGGCATTATTTACAACTACTTTAATAGTTGTATTCATAAGATCAACTTGAAAGAAAGAATCTAAATCAAAAACAATTACTTTCCTTGTTAATACTTTTTTAGTATTATTTTTTTGATATGTATAAGTAATAGTATATTCTAGCACTTTACTAGTATCAACTTTTCCACTTACTACTACCGAATTAGTCATATCAACACCATTTACAAGTAAACTATATCCAGGTTCTACATATTTTTCATTCTTATTTAAATAAACTATTTCATCGCCCTTTAAATTAAATTGAATTTTATCAACTGGTACTTCTAAAACATTAACTGTTCTTTTTAATACTTTTTTTATATCAAGGTAGTTTAAAGTATAAGTTATTTCATAAACACCAACTATTTTATTATTAACACTCCCACTTATACTAACACAATTAGATAAATCATAATTATTTTTATCAACTGCAACAAAACCACTTTCTTGATAAATATTATTTTTATATATATTTATATTACTTTCACCATTTAATTTAAATATAATATCTTCATCAGTTATTTTATCTTCAACTATTTTTTCTTCAAAAGTATCATCTATATCACTAACTTCTTCTTCATAAACAACTTTGTCTTCTTTAGGAGGAGCTATTTCTTCTTTATTATTTATTGGAATAAATAATAAAATAATTAATATAATTAACACTCCAAATAAAATAGTCCAAATAATTTTAGAATTTAATATTTTTTCTAACATAACAACCTCTTTCTAATCTAAATAAATTATATCATTTCTTTTTAATTTTTAAAAGAAAAAATGCAAATAAAGATCCAACGATATCAATTAAAATATCTATAATTCCAAAACTTCTTTCCACTATAAATAATTGATGTACTTCATCACTTATTGCATATAAAAGACAAAATAAAAGTGAATAAAAAGCTTTTCTATTAATTTTATAAGAATAAGTTACATAATAAGTAATTAAATATAAATTAAAATACAAAAACATATGGGCAAGTTTTCTTACAATAAAAGAAATTTTAGGAAAATTATAAGCATTAAAAGGAATTGATAAGAATTTAAAAATATTATTAATTAAATCAATTACTTGATCACTACTTGACTCTGATACACTTCCAACTTGATTTGAAAATGAAAAAATTAAAATACACCAAAAAACTAATAAAATTATACTTAAAACTTTATTTATTTTATTTTGATCTTTTAGTTTCATATTCCATCTCACTATATTTTTTTTCATTTAAAATATAAGCATGTTCTGTTACTTCAGTTTCTAATATTCTAATTTTCTTTTCTAATAAATCTATTTGTTCTTTAGTCATATAATTAATATATTTATTTATAATTTCTCTTTTAAATTTCTCAACCTCATTTAAAGCCTGCATCAAACTACCAGCTGGATCCTCATCATCACTTTCATAAATTATTGCAATTAAATCAATCAATTTTTTTATTTTAATATTTATCTTTTTATTAATCAATTTTTCTATAAAACTTGGATTAATAACAACCATTTTATTAACATTTATAGCATCTTTTAATTTAATATTTTTGTTTTTAGAATTTATTTCTAAACCATTTAACTTATTATATTCAAAATAAGTTACTTCTTTTTTATCTTTTTCTTTTACAATTAAATAACGAATATCATTCATTTTGATCCCCCATAAGATCAGGCCTTAATTCTTGAGTTTTTTTTATTTGTTCTTGAATTCTCCATTCTGCAATTTTTTTATGATCTCCCGAAAGAAGAATAGATGGAACTTCCATTCCTCTAAAGTTTCTAGGTTTTGTATAAGTTGGATAATCTAACAAATTATTATTAAAAGACTCACTTTCTAAACTATCTTTAGTAATTACTCCATCAAGAAGTCTTACAATACTATCAACTAATATCATGCTAGGTATTTCTCCTCCTGTTAATATATAATCTCCAACACTTATAAACATATTACAAATAGATTTTATTCTCTCATCAAATCCTTCATAATGACCACAAAGTAAAATTAGATGTTTTTTATGTGATAATTCCATTGCTATTTTCTGATTATATACTTTTCCATCAGGTGTTAACATAATAACAATACTATCAGGTGTTCTTATACTTTCTATACAATCAAAAATTGGTTCACACGCAAGAACCATTCCAGCTCCACCACCAAAAGGGGTATCATCAACTTTTAAATGAATATCTTTAGAAAAGTCTCTAAAATTATGAATATTAATTTCTACAAGTTCTAAATCTTTTGCTCTTTTAATAATTGATTCTTGAAATACTCCTTCAAACATATTTGGAAAAAGACTTAAAATATCTATTTTCATAATAAACCATCAACCCTTTCCAATTCTATTTTTTTTTCATCAAAGTTAATTTCCTTTATTAATTCAAAAGGAACTAATTTACCTGATACCATTAATAGTTTTTTATCTTTATTTAAATAGTTTATTTCTTGAACAATTCCTTTAAATTCACTATCCATATAAACCTCTAAATTTATTAAATCTGAGTCCAAAAATTCATTATTTTCAAGTTTTAAATCTTCTTTATTTATATAAATATCACTTCCCTTATAAGGAAATATGTCATTAATATTTTCTATACCTTTAAAGGTTAACATATCATATTCTTGATGAATTCTATATGAATTAATAATAAACTCTTGATCACTTATATAAACTTTAAATCCCTCTTTAAATACTTTATTTTTATATTTAAAATTAGAGCGAACCTTTATTTCTCCTTTTATACCATGAGTTTTTACAAATTTACCAATAAAAATTTTTTCCATAAATCACCTATTTAATTCATATAATATAATACTAGTTGCAACTCCAACGTTTAAAGATTCACAAGAAGAGTTCATCTCAATATAGATATTTTTATCACACATATCTTGAATTTCTTTTTTGACACCATTTCCTTCATTACCAACTACTAAAGCAAATTTAGAAGCAATAATTTCTCCAGCATCTACTCCATCTTTTACATTAGTACCAAGTATTAGATAGTTTTTATTTTTTAACTTTTCTATAACATTTATTAAATTTTCTCTAATAATATTTATTTTAAAAATCATTCCTTGACTAGCACGAACTACTTTATCATTATATAAATCAACTGAAGAAGGACTTAGAACTATATCTGTAACATTAAAAGCAACACTACTTCTAATAATTGTTCCTAAATTTCCTGGATCTTGAACATCATCAAGAAGTAATACTCTATTACCAACAATTGTATGGTTATTTTGTATTTTTATAACCCCAATTATATTTGGTGGACTATCCATATCACTTAGTTTTTTTAAAATAGTGCTTGTAACTATAGTATATGGGAAATCAATTTGACAATTAGTATTTTCAAGAACTAATAAATCAACAAGTAAATCACTTTTAATTGCCTCTTCTACTAAATGTTCTCCTTCAACAAGTGCCAAATTCAGTTCTTCTCGATACTTTTTATTTTTTAATTTTAAATATTTTTTTATTTTACTATTATCTAAACTTGTTATTAACATAAAAATCCCTCTTAATAATCATATCACAAGAAGTTGTTTTAGTAAAATAAAGAATATAAAAAAAATTAGAAAATCTAATCTTTTTTATTTAAAATAAATTCTCGGAGTAATTTTGTTAAAGCTCTTTTTTCAATACGGGATACATAACTTCTTGAGATATGAAGTTTTTTGGCTATTTCCTTTTGAGTTAATTCATCTTCATTATTAAGTCCATATCTATATGCAAGTATTTCTTTTTCTCTACTATTTAAAACTTTAAAATAATTACCTAAAAGCTTTATATTTTCTTTTTCATATAAATCAAGTGCAAAGTCTGGTTTATCAGATTTTAAAATATCTAAAATAGTTATTTCATTTCCATCTTTATCAAAACCAATTCCTTCATTAATAGAAATATTTTTGCTATATTTATTATTACTTCTATAATACATTAAAATCTCATTTTGAATACATCTAGCACAATAAGTTGTGAGTTTTACTTTCTTTTCTCGAGAATATGTATCAATACCCTTAATAAGTCCTATTGTTCCTATACTAATTAGATCATCTTGCAAAGTTTTATCATCATGAAACTTCTTTACAATATGAGCAACTAATCTTAAATTATGTTCAATTAATTTATTTCTTGCATCAGTCGATCCTTTTTCTAATTCACCTAAATATTTTTCTTCTTCTTCATTTGTTAAAGGATCAGGAAACAGTGTATTAGAATAACTTCCAGTAAAGAAAAATAGCTCTCTTATAAAATTCATTATACTAAAAAACATATACCACCAGTAAAGTATATGTTTTTAAATAATATTTTTTGATATATTTCTACATTTTTCTAAAATAATGATAATTGATTTGATTCTGGAAGATTTGTTAAAATATTCATCATTTTCATTTTTTCAATTAAAGTTCCTGATACTTTACCACGTTTTTGTAAATCTTCTATACTTAAAAATGCTTTTTCTTCTCTTTCTTGACATATTGTTTTTCCTACTGTATCTCCAAGTCCATCAATAGACCTAAATGGTGGAATTAGAGTATTTTTTTCGGTTTCACTTTTTATAAATTTAACAGCATCAGATTTTTCTAAGTCAATATTAGAAAACTTAATTCCTCTTGCAGTTGCCTCTAAAGCAATTTTTAAAGATTCTAAAACATCGCCCTCTTTTTTAGTTATTTCGTATCCTTTATTTTCTAAATCTTCTATCTTCATTTTAATAGCATCATATCCTTTAATCATAGTTTCAATATCAAAATCTACTACACGAATAGAAAAGAAAGTAGCATAATAATTTAGAGGTTGATAAACTTTAAACCAAGCAATACGCATTGCACTCATAACATAAGCACAAGCATGAGCTTTTGGAAACATATATTGTATTTTATGGCATGATTCTATATACCAATCAGGAATTTTATGTTCTTCCATAACTTGTTTCCATTCAAGCCATTTTTCAGGTTCTTTTTTAGCTTTCCCTTTTCGAACAAATTCCATTATTTTAAAAGCATCTTTAGGTTTTAAACCATGATTACTAAGATAAACCATAATATCATCACGACAACCTATAACTTCTTTAAACTCACATATATGATTATCAATTAAATCTTCAGCATTTCCATTCCAAACATCTGTTCCATGAGAAAGTCCTGATATTTTAACAAGTTCTCCAAAAGTTTTAGGTTTTGCTTTTATTAACATATTAATAACAAAATTAGTTCCCATTTCAGGAAGTCCAAGGGTTCCAATTTCACATTTAATTTCTTCACTTGTAACCCCTAAAGCTTCAGGAGATGATAATAAACTTAATGCTTTAGGATCATTTATAGGAAGTGTAGTTACATCAATTCCAGATAAATCTTGAAGCATTCTTAGAATTGTTGGATCATCGTGTCCTAATATATCAAGTTTTAAAACATCTTGATCAATGGCATGATAATCAAAGTGAGTAGTTCGCCAAACAGAAGTTGTATCATCAGCTGGATATTGAAATGGTGTAAAATCATATACATCCATGTATGATGGAATAACAACAATTCCTCCCGGATGCTGTCCAGTTGTCCTTTTAACACCGGTACATCCCATTGCCAAACGTTCAATTTCAGCATTTCGAACATTAAATTTTTCTTTTTTTTCAAAATAGCCTTTAACAAATCCAAAAGCCGTTTTTTCAGCAACTGTACCAATTGTTCCAGCACGATATACGTTATCTTCTCCAAATATTACTTTTGTATATGCATGAGCTGATGCTTGATTATCTCCTGAAAAATTAAGATCAATATCAGGTACTTTATCAGCATTAAAACCTAAAAATGTTGCAAAAGGCATATCTTGTCCTTCTTTAGACATTGGTGTTTTGCAATTTGGACAATTTTTATCTGGAAGATCATAGCCTGATGCTGAATAATTAATGGATAAAGGTTTCCCATCATCATCCATAAATTGACTTAAATGACATTTTTTACATAAATAATGAGCTGGTAAAGGATTTACTTCAGTTATTCCCATCATTGTTGCAACAAAGCTAGATCCAACCGATCCACGAGATCCTACTAAATATCCTTCATCGTTTGAATGCTTTACTAATTTTTGAGCAATTAGATAAATAACATCAAATCCTCCTCCAATAATACCACCTAATTGTTTTTTAGTTTCTTGATTAAGATAATCATTATCATTTATTTTTTCAATATCTTTTTCTTTTAATTCATCTATAAGCTCATTTTTAGTTAATTCAAATACTTTATCATATCCAAGTTTCACAACTTCATGTAGTTCATTTTGAAATATATTATCGATATCTATATCACTAAAGCTCTCGTTTTCTTTTTTAATTTTGTTTTTTACCAAAGATAAAATTCTATCACCATATAATTCTTGTGATATTCTCTCTTCAATATTTCTTGGCAACGGATCTCCATACATAGAATGAGCTTTTTCAAAAACCATTTTATATACATCTTCTCTTGAATTTGGAATACGAGGAGAAAAAGGAATTCCTCCAGTATCAATTATTACTTCCACCTCTTCTATTAAATCAGCAACAAGATTAGTATTAAGAACAACTATTTCATAAGCAAGATTATGACCTAAAAAATCAAAATCTGATAGCATTTCGTTAGTAGTTCGAAAATGTTGACTTGGAATTTCTTTAATATCACGTTTTGCTAAATGATGTAATCCTCCTCCAGGAAGTTTCTGATTAACTATTATTTCTCTATAGATCTTATCATCTCTTGTTACATGATGGACATCTCCTGTTGCAACTATATATTTTCCTGATTCTTTGGTCAATTTAATTATTTTTTCAATATGACTTTTTAATTCAAATTCATCTTTAAAATCACCCAATTGAATTAAATGAGAATACACTTCAGGAGGCTGGACTTCAACATAATCATAAAATCCAATAATATCTCTTATTTCTTCATCACTTTTACTTCTAGCTTCAACAAAAACTTCTGATTCAAAACAACCAGATCCAATTAACAATCCTTCTCTGAGATTTTCTATTTCACTTCGAAGAACCCTTGCTGTTTTATAAAAGTGTTTAGTATTTGCAATGGATACTAATTTAAATAAATTTTTTAAACCAACTTTATTTTTTACTAAAACATTAAAGTGATATGTGCGTCCAAATTTATGAATTTCATTTTTGTCTACTAATTTTTCTAGATCGCTTATTTTTAAAATATTAATTCCTTCAAGTTTTTTCATCATTTTATGAAAAACTAAAGCGGTTGCTAAAGCATCATAGTCTCCACGATGATGACTTGCTTCATCAAATTCAACCGAATATCTTTTAGTAATTGCTGATAATCCATGTCTTGATGCATCTTGATCAAGTATACGAGATAGAGCAAGAGTATCAATAACAGTATTCTTGTATTCTCCTAAATTATATTTTTTATAACACATTTCAATGAAAGAAGTATCAAATTTTGCATTATGAGCAACCATTGTCAAATTTCCTGTCCAACTAATGAATTCTTTGATAGCATCCTCTTCATTTCCACAATCAGCTACCATTTCATTTGTAATACTAGTAACATTTGTAATTCTTTCACTTATTGGTTTTGGTGGTTTAATAAGTCTATCAAACTTATCAATTATTTCACCATTTTTAATTTTGACAGCTCCAATTTCTATAATAGAATCTCCTCCAGCTGCATTAAAACCTGTTGTTTCAAGATCAAATACAACATATTCTTGATCAATTAAAACTAAATCATTACTACGTTTTACAATTTCAACGTTATCATCTACTAAAGTAAGTTCTGATCCATAAATAACTTTAAATCTTTCTTCCTTACTTTTTCCTTTATTATAATCAAGCATCATATTATAAGCGTTTGGAAATGCTTGACATCCAGCATGATCAGTAATAGCAAGAGCTTTATGACCAAAACGAATTGCCTGTTCTATTGTTGCAACTCCATGTTTTGAAACAGCACATACTCCATCCATTGCACTCATCATTGTATGAGTATGAAGTTCAACTCTTTTAACTGTAGCATCGTCAATAATTTCTTCCTTTTTCTTATCTGATACATTTATAGCATTTACATTAAAAACAAGTTCATCATTAGAATATCTATCATATTTTGTATTTCCTTTAAATTTAAACCATTTACCATTTTTTAAAATTCCAAGAAGTCTCGTTAACTCTTCACTATTATTTAAAAATACTTTAGCATACATACTATCTGTGTAATCAGTTATTTTTAATGTAATTATTTTAAAATTACTCTTACTAGATTCAAAAACATCACTACCAAATACTTCACATTCAATTATTAGATCATTATCTTCTGATACAATATTAGAAAGCGTGGTAGTATTTCCATCTATTACATCACCATAATATACTCGGCAATCTATAACTGTTTGAATTTTTTTTCTTCTAGCTTCAAACCTAGGAGTATCTGATACATAATTTTTAGGATTATTGATTTTTGGAAGTTCAACATTTTCCCATTCTTCTTCAATTTTCTTTATTGTTTCTTTTCTTTCTAATTCATCTAAATAAATTGTAATTTTTTCATACCCTAAATTTTCTAAATTATCATTAATACTTTCTAAATATTCTTTGATCTGATTTTCTTCTGCACGATTAAAAACTACAATATAGTTATTATTATTTCCATTTATTTTTAATCTATCAAGAAAATAAACAGCATATTTTGGTAAAAAATATTCAAAATAATCTTTTAAATATAAACTTCTATCTCCAATATTATTTATAAAAATAAAAGAATCAGAATGAAAAAACTCTTGTATTTGAGTTTTTAAATTTAAATAACTTTCTAAAGAAATCATTTCTGAAACTTTTAAATAAACTTTTATAAAATTATTTTTTTTACTTACAATTACTTTTTCTAAAACAACATTTTTAAATTCTTCTAAACTTTCTATATGGATAAGGTTTAAAAATTTTTCTAGTTTCTTGTCTTCCATACATACCTCAAATTACTTCTATTTCTTCCTCTTTTTCTATTTTTAACACATTTCTAAGTTTTAAAATATGTTTATTATTCTTTATACAAAAATTCATGAAATCTTCAATATTCATTTTTTTCATATTCTTATCAATTGGATAATTTTCAATATCAAAAGCTATCTTATCCTCGATCATCCTATTTAATAACTCTTCTTTTGTATCAAACCCTAAATACATAAGCCAAAAAGGATAAAGTTGTCTTTTAATAATTTTTAAAGTAGGATCTCCTAATTCATAGGTGTTTTTTTCATCTAATTTTTTTCCTATTTCATTAATACATGCAAGCTCTACAATAGCATCAACTATTTCTTTATAATCTGTATTATAATTTTCATACATTCCCTTTACCATTGTAAAGACAAGAATTGTCAAAGCATCATGTTTATCTTTATCACTTCCCCATATTAGAGTATTATTTGATAAATTATATTCCATGCATTCCATTCTTGGATGAATTACATAAACAACTTTTTCTTTTAAATTAAGTTTTAACACTTCTTTTACACATTTTTTTAATGTTTTAGAATCATTTTCAAATAATTTTACTAAATGCATTTTATATTTATCAGTTTCTCTTTTTAAAGAAAGATATAATTCACTTTTAAAAATTTCATTATATAAAACATCATTATCTGGAATAAAATCTTTTCCATATTTAATAATTTCAGTTTTGTCTTTATAGCAAAAATTATATTCCTTTTTATATTTACTCCATAAAATCTTTCTAAACTTATCAATCTCCTTTGAAAGACTTGCACCATAAAGAAGATACCAAGCAAGAAGATATTCATTTACACAAAATTCTAAATTCATTTAATCACTACTTTCCATAAATACAAATTAATCATATCATAATTTTGTTTTTATGAAAAGAAATTTTCCTATTTAAATGTTTTTTTTAACCATTCTAATATTTTTTTTAAAACCGAGTTATTGTTTACATCTTCTACTTTCTTATAGATAATTTCAGAATCAAGTAGTTCATCACCAAGAAAAATTTGAACATTTCCATAAGTATTATTTTCATCATCTATCATAATTTTTAATTCTACATTATCTAATTCAGTACTTGTTAATGGATAAGTAAAATTTTTCTTTATAAATAAATTTGTATTTTTAGTATTAGAAGGTATTTTAAAATTGTTCTTATCTAGTAAGAGATAGTTTTTATATTTAGAAAAGAAATATTCATATAATTTTTCGTGATTTTGATAAATATCTGGATCATCTAAAGTGACAATTAATAAATTCAAATTATCATTAGAAGCAGTTGTTACCAAGCTTTTACCAGCATGTGGTGTATATCCATTTTTGGCAGAAGTTATTTTTTTATAAGTAAATAAAATTTTACAACGATTTATTAAGGAATAAGATTTTAAATTAGATGCAAAGTCATAATATTTTTCTCCAGCATATTCTAAATAAATTGGATAATTTAAATATAAATATCTTGTAAGAAGTGCAAGATCATATGCAGTTGAATAATTTTTAGTTTCTTCATCAAGTCCATGAGGATTTTTAAAAATGGTGTTCATCATACCAATTTCCTTAGCTTTTTCATTCATCAAATTAACAAATTCTGAAACACTTCCTGCAACATATTTTGCTATTACAACACTAGCATCATTTCCTGAACGAAGCATTAATCCATAAAGAAGATCCTTAAGAGTTAATTCTTCTTTTAAATTTAAATACATATTCGTTCCATACATTTTTAATACTTCATCCCCTACTACAACTTTAGAATCTAGTTTTGAACCAGCATAAGTTATTGCAATTAAAAATGTCATTATTTTAGTTGTTGATGCAATAAGCATCTCATTATTACTATTTTTTTGATAAAGAATTCTTCCACTATCAATATCCATAACAACGCTTGAATGTGCTGTATCATTTATTGCATAAATGTTTTTAGGAATTAACAACATAATAATCGTTAATAATACTACTATTTTTTTCATAGGATCACCTATAAAAATATATGAAATAATTTTATTTTAATTATTATTTTTTACTCCTCCAAATCTTCTTTCACGCTTACTATATTCTAAAAAGGCCTTATCTACTTCTTCTTCCTTAAAATCGGGAAATAGTGTATTTGTAAAATAAAGTTCACTATATGATAGTTGATATAACATAAAATTACTAAGTCTTAATTCACCACTAGTTCTAATTAAAAGATCAATTGGTGGAAGTTTTTGATAAAGATTATCATTAATTACATCTTTATTAATATCATCTATATTAAGAGTTCCTTTTAATACTTTTTGACATATTTTCTTAGTCATATCTACTATTTCATCCTCTGAGCCATAATTTAGGCAAATATTAAATATATATTCATTATTTCTAGTTGCAAATTCAACTTTTTTAATTAATTCTTTTAGATCTTTTCTTAATCCTTTTTCTTTTTTAGAAAAGACAATTTTAATATTATTTTCCTTAAAATAATTAAGTTTTCTTGAAAACACATCAACAAATAGATCCATTAAATAATCTACTTCACTTTTTTCTCTTTTAAAATTTTCTGTTGAAAATGCATATACACTTAAAACTTTTACTCCTTTTTTAAAAATATATCGAGTTATGAGTTCTAAAGTTTTACATCCTTCTTTATGACCAAAACTTCGAGGCATTCCACGACTTTTAGCCCATCTTCCGTTTCCATCCATAATAATTGCAACATGATTTGGTATATTCATATTTATTCCTCCGATAATTATTTTAACATAGAAGAAAAAAAAAGGACTACAAAATGTAGTCCCTTTTGGGATAATCCCATCTATATAAACGCATCACACGGAAGCGTCACACTATATTCTATGGTGTTATCAATCAAATTGTTCCAAATTTATTAAAACTACAATTATTTATAAACTTTATTTATATTATATTCTATCATTACTTTTCTATACCATATTACACTTTATTTTTTATTTAGGAGTTGTCTCTCTTTTTCTAATTCTTTTAAACTCTTATCTGGAATTGGTAAATTTTCTGGCATAGTACCACCCAATCTTTTGATACTATTTCTAATCTCTCTACTGACTTCATAATGAATAGAATTTGTAGTATATTCATTATCTATAATATCTCTTTTTAATTTAGCATCTGTTTGAGCAATTCTAAATATATTATCTGCAAGTTCTTCACTACACATATTATCTAATATGTCTTCTCTATATCTTAATTTTTTTCTTTTAAAAATATCATCTGCTGGTGCTCCATTATATAATTCCTTATATCCAGCATTATAAAATCTAGCTAAGTCTTTCACTCCACTTATACTTTTTTTCACTTAATTCTTGTTTTCTTGTTTGAATTGCAAAATATGTTTGTCCCAATGCTATTATTTCTTTTTTAGGATTACCATTCATTACAATTAAATAACATGCATATCTAGATAATTTATAATCTGCAACATTTCTTGTCGCACCTTTCACCAAATTTATCATTTTGCGTTGTACCGCAAAATGATTCTCTATGTTGAACTTACTTTTTCAGTATATTCTTTTATTTCATACATTCTATTATCTTCCTCTCTATGGACTACAAGTCTCAACATTCAATTTATTATTCTTAATTTTAAACATGATGCTTCCATCCTCGTCTGTTCTATATATTTTTGAATTATTTAAGTTTTCTAGAACTTCTTTATTTGGATGTCCATACCTATTGTTCTTTCCTACACTAATAATTGAATATTTTGGATTTATCTCATCAATAAACTCAATACTTGAACTTGTCCTACTTCCATGATGCCCTACTTTTAATACATCTATATCTGGTAAATTATATTTAGAGAGTATTTCTTTTTCAGTTGTTATAGATGCATCTCCAGTAAATAAGAATTTATAACCATTTAACTCTGTATAAATTACATTACTATTATCATTTTCATTATCATATTCTTTTGTTTGTAAGAAATATAGTTTTTTATCATCAATATTCAGTTCATTAATGCAGGAATAATATTTAATCTTCTTTTTATCTAATACTTTAATTAATGCTTTTTCTAAATCATTGTATGGTCCACAGTTAAATATAACTTTTTCTACTTTAAAGTTATTCACTAAATTAACAGACTCGCCCATATGATCATAATCTCCATGAGTTAATATTAAAGTATTAAGTTTTCTTATTCCAAGAGATTTTAACATATTAATTGTTTCATGACTTATATCCTTATAATATAATCCTCCTGTATCTATTAAAATTGATTCATTATTATTATAAAGTAAACCAGAGTCTCCTTGACCTACATCAAGTGCTATAAAGAAAGATTCTTTTGTGAATAAATTTATATTAAAATGAATTACTAAGACAATAATTATTAAAAAAATAGAGTATTTTTTCTTTTTTAAAAGATCGGTAGTTACAAAAATAAATAAAATTAAATATATAATTAATATTATAAAATTCATTTTTTTTAAAATTAAGACTCCAAAAGATATATTATTTAAACTAATTGATAAAGAATTAATTAAATTTATTAAAATATAATAAAGATTATCTAAAAATGGAAATATAAAAGTAAACAAGGCTAAAGGAAATACCAAAAAATTAAAAATTGGAACAAAAATTAAATTATAAAAACTACTCAATAAATTAATGGAATAATTAAAATAAATATTAAATGGAATTGATCCCATAAATGATATTAAAGATATTTTAAATAACTTATTAAAGTAGTTTTTAGATATTTGTTCCTTATTTAAAATAAGTAAAAAACTAATATAATAAGAATATAAAAATCCTTTTTGATATATATAATTAGGATTTATCAATAAAGGAATTATTAAAGTAATAAAAAATATTTTTATTGATCCTAATTTTAATTTCTTCTTATTATTTAAAAATGAAAAAATTTTATAAAGAAAAATTCTAATTACTACAATTGGATAATCCATAAATAAAAGATATAAAAATAAATTTAACAATAAAATACTATTTGAAATTGCTATATTAATTTTAAATTTTTTTAAACATTTCAAAATAATAAAACTTAAAATGGTAATATGCATAGAACCAATTGATAACAAATGACATATTCCATTTATTTGATATGATTCGTATATATTATCTTCTAGATAAGATGTATCTCCTAATAAAAATGTTTTTAAATAAGCTTTAGACTTAAAAGTATTTAAATAATTTATTATTTTATTTTTAATTTTATAGATAATATTTTTGTTTTTATGTATTAATTCTATTTTTTCAACATTTAAAATAAAATTAATTCTATTTTGTTTTAAATATTCGTGATAATTAAAGCTATTTAAGATTGTATTATTATATGGAATTGATAAAGAACCTGTAATCTTAACATAATCACCCATTTCATATTCAAAATTATCTATATAACAAATTAGTTTTTCTTTCCCATTTAAAATAAATGAATATCCATAATTAGTTTGCTTTATTTTTTCTATTGTTCCATAAAATAAAGTTTCGTTTTCTTTATAAAAACTTTCTTTTTGAATTATTTTAAGTCTTAAAATACAATTTAAAACAGTAATAGTTAAAAATATTAAATAAAATAATTTAGACTGTAATATAATTCTTAATAGATTCAAACAAAGCGTCTCCTATTCCACTTACGTTTTTTATCTCTTCAATTGTCTTAAAAGATCCTTTTTCTTCTCGATAACTAATAATTGATTGAGCTTTACTTTCTCCAATTTTTGATAAAGTCATTAGTAATTCTTTAGATGCTGTATTAATATTTATTTTTTCACTTCCTAAATCACTTTCTTTTATATTAGCTGATTCACTAGAATCTTTATTTTCTTCTATGTTTGGTACAACTGTTGTTTCTTTACTATTTACTATACAAGCATCATTTACAACAACTTCTTTACAAATAGCATTTTTTTCTATTTCTTTTTTCCAAGTATTTTCTAAAGCTTTTATTTCTGATTTGGAATATACTATAATAACCATTTGATCTTTTAACATCATACTAAGATTTAATAAACTCGTATCAGCATTAGCATTTAATCCTCCTGCTTGATTAATTGCATCAACTACTCTTTTACCTTTTTCAATCGAATATACTCCAGGAACATTTACTTGTCCTTTAATATCTATATAATAGTATTCTACCGTTTCTTCTTCTAAAACATTTAATTCATTTTTTTCTTCCAATACATTTTCAAATACAATCTTTTCTTCTTGTTTATTCTTTTTATTAATACTTAAAAATCCTATTATTGAAATTGTTAAGATTAGAAGAAGAATAATTCCTAAAAGAAACTTCTTCTTCTGTTCAAAGATAAACATTTTTATAACATTTACTTTATCCATCCTAATATTCCCTTTCTAATAATTCCTGTTGCAAATCCTCCTAAATAAGAAAGAATTAATGCCAAAATACTAAATTTATTTTTTATATGATTAGAATCATTCGAATTACATAATAAACCATTTTCCATAAGATCATCTTCTAACACCTCCTTATTATTCAAATTACTTTCTAAAACTTTTAAATTATTACTATTTTCTGTTTTAGATAACTTAAGTTTTAAAAGTAATTCTTTTTCTTTTAAATTTGATTCTCTTTGTTCTAAGTATTTTTTAGTATTTTCTAGTTCCATTTTTTCACTAAAAATATTATTTTTTTCAAAACATCTCCTTTCTTCAACCGGTTGATAAATTCACTATATACCACTTTCACTCATGTGTCAAATTTTGTAAATTTGCATTTTGTTGACATTTTTTAAGTAATATTAAAAATTTATTATTTTAAATGTAAAAATAAAAAAATTGAAGCTCTTTTTTTCTTCAATTTTTTTAATTAGAGTTCTTTTATTTATAAAAACTAAAATAAATTTTTTTTACATTTCAATTAATTATTTATCTTCTACAACATCTATTCCTGTTAAAGATGTACTAACAATACAACCAATAGATGAATCTGTATTACTTAAAGAACAATTTTTACTTGTACCAGTTATTTTCCTTTTAGAACCAACAACACAAATACAGTATTCATACCTATCTTCTCGTTTGGTAACTTTTACAAATGTTTGATTAGGATCAGTTGAATTTGATCCTTCAAATATTCCTCCATCAGCATCTTTTTGGAATTCTTCATCAACATTTAATTCATTAAATGTATAAATACGACTACTTCCGTCAGTTAAATTCCTTCTAGCTGTTTTATCAACAGATAATAGTGCTTCAGCTTTGGAAATCATTCTTTTAGCATCTAAATAAAATGTATTTTTATTACTATTATTAATAGATGATATAACGTTTGGAATTGCAAGTCCTGATATAATTGCAAGTAATGCAATTACTGCCAATAATTCTACTAAAGTAAATCCTTTTTTATTCATTTTCAATTTTAGCAAGTTTGGTAAGAGCCTCTTTGGCTGCAAGTTGAGCAGCTTCTTTCTTACTTCTTGCTATCCCCTTTCCAAATATAATATTATCAATTTTTACAACTACTGTAAATCTTTTATCATGAGCTGGTCCTTCTTCATTTATTGTTTCATAAAAAAAGCTTTTTTTATTACTTTGAAGTGCTTCTTGAAGACTAGATTTATAATCATTAAAGAATATAACTTTAGGATCTTTTATATAAGGAACTATAATATCTAAAATGACTTCTTTTACTTTTAAAAAACCCTCTTCTAGATAAATAGCTGCCATAATAGATTCAAAAATATCAGCAACTATTGATTCTTTTATTTGACCAACCTCTCCATGTCCAACTCTTATATATTTAATAAGATCCAATTTCTTCATATATTCATATAAAGCACTTTCACAAACATAACTTGCTCGAAGTTTAGTCATTTCACCCTCTTTTTTTATAACATTTTTATATAAGTAATCACTAATAACAAGTTCTAAAACTGCATCCCCTAAAAATTCTAATCTTTCGTAATCTTGTTTTTTGTTATGTTCATTTACAAACGATGAATGTGAAAGTGCAGTTTCATATAACTTTTTATTTTTGATAACAATATTCCACTTCTTTAGAAATTCGTCCATAACCTCTCCTTTCTAACTTTACCTATTTATTATAACATTTTTTTAAAAATTTGTATATTAAACTTGATAGAATTTAAAATTAATAGTAAAATAAAGATGGTGTTGATATGAAAAAAATATGTTTATTATTTATTCTACTTAGTATTACAGGTTGTTCATTATTTAAAAAAGATAGTATGCAAAATATAAGTATTATTACAACTAATTATTCATTAGAATATGTAATTAGAAATTTATATGGAGATAATTCATTAGTTTCTTCAATTTATCCGGATGGTGTTGATATTGATAATTATAATCTAACTGAAAAACAAATTAAGGATTATAGCAAAAAAGATATGTTTATCTATATGGGACTTTCTAATGATTCAAATAAAGCTATTACTTTTTTAAATAAAAACAATAAAATTAAAATAATTGATGCAACTTATGGAATGCAATATAAATACACAGAAGATGAATTATGGCTTAATCCATCTAATTTATTAATGATTTCTCAAAATATTAAAAATGGTTTAGGAGAATATATTACAAGTACTTATTTACTAAAAGATATTGACTATTTATATCAAGAATTAAAAGTAAATTTATCAAGTTTGGATGCTGAATATAAAACTAGTATAGCAAATGCTAATTATAAAACAATTGTTGTTAATAGTGATGCCTTATTATATTTAGAAAAATATGATTTAAATGTCATTTCCTTAGATAAAAATAATTCAAGTTATGAAAAAAATCTTGCTCTTTTCAAAAGCTACTTAAAAAACGAAACTATTAAATATCTATTTGTTTATGAAAATATTCCTTTAGAAGATGAAATATTAAATATTGTCAATGAAAACAATGTCGAAACTCTCGGATTTAAAAATTTAAAAAATATAACAGACGATGAAAGAGAACAAGATAAAGATTATTTATCTATTATGTATCAAAATCTAGAAGAAATAAAAAAAGAATTATATAAAAATAATTAAAAGACTGAATGAATTATTTCATTACAGTCTTTTTTACTAATTCTACATCTTCATACTTTATCTTAGAATTATTATTTTCATCTTTTACATCTTGCTTATTAATTTCATTAACATGTACTTCTTCTTTTAATTCTTTTTCAAGATCTCGATCAAGCCGTTCTTTTCTTTTTAAATTTTTTAAATAAATAATTATAACATATACTAAAAAGAAAGATGGAATAATTGGTAGAATAACTAAAATAATTGCTAGAAAAATATAATCTTGTAATAAATTATTTGTAATTAAGATTTGGAAAGTTGCTATACTATATCCAAGCATCAAGCAAAACAACAATCCACAAAATAAAATTCCTAAACTACTATATACATAATCAACTACAAATTCATAATAATATGTACCTTTTTTTCTTTTATAAATTAAATAAAAAATAAAATAAAAAAGTAAAATACAAATAACTGGAATAACAGCATAATAAACTACCTCTTTTGGTAACCAAAAAAACTTTATCATATACACCACCTATTTTAATATTAACATAGAATGATATTTTTTTCTACTTATTTTTATGATCTTTTTTTATTTTTAGATTTACTTTACAATTAAGATATTATTTTAAAATTTTTTTTAGTGTTTTAATAGCATTTTTTTCTAACCTTGATACTTGAGCTTGGCTTATACCGAGTTCCATAGCTATTTCCATTTGAGTTTTCCCAATTACATATCTTTTATCTAAAATATTTTGTTCTCTTAAAGATAAATCTTTTAGAGCTTTTCTTAAAGCAAGTTTTGTTTCTAAATCTTTTTCGTTTTTAGTATCTTCTAATTGTTCGTATAAATAAATTGTATCTCCTCCATCATTATAAATGGGAGTATCAAAACTAATAGGATCTGACATTGCTTCAATACTTGTTAATACATCAATTTCTGATACTCCAAGCTTGGATGCTATTTGCATATAACTTGGAACATACCCTAAAGAATTTGTTAGTTCATCTTTTATCATAATTGCTTTATATGCCAGATCTTTAATACTTCTTGAAACCCTAAGCATTTGATTATCTCTTAAATATCTTCTTATTTCACCACTTATCATTGGTATTGCATATGTTGAAAGTTTTAATCCTAAGTCTACATTAAAGTTATCAATTGCTTTTATTAAACCAATTACTCCTATTTGAAATAAATCATCTAAGTTATCACATCTATTTACATATTTTTTTAAGATAGAAAGTACAAGTTTTAAATTACCTTTAATAAGTTTATCTTTAGCATCTTTCTTTTCTATCTCATTTCCTTGCTTTAATATCTTAAAAAGTTCTATAGTTTCATTACTTGAAAGAACTACTATCTCATTCGTATTAACTCCACTTATTTCTACTTTATTTTTTGCCATATTAAAATCCTTTCATA
>CAMVCF010000006.1:0-39463 GCA_947165945.1 uncultured Clostridia bacterium | reverse complement strand
GAATACCAACTTCAAAGTCATTAGGATCATGAGCAGGAGTTATTTTAACAGCACCTGTTCCTTTAGACATATCAGCATGAAGATCAGTTATAACTGGAATAGGCTTGTTCATTATTGGTAAAATTACATTTTTTCCAACATACTTTTTATAACGATCATCATCTGGATTTACAGCAACTGCTGTATCTCCAAATAAAGTTTCTGGACGAGTTGTTGCAACATCAATAAATTCTTCACTATTTTCTAATCGATATTTTAAATGATAAAAAGCACCCTTCTCTTCTTTATAAATAACTTCTTCATTAGAAAGAGCAGTTTTGGCTTCTGGATCCCAATTTATAATCTTTTCTCCACGATAAATTAATCCTTCATTATAAAAGTCTACAAATACTCGTTTTACCGCATCACTCATTCCCTCATCTAGGGTAAATCTTTCTTTTGATAAATCTAGTGATATTCCTAATTTATCCCATTGAGCACGAATAATATTACCATGTTCACGAGTCCAATCCCAACATGCCTCAATAAACTTTTCTCGACCATATTCGTATTTATCAATACCTTGTTCTTTAAGTCTTTTTACAACTTTTGCCTCTGTTGCAATTGCAGCATGATCCATTCCTGGAAGCCATAAAGTATCATATCCTTCCATCTTTTTATAACGAATTATAATATCTTGAAGTGTTACATCCCAAGCATGTCCTAAATGAAGTACACCTGTAACATTAGGAGGAGGTAAAACAATACAATAAGGATCTTTTTTTGAATTTAAATTGCAATTAAAGTATCCCTTTTCTTTCCATTTTTTTGTTTTTCCATCTTCAACCATTAAAGCATTATACTTTTTTTCTAATTCCATAAAATATTCCTTTCTAAAATAAAAAGGACTTCATCCTAAAGGACGAAATCCGTGGTACCACCTTAATTTGTAATAATAATTACCTTAAAATCTTAATGCGATTAACAACATATCCTACTAAACTCAGATACATATCTCAGAAGCTACCTTCCATACATCTTACTATTAGTTTGCACCTAACACTAACTCTCTTAAAATAAAATAATATGTACTCCTCTTCTTCTTTGAATTTACTATATCATATCATATTTTTTTAAAAAGTCAAAGACTTTTCACAATTTTCATTTAAAAAACTTGCAAAATCAAAATCAATTAATTCATTTAAACTTATATTTTTAATAGTTGCATAGTAATAAAATTTATTTAATTTTAAATTTAATTCACTATTTCCTTTTTCATTTTCATATACTATAACTCTAGGTTTTAAAGAATCAACTTTATCTAAATCTTTAAAATAAATTCTACCTAAGTATTTTAAATAAAAAAGATCAAGTTTACTCTTTTCAAAAACAGGATAATCATAATCAATTTTTTCTAAAATAGTTATAATTTCTTTAATATTTTTTGAGTCTACTATACTTAAAAGAGTAAAAGCTTCTTTTAATAGATCATAATTTAAACAAATTCTATTCATTGATTTATCTATACTATTTATATAAAAATTATAAATTATAATTCTTTTTATTTTATCTTTTAAACCAAGTAACTTTTCACCATCTATTTCTCTTTGATACTCTTCATGAATTTCTTTTAAAAAATCAAATTTTAATTTCTCTAAATTATCTATTTCATTGACATTTAGTAATAACTTTAGATACTTAATAGATATTTCTCTTACATATTTTCCATATCTTTCCTTAAATTTATCAATTGTATTATATAATTCTTGCTTTTTCTTAGGTAAAATAATTTCTTTTAATAAAATACTTTTTTCTTTTTCAAATTTATCTTTTAGAATTAATACTCTTCTTAAATTATTTATTTTAGATAAAAGTAATAAATATTTAATTCCAAAATCATATACTTCTTTATAAGAATATTTATCTTTTAACTCTTTAATTTCTAAAATAATTTGATTTTTTAGAATAATAAGATCTTCTTCATTTTTTATTAACTTATCATTTTCCAATCTTTTAAGTAATAAATGATATGCAAGATTTAATTCTTTAAATTTTTCTTCTGATCCTACTTTATTTATATTAGTATCTGGATGATATTCTTTAGCAAGAAATCTAAATTTTTTTCTTAATTCATCTTTTGTATAATTAAAATTAAGTCCTAAATATTTAAGTGATTCTTGATAATTCATAATGTCCCCCTTTAAAATCCTCGGTATTATAACATAATTTATTTAATTTGTCAAATTTACAAATTAAGGGTAATATGATACAATGATTCCTGAAAGAAGGAATTATTTTGAAAAAAATAAATAAGTTTTTATATAATACTATCATACTTCTAGTTCTATTATTTTTAATTGAAATAATATTTAAAGCTATAAGTCATCAAAATATAATTGATCCATCAACTTTAAGAATTCTTTTTAGTACCATTATTATTAGTATGATAATAGGTTATATTGAATTATATTTAAAAGAAAAAATAGTTAAAATATTAAATATTTTAATAGTTTTTAGTTTTTCTTTTTATTCACTTATTCAAGCAGGATTTCATAATTTTATAGGTGTTTATATGTCTTTTAATGTATCAAGTCAAGCAGGTGCGGTATTATCATACATTATAGACTTTATAAAAAGTTTTTATTGGTATTATTATCTTTTATTTATACCAGGAATAATAATTATAATCTATTATAAATTAATTGATAAGAAAAAAATAAATCTAAAAGTAGATAATAAATTTGATAAATTAAAAGAAACTTTAGCATTAATAAGTTTTTTACTTATATTTGGATTTAGTTTTTATTTAACAATTGATCTTGATATTTTTCAAAATAAATTACAAACTATAAAAAATAAAGAATTATTTATAAATCCAACTAATCCAAGTATTGCCATTAAACAATTTGGAACAACTATTTATAGCATTTTAGATATTAAAAATATATTTTTAAAAAATGAAGTAGAAATTATTAAAACCAATTATACATATAATCAAGATAATAAAAATATAGATGACTCTAAATGGTTAGAATTAATTAATTCAAGTGATGATTTAGTTTTAAATAATTTAAATGAATATTTTATTAATAATAAAATACATGAAGAAAATAGTTATACAGGATTATTTGAAAATAAAAACTTAATTGTTATTATGATGGAATCAGTTAATGATATTTTTATAAATGAAGAGTTATATCCAAATTTTTATAAATTAGTAAGTAGTGGTTATTATTTTAAAAACAATTATTCTCCAAGAAATTCATGTGCAACTGGAAATAATGAATTATCAGGAATGATAGGACTTTATTCAATTTATAATAAATGTACTGCTAATACTTATAGTAATAATTTATATCCCGAAAGTATTTTTAATTTATTTAAAGAAAAAGGATACAAAACAACCTCGATGCATGATTATACAGAAAAGTATTATCAAAGAAGAGAAATTCACTCTAATATGGGAAGTGAAAGATATTATGATGTTGATGACTTAAATATTACTCATAATACCAAAGAAGAGGAATGGGCAAGTGATGAAGAATTCATGACTGAGGTTGTAAAAATCTTAAGTAATTATAAAAAAGATGAACGTTTCATGACTTGGCTTACTACAGTAACATCTCATCAACCATATGGACAAAGTTTATATGGAGATAAATACTTATATTTATTTGAAGATAGTATGTATGATAACTATGATATTAAACTAAAGAGATATATGTCTAAATTAAAAGTATTAGATGATGGATTAGGAGTTTTATTAAAAGGACTTAAAGATCAAAATAAACTAGATAATACAGTTATTGTTTTGTATGGAGATCACTACCCATATGGACTATCAAATACTATTTTAAAAGAAGCACTTCCCTATTCAATTGATGAAAAATATGAAAATGAAAGAGTACCTTTTGTAATTTGGTCAAATGATCTAGAAGGAACAACATTTCAAGAATATACAAGTTATATTAATGTAACTCCAACAATTGCTAATTTATTTAATTTAAACTATGACTTAAGGTATTATGTAGGAGATGATTTATTTTCTCCAACTTATACAAGTATGACCATATTTGCAGATTCATCTTGGAAAAATGAAATAGGATACTATGATGCTCAAACATCAAATATGACTTACTATTCAAATAAAACCTATTCGGTTGAAGACTTAATTAAAATAAATGAAACAATAGAAAACAAAATAAAATATTCAAACCTAGCAATTCAACATAATTACTTTAATTACCTATATGATAACTTAAAAGAAAGATAGAATACAATTAATATTCTATCTTTTATAATACTTATTAATAAATATATTATTTATTAATTATGCTATTATTTTCCACCTAAATCTGAACATTGCAAATTAGAGTTTTCATAAACTAAATCAATTACAATAGGATTTCCTAAATTGTCTTTTTGGGATTCAAATGCATTGCAAGCCAAAACTGTTACAGAACTAGGTATATTAACACTTGTTAAATGATTAATTGGAAAACTACGAGCATCAATTTTTATTACACTATTTGGAAATTTTACATTTGTTAATCCTTTGTTAATAAAAGCATCAGTAGCTATTCCCAATACAGGATATCTACTTATAACTGAAGTTATAATATTGTGTTCTTCAAAATAAATTAAATCAGTTGGTGTACAACCATTATTATCCAATGCGTCTTGAAAAGTATATTCATCTATTATTCCTGTTCCTTGACAAAATGCCTCAATTGTCTCTCCTGCTTGCAGATGGCTTCCAAATCCCTTATCTGTTAAATAATTAACACATGACTGTAACTCTTCACTTGTCATATTTGTATTTAATACATATGATCGACCAGGTAGCGTACTTGGTATTACTACATCACTTCCACAACTTGAATCATAATTATTTATTTCTATTCCATTGGCTAAAGTTACTATATTATGTTCTTCAAAATCATGAGCTGGATTTCCAGGAGCGCCATCATATATAAAGTATTGTAAATTTAAATCATTATATACTTCGGTTCCTTGACAAAATGCTTCTGCTTCAGCGTTTGATGAAATACCTAATGTACTAGTAGCATAATTAACACAATATTGGAAGTCTTGACTTGTCATATTAGGGTTTAAAGTATATACTTTTGATAAAACCGTTTCAAAGCAACTGTCATCAGTTGTTACAACTTTCTCTGTAAAGTCTCCTGTTACTGATACTCTGATACTTCCAAATAAATTATTCCACGTAGAGATATCATAATCTTTATCAGGGTTTTCAGTATTTCCAATTACTACATCATTTGATATCCACATATATAGTCTATAGGTTTTAGTTATTTCACTTGTTGTATTTTTATTAATTGTTTCTACATATATTCTTTTAGCACTTGATAGATCACTATAAGATCTATTAGTAAATTTTTCTTGTTCTGTATTTCCGACTACTTCAACTAGTCTAAATTTTAAGAATTTATCAAGTATCCTGTTTGCTTCTAATTTTCCGGTTGGAACAAGTCCTCTATTTAGATTAATATCATAATAGATATCATATTTTGTATTGGTATTCTTTCCTACTATTTGAAATTCAAAATAGTTATTTGGATCGTATGTACTTGATGGTAATGCATTTTCAAGTGTTAATGTATTAGACTCTTTATAATGCATATAAATATCACCGGTTACTAGTTCTTGATTTAATCCAGTTTGTGAGTAACTAAATACGGCATATGTTATTCCTACTATTCCTATTAATAAAACTAATACTAAAGTTATAATTAATATTTTTTTCTTTTTACTATTCATATTTTTCTCCTACCTTACTAGTCTTTCTACTATATCTAGATTATATAATACATCTATTTTTAAATCAATCTTTTTTGTAAAAAAAATTTGAAAAAATAATTTAATATCAAATTCAAATTATTGTTAATAGCTAATTAATTTTTTCAAATTGAGAATTATATAGTTTTGCATAGAAACCATTTTTCTTTAGAAGTTCTTCGTGCTTTCCTTGTTCAACAATATTTCCATCATCTAAAACTAAAATTAGATCAGCATTTTTAATAGTTGACAAGCGATGAGCAATTATAAAAGATGTTCTATCTTTACATAAAGAATCCATTGCTTTACTTACTAATTCCTCGGTTCTTGTATCAACACTACTAGTTGCTTCATCTAAAATTAAGAATGGAGAATTTTTGATCATTCCTCTTGCAATAGTTAAGAGTTGTTTTTCTCCTGATGATAAAGTTTCAGTATCTGATAAAATAGTATCATATCCATGACTTAATGTTTTAATAGTATGATCAAGTCCTATTTTTTTACAAATATTTTCTATGTCTTCTTCTCGAATATTTTTTTGATTATAGATTATATTTTCTTTTATAGTTCCTTCAAATACCCATGTATCTTGTAAAACCATGATGAATAGATCATGAATATTTTCTCTAGTTAAATCCTTTATACTTATTCCATCAATTAAGATATCACCGCTATTAATTTCATAAAATTTCATAAGTAAATTAACAAGTGTGGTTTTTCCGGCTCCGGTTGGTCCAACAATTGCTATTTTATCTCCGGGATGTGCTATACTTGAAAAATCTTTTATAATTGTTTTATCTTGATTATAACCAAATAAAACATTTCTAAATTCAATTTCCCCTTTTACATTTTCTTTATCTAAATACTTTTTAGATTTTTCTTTACTCATTTCCTCTTCTCTTAGAAACTTAAATACTCTTTCACTTGCAGCAGCTGCACTTTGCATACTACTTGCAACTTGTCCGAGTTGAGATAATGGTTGAGAAAATAGTCTTGCATAGATAGTAAAAGCAATTATAACACCAAAAGTAATAGTTCCATTTATAGCAAGGTATGATCCTACTATACAAACTAAAACATAAGATAAATTACCAATAAATCCCATGAATGGCTGCATAAGTCCTGAAAAGAAATGACTCTTAATTGCACTTTTAAACATTCTTTCATTAATTGTATCAAATTCATTTATCTCTAAATTAGTTGCATTATAAACTTTTACAATTGAGTGTCCTGAATAAGTTTCTTCAATATGCCCATTTAAATTACCAAGTTCTTCTTGAAATTTTTGAAAGTATTTTTGACTAGATATTAAAACAATCATCATGAATATAAAACCAAAGATACTTGCACCAATTGAAACTATTGCTAAAATATAATTAGTATGAAACATCATAAATATTGATCCAATAAGTAAAGTTAAACTACTTATTAAAGTACTAATACTTTGATTAATTGATTGACTCATTGTATCAACATCGTTTGTAACTCTCGATAAAATATCTCCATAAGTGGTATTATCAAAATATTTTAAAGGTAATTTATTAATTTTTTCACTTATTTCTTTTCTTAATTTTCGAGAAAATTTATTAGTAACTGTTGCCATGATAAAATTAACTAAATAATTACAAATAAATCCTATTAAATAAATTGTAACTAAAAAACTTGAAATAGATTTAATTCGAGAAAAATTAATTTGACTTCCTAATCCATCAACAATTATATTAGTTATTTCTTTTATTTTATCAGGTCCAATTATTGAAAAAATGGAGGCAATAAAGGATAAAATTAAAGAAATAATTAAAAGACGATAAAATGGTTTTAAGTAAAAAAGTAATTCTTTAATTGATTTTTTAAAATTCTCTGGTTTTTCAACATTTCTTCTTGGTCCCATTATTCCACCTCACTTAATTGACTTTTAGCAATTTCTTGATAGACTTGACAATTTTTAAGTAATTCTTGATGAGTTCCCATTCCTACCATTTTTCCTTTATCAAGGACAATTATCTTATCTGCATTTAAAATTGTTCCAATTCTACTTGCAACAATTAAAGTTGTTGCATCTTTTGTATATTTTTTTAATTCCTTTCGAAGAGTTAGATCTGTTGTATTATCAAGAGCTGAAAATGCATCATCAAAAATATATATTTCTGGATTTTTAGCAATAGCTCTTGCAATTGATAGTCTTTGTTTTTGACCACCAGATACATTAGTTCCTCCTCTTGCTATTTCTGTTTCTAATTTATTTTCTAATTTAGATACAAATTCAGAAGCTTGACTAACTCGAATAGCATCCTCTATTCTTGCATCTTCTATATTAGAGCCATATCTTACATTTTCTTTTATAGTGTCTTTAAATAAAACAGCTTTTTGAGATACATACCCTATTTTTTTATATAAAGATTCTAAGTCATATTCTTTAACATTAATAGAATCAACTAAAACTTCACCATCACTTGCATCATAAAATCTGGGAATTAGATTAACTAAAGTACTCTTACCTGATCCAGTTCCACCTAAAATACCTATAGTTTCGCCTTTTGAAGCCTTAAAAGATATATCTTCAAGCATATAATTATCAGCATCAGGATATTTAAAAGAAACATGTCTAAATTCAACTAATCCTTTTTCTTTAGAATTATTTCGACTTCCACTTTTAATTTTAATTTCTCTTTCTAATACTTCAAGAATTCTTTTAGCTGAAACACTTGCTCTGGGATAAATCAAGAATATCATAACTAGCATCATAAAAGACATTATAACTTGCATGGCATATGATGTAAAGACAACCATATCTGAAAAAATAGTTATTTTGTCTATTATATTTGCTTCATTTATAAGAATTGAACCTACTATATAAAAGGCTAGTGTTATACTTGATACAATTAAACTCATAAAAGGAGACATTATCCCCATAATTTTTTGATTGAATAGTTGAATATTTGTTAAATTATTATTAGTATCTTCGAACTTATCTTTTTGATACTCTTCTGCATTAAAAGCTCTAATAACTCTAATACCCATTAAGTTTTCTCTTGTAATTCTATTTAATTGATCAGTTAGTTTTTGAACAATTTTAAATTTAGGTATTACTGTAAAAATAATAATTGTTATTAATATAAGAAGTAAAACAACTGCAATAAAAGTAATTAAACTAAAATAAAAGTTTTTGCCAGCAATTTTTATAATTGCAAAAGTTGCCATAATTGGTGCTTTTATTAAGGCTTGAAGTCCAAATGATATCAACATTTGAATTTGACCAACATCATTAGTTGTTCTAGTAATTAAACTTGAAACACTAAAATCTTTTATTTCAGATGCACTAAAGTCAAGTACTTTTCGATAAATTTTTCCTCTAGTTTTTAAACCAAAACTACTAGCTATAAAAGTTGCTAAATACCCAACTATAATACTTGTTCCTAAAGATAAAAAAGCACAAGCAAGCATTTTTAATCCTTCTTTTAATATTTCATGACTTTCTCCCATAGTTTGAATAAGTGTTGTAATATTTGACATATAGTCTGGTAATCTTAAATCTAAAAAAACTTGAATAAAAATAAAAATAATTGATATCAAAATAAATAATAGTTCTTTTTTTCCTAAATTTTTGAATAATTTAAACATAATTCCTCCATATTTCTTTTTTTAAGTCTTAAACATTATATGCGATTATAAAAAAATTGTCAATTATTAAAAAAATAGACTGTCAAAGACAGTCTAGATCAACAATAATTTCATTCCGTTTAAAATACCTGCTTCTTTAAAAGTTAAGGAAACGTTATATATTTCACATGTATCACTATTCATTAAGGCGTGATTTAATCTACTTGGATATGCACCATCTGATAATTCTCCAATTCCTTTTATTAGATCAATTATAACATTTGAAATCTTTCTTGCAGATGGAACAAAAATATTATATTTTTTATCAAGTTCTGGAACATATATTTCTACTAATACTTTTGTATTCATTATAACTCCTCTATATTATTATCTATTTCTTTTTGAATTTCTTCATTTTTCTTTTCTAATGATTTTTTATCAAATTCTAAAACTTTAACCAAACTATGACGTCCATTTATAACTGTATAACCAAAGTTGTTTTGAATTGGTGTTTGAAGAGTACGATCACTACTTCTTGTAAGTTTAATATTAAATTGATTAGAAATACCTTCTCCAATCCAAATAGCATGACTTGGATCATTTATTTGTTTAAACCAAGATTCAAATTCAACTTTCTTAAAATCATCAACTGATGAAATTACAATCATATTAATAAGGCCAAGTGAGTTATTAATTAAATTAAAGTTTGAAATAATTGCAGGTAAATCTAATGTAGTATTAGACTTAAACTTATCAAAATTATAAATAACAAGTAAAATTGGCTGATAAGTAATATTATTTTTATTTTCTTTAGATTCTTCTAAGATCTTAGTTAAACTATCATTTAAACTTGTTAAAACAAAGTCAAAGTTATTAGTATATTTAGTAATATTTAAATAATTTTCCAAAATCGTATTAGTTGGATCAAATAAATAAGTTTTAAATTTATTAATACTATTTAATTCATTTAATAATTCTTTAGTAAATAAAATTGTATTATCAAGATCAGATCCTACTATCTTATTAAAGAAATTCTTTTTAAAATCAAAGAAACATGTATCTAAGTTTTCTTTATAAATTCCAATTGGAATATTATTTAGATCATCTAATTTATCTAAGAATAAATTCATATTAACTTTATTTGGTAAAACAGGTACTCCTATTGCTTTAGTTTTATATTTTTTATTTAATTCAATTGCTAAATTCTTAAAGAATTCACTTGATTCTTCTTTTCTTGATGGATGAGCTGTTTGAAATTCATAAATTCCATTAAGAATTTTTACAAGACCTCTTCCAACAGCTTTTGATGGGGTAATACTTGTTTTTCCAATAATAGAATAATAATCACTCTTATCATTAAGTTCAAGTCCTAAAACAATTTTAAAGTTTTGACTTAATTTAAATCTTACAGAATTAGTTCCAGATGCAGTAATCATGAAATAAATTCCAAATCTTGGACATTCTCTTGTGTATTTTACTAAAAGTTCAATATACTCTGGATATGTTTCTGAGAATGAATCAAATCCATTTATCATTATAATAATACTTGGAATATTTTTTCCAGTTGCTTTTTTATATTCAATAATAGAACCAGCATAATTTAAAAACAAATTTTTTCTTTGTTCAAGATAGGTATTAATTAATTTAAATAAATTTTCAAGTTTTTCTTTATCATTTACTAAAATTACATCTCCTACATGAGGAATTCCTCTTAAATTTTGCATTGTTTCACTTGCAAAGTCTAAAATATAAAAATTAACTTCTTCTGGAGTATAGGTAGTTGCTGATGAATAAATGGTTGTTGTTAAAACTAATTCTTTGCCACTTCCAGGTATTCCATATATCAAAGTGTTTCCAAGTTCACTTATTGGAAGAGTAAGTAAATGTTGTTTTAGATTTTCTGGATCATCATATTCTCCTATTACAGGATTAATATATAAATCTTTTTTATAATTATATTTATTTTTTAAAGCATCAACTTTAATAAAACTTGCAATTCGATTAAGCCATAGACTATTTATCATTATATTTTCTTTATCTGCAATTTGATCTAAATACTTAATAATATTAGTTATTTCTTCTCCGCTAGATTTTAAATTTTTCTTTTTATTTTGATCAATCGTTTTATAAATATTTCCATAATTATTGATAAAATCTATTCCCATATCAACTTTTTTCATTCGAAAGTCAGCTGGATAATATAAAGCTCCACTCCAAGCACTTTGACCAAAATAGAAAAATTCATTAAAACCAACTTGTAAATAGAAACTTCCAATATTAGTAATACTTGCAGCATCAGGTCGTTTTAACATATCCATAGAATCACTTCGATCTTGAACTTTAAGACATACTTTAAATCTTGAATTAGACCAAATTTGATCATTTACTACTCCACTTGGCTTTTGAGTTGCAAGAATTAAATGAACTCCAAGTGAGCGACCAATTCTAGCAATAGACATAAGTTCATCCATAAATTCAGGTTGTTGCATCTTAAGTTCAGCAAACTCATCACTTATAATTATTAAATGTGAAAGTGCTTCATCTACTTGTCCATCTCGATATAGTTTTTGATATTTATAAATATCAATTGTTGATTCATTTAATTTATCACGAGCTTCATTAAAGAGTTTTTGGCGACGACGAAGCTCACTATTTAAACTAGTAAGAGCTCTAGTAATCTCAGCTGTATCTAAATTAGTTATAATTCCTGCTATATGAGGAAGTTTCAAACCTGTATCTTTATTTTCAAAAGCTCCTGCAAGTCCACCACCTTTATAATCAATAAGTACAAAGCTTACTTCATAAGGATGATAATTAATTGCCATAGATAAAATATAAGTAATAATAAACTCTGATTTTCCAGATCCTGTCATACCTGCAATTAATCCATGAGGACCATGTACCTTTTCATGAATATCTAAACTTATAAAATCACCATTTTCACCTATTCCAACAGGTGCAGCTAAACTTGTAATTGGATTTGACTCCCTCCAACGATTAATGACATTTAACTGTTCAACGCGACCAACATTATACATTTCTAGAAATGTATAAACATCAGGTAATTTAAATCTTCCACTTTGAAGTTCAATCGGAACATTACTAATTTTATCAGTTAATAACTTCATACTAAAATGATTTAAACTAGCATTAAATTCTTGTCTTATTCCACTTGTAAGGTCTGGTTCTAACATTAAACTTTTATCACTATTTACATTAATAAATACTTTAGCATCACTTGGAAGTCTTCTTAAATTACGATCAATTGTAATAACACTAAAACCATAATTAACAGATTCATTAAATAACTTATCAAAAATTTCTACATTTCGAATATTTTTATAATCATCAGTAATAATAACATAATATGGAATATAATTTCTAAAATCTTCTGTATTAACAACACTACCATCACTATTTTTATATTTTCGATTAATAAGTTCAGTTAATAAGTAATTAGAAATTTCTTTAATTTCTTCTTTACAAGTTCCAAAAAAGCGAAAAGTCTTTTCATCATTCCATACAAAAGGAGTAAGTTTTAAATATTCAAAATAGTTTTCATTTTCTTCTTTAGTTAGAATAACTAATTTTAAATCTTCATAACTGTGATATGCCAAAAGCTGTAATATAAGTGATTCTAAAAATGGATATGCAAGTTTTACATCACTTGTAATTGCCAAAATATTCTTATCAGTTAAAGAAATACTAACTGGAACTTCTTTAATCTTTTTTTCAGATCCAGCAACAGAATATAACATACTTTTTAAGTTATCTTCAGCTAAAGTAAATCTTTCTTTTTCATAATTTACTTCAATTTTGGCATCAATATCACCTTCCCCTAGTCTAACATTTAAAAAATCATCATGACTTATTTTTCTCTCCCACAAAGTTGTTTCTTTATTCATAATCATTGAAAAGCATTTTTCATTAGTTGAATTATTTTCCATTAAAATCGCTTTTTGTTCTTCTATTTTATTTTCTATTTCTACTTTTCTTTCATTTAAATAATTAGTATATTTTTCTTGTCTTAATTTTTCTTTCTTTTTACGACTATTTTTTTCATAAATTCTGGTTATAACCGGAATAATTAAAGATGAAATAAGCATTGTTCCAGTCATTATAATTGATGGAAGTAAAGTTTTAGCATCAACACCTTCATTCAAACGAGAAACAACTGTATACAGGCTCATTGAACTAGATGCAGCCATAGTCATACTAGATGCTAAAGTTAAAAGCATAGGGCTTCCATTTTCTGGATCTTGATTTTCTGGAGGTGAATCTATATTAAACTGTTCATCTTTAATATTTCTTTTAAATCTTGGGGTACGAAAGAAATAATCTTCTTCATTATATATATCTACTTCTTCTTCTATTTCTTTTTCTAAAGATACATCATTTAAAAAAATAGGTTTTAATTTTTGATTATTTATTCTAACAGATGACATTGGATTATTAATGATCATAAAGTTTCCAAGAACAACAATTCTAAGTCCTAAGATAAATATAACATCTCCATTATAAAGTCTTTCTTTTTTAACACTTTTATTATTTAAATAAATTAAATCAGTATCAGTTAGTGTTTCTATATACCATGCATTATCATAAAAAATACGCACATTATAATCACCTAAATAAGAACTTTCATAATAAATATCAGAATTCTTATTACCAATTACAATACTTGCATCCATTACTTGATATAAAGTTGTAGGATCAAATGATGGAATACAGTATAAAATATATTTATACTCACTCTTACGAGTTAATATTTCACAACTAAAATAATCAACTAAATTAATACTATTTACCCGGTTTTGATTAACAATAATTGCTGTATCTTCCGTATTTGATAAAACCCATTTACCATTATTTTCACGAATAGTAATTAAATTAATTAAATTACCATTGTTATCAGAATCTTTTATTTGAAAATCTCCATAAATAGTATTAGGAAGCGTTGTAGTAATAATTCTATCTTTCTTTAAAACTAATATTTTCATACTATCACCTATTATATGTTAAGTATATCATAAAATAATTTAAAAAAAAAGTCTTTAAATTGACTTTTTTTAATAACTATTTATCATCTTCTAAAACTCTTTTAGAATAAACATATCCCGTATTATTAGGATCAGTTCCATATTGAATCTTCGTCCACCCAGATCCATTATCAGGTTCTATAATATTTACTTTTGTTCCTTGTTTTAGACTTGTTAAAATACTTGCATCCATTCCCATACCACTTCGAACATTTAAATTTTCGCCTGTTGTTGTATTAATAGTACCAGATCCAATATAACTATTTGAATCATTACTTGCATTAAATGTATTTACTGAATTTGAATTATCATCAAATCTTAACCAATCTTTTGATACATAACCGGTATCACTTGGATTATTTCCATATTGAACCTTAACAAAGCCATTTTCCGAATCAGAAAGCACTTTTACTTTAGAATCCTTTGGAATACTAGTCACAACTTCAGAATTTATTCCTGGACCACTTCTTACATTTAAATTATTAGTATTAGTGTTAACATATGCATCAACGGTATAAACATTTTCTTCTCTTGAAGATACTACACCTGTATTTAAATTATCTCTTACAGCATCTGTTTTTGAATTAATAGTTTGTCTAGTCGAATCATTTTGTGTACTTGAAGTATCAATTCTATACTCTGGATGTAAACTATTCCATTCCTCAATGGTTCCTTCTTGAATTGGTCTTCGATAATCATCAAAAAGTACTTCAACTGATTTTAAATTACCATCAATGCTATATTCTTTAATCATTCTATCACAGTGGTTATTATCATATTCAAATAACTCAACAGTTTCCTTTTCTAATATACTATTCTGATAATATTTTATTATATTAGTTTCATTTTCTTCCTCATCTAAAGTCTCTCGGCTTCTTATAATTTCACCATGCTTATCAAACCACAAACTATATTCGACAGAAGTTCCATCATGATTGAGAATTCGATCAAAAGATTCTAATATTCCATCTTTACTATAAAACATTTCTGCATATTTTTGATTATTAGTTGGATCTATATAATAACACACAATTCTTCCGTTACTTAATCTTTTAATTACATCTGGTTTATCCGGAAGATCATGATATAGTGAATTATATTTTTCTATATTAAATAAAGTAATATCTTTATTTGACGAATATTTCTTAAAGACGTAGGAATTGATTTTTGGAAAGTTAATTGAATCACTACTATCTGTAGTACCATAGATACTTTCATAATTATTTCTTCTATTTGAAGGAACTGATAATTTTGGAAGTGTAAACTTAGTTTTGCCCTCAGATGGTACTTGATTATTAACATTTTTTATATAATCAACTAATTCTTGGATATAACCTACATACTCTTGACAAGAGCTCTTTTGATTTAATACTTTAGTTTGCCATTCCTTGAGAGCTTTTTCATAATTTTCAACATATTTATCGTAGTTTTTTTCTTTATCATCTAGCATAAATTGATCTTTAAGAGGCATTTGATAACAAATAACTTTTAAATCTTGATTTAATTTAGTTAAATATTCAAAATAAAGATTTAAATAAACATATGCAGTTTCAACATTTTTATAATCATTTTTCAAAAACTCATTAATACTTTTTAATTCACTAGAATATTCTTTAACAATTTTTTGAAATTTATAAATAGCCGTATCATCTTGATCACTTGCTGATAATATTCTTAATTGTTCATCAATTTCTGTAATACTTGAGTCTAACTCTTTACAAATATTATCAACAACAGAGTGTTCTAAAGCATTATTTGAAGCTTTTAATAAAAGATCAGTTCCTATATTTGGATCTATATTTGTTGTTACATATGAGCAATAATCATAATAACTATAATCATTCATCTTATTCACCCCTTAAATCAGTTAATTTGCTAGAATTTAGTTTTAATTCATAATCAGTTTGACTATAAGTATTAAGAGCTTGGTTTAATGAAAAAATACATTCATTTAAAATACTTGCAATGTTTTTTTCTTCTAAATCAATATAAGGAATTAATTCATTATTAATTTTTGTTTTTTCTGGAGAATTCCATTTAGTTTCATCAAGTGATTTAATAGTATTATTTATATTTTTAATTGTTTCGTTTATTTCTTCATTATCTTTTTTTAACAATGTAATTATATCTCTTAATCTAATTGGATCTAATACTACATTATGCATCTTTAAAATCATCCTCCATTTCAAAATCTTCTATTTCTTCATTTAAAACATTATCATCAATATTTAACAAGTTATTCTCTTCCACCACATTTACTTGGTCAGGTATTTCTTCACTTAAATCATTAACTACCTCTTCGTGAGTATCCTTATATGATCCAGATATCCATTCAAAATAATTAGTATAAGTTTCTATTACATTTATATATGACTTTATACTATTTACTCTTTCTTGATACTTAGATATTAATAACGTTGCATCACTTCCTCGGTACGCATCATTTATTTTAGGTATGTCGTTTAGTAATTTACTTTGAATCGTTTTTAATTTTTCTACTTCAGTTTTTAATTTAAAGGAAACATTTCCTATTTCATCATATAAAATTGTTCTTCTCATAATTCTCCTTTTATTCTTCGTTATTTATCGAAATATATTTTGAAGATACATATCCTTCAACTCCATTTTCATCTCTTACCTTAGTCCAACCATTATTATCAGGCTCTAATATTTCAAGTGAAGAATTTTTTGGAGCAGTACCTAATATTCGACTATCCATTCCCATGCCGCTTCGAACGTTTAAACCAGATGATTCTGTATTAACAGTTCCTATTCCATAACTTATATCGACACTATCTGTTGGAGAATTTTCAAAACTATTTAACATAAAAGATGGATCATTTAATTCTTTAGGAGCAATTTTATTTTCCCATCGACTATTATTTTCATTATAATATGAAACTAATGTCCATTTAGAAGAAGAATCGCTACCGTCATAAGTTAAATCATATGATCTAGGTATAGAACTCTCGCCATTATTATCTAATTTAGTGCTTACTACATGTATTGTTCTACCATCAGAATCAAACGAATATTCATTAAATACTTTCCCATTTTGCTCATTAATGGTCTCTGTCATATCAATTGAATTACCATTTACATTAAATTCAACACTTCGCTCAACAGTTTTACCATCAGAAGATAAATATTCATTTATTTGATGCTTAGAATTAGAATTATTAGGATCAAGATTTTGAGTTACATTAATTGCAATTGTACCATCACTTCTTTCATAAATGTCCTTAGTTGTATTTGCATTTAGGTATTCATGGGTAATTTTAAGATCAGTATTTGCATCAGTTGACTCATTAGCATTTTGTATAGCTTCAAACTCTTGTAAGGAACTATAAAAACTTTTTTCTTTTTCATTTTCTTTTTTAATAGTAAATCCATCGTTTTCATAATATGTAGCTTTTCGAGTTACTGTTTTTTTATCATAATCATAAACTTGCACTATTCTGCTTGCTAATGTTCCATCTTCCCTATAATGTTCATTTGTAATAACAGACTTACGACCTTCAGAATCATATGTTGTCTTCTCAACATTTTCAACATTTCCATTATCATACTTTGTAATATAATTTACTTTTTCTTCTTCTATATTTGAATTTAACTGTTCCTCTATATTACTTGCATTTGTTCCTATATTTACTACAGAAATATTAGGAAGTTTTGGAGGCGCACTTTCAGATATATTATTTATGTCATTTAAATGTTTAATTAAAGATGATGTTGCATTTTGATACTGACTAACTATATAATTTGCCGTCCAAAATGCATTTGACAAACAAATTTTACTTAACCATTCATTTGTTGTATAATTATCCAAACCATCTGTTATTTCAAACTCTTTATTTTCTAATAATCCTTTTGTTAACTCTAAATCTAAATCAATTTTTTCCATAACTCCTCCTTAAAAAGAATTTTACAAAGTAAATAGAAATTTACTTTGTAAAAGTCTCTTTGACTTTTACTATAATAATTCTTCTGCAGCTTGTTTCATAGCTTGATCTGCACCTTCATAAGATGCTGCTGTTTTTTCTAGAAACTCTGCATAAGAAATCATTTCACTATAGAAAGAATTAAATCTTTTAGATAATTCATCATATTTATTTCTTAAATTTGAAGCAGTTCCTCCTCCAAAAGATTCACTAGTTGCATTCATTTCATTACTTGCTTTTTCAAGTTCTTCTTTCATATTATTTACTTTTGTTCTCATATCTTTAGCAGTATTTCTTAATTCTTCAGGTGTGACTCTTAAATCTTCCATATTCCCTCCTATAATCTTCCAGCACTTGCTGTTACATCATTTTGTGTTTCTTTAATAATTTGAGCAGATTTGCTTAAAAATTGCCCATAGTTTTCAACAATATCTCCTAAAGCTTTTAAATCTTCTTTATAACTATTTACAGTACTTACAAACTTTAGATTATCTGCACCTTTCCATACATTACTTAAATTTTCAACATCACGATATAAAGCTTCAACTTCACCACGATATTGATTTGCAGCAAAAATTATTTTTCCTGCAGAGCTTTCCATTTCAGCATAATTTGCTTTAAATTCCATATATCCTCCTTTATTTTTATTACAAATTAAGTATAACAACATAACATTTCGATAGCAAGCATTTTTTACAATATTTTTACAAAACTAAATACCATTAATATTATAGATTGCAATTCCAAATGTACATTCAGAACTAAGTATCTCATCATAACTAATAGAAAAAGTACCCCCATAACTTGTAAAACTAATTTTTTCTTGATCATAACTTGAAACATAAGCAGCATGTCCTGTACCAGATTGAATCAATGCATTAGATCCAGTAAGTCCCGTCATAACAACATCATTTTTTCCATCCCAATTTCCAATAAAAAATTGAACTTGACTTCCATCATTACTTGCATTTTCTAAAATATTTTTTATATCAAAAAGATTACTTTCTTTAATTGTATAAGTATCTGCAGTTATAGATAGTTCGGAATTTTTATTTTTTAAAAATGAATTAATTATGTCTGTTTTAGCATGCCAAGTATTATTTTTACTTTCTAAATACGATAAACTTACTTGATTTTTACAATTTATTAAATAGTTTTCTCCATATTTTGGATTTATTATCATTTCTCCATTTTGATTATTTATATATAAGGGTTTGTTACTTTCTTTATTAGCATAAGTATATAAATCAGCAAGGAGCATTTCCGAATTATAATGGTATCCTTTACTATCTTCATAATACATTGGATATCCAAAATCTTGATAAAACTCTTCAGGATTATCTTTATATTCTGAGAAAATAACTTCTGCAATGGATGCATAACTACATATTCCTTTTTTAACATCCATAGATGCAAGTATTCGATTGGCAGATAATTCATCCATATTATAGCTTTTGCATAAATAATCAACTACTTCTTTTGCATTATTATTTATTTTTAATTCAAATGTTTCAAGAAATAACTCTCTTGCATCTTCTAAACTCATTCCATTTTTTAATAATGCATCCATAATTTTTGAAATATTTTCCGTTTTCGTTACCGTACTTTTATTATTTAAAAAATTTAAAACTGATAAATTACCTTTAAAGTATTCTTGTAAATATGACATATAACTACTAAGCATACTATAATCTTTTATATAATATTGATTTTTAGAAGTAATACCTTGATCAACATTAATTTCATCTTTAAATAACATTGAACCAAAATAACCAAAATTACCATCTATTAAAGCATTATCTGTATTATATTTTAAATATTTTTTTAAAGAGAAACTTGGTATTTGTTTTGGATCAGTATCTTTAGTTATTATTTCATCATTAACATTTTTTAAAAATAAAAGCATATTATCTATTTGAGTTTTAAGATCTAAACAAGTACTATCTAAACTATTTCTTTCTACTAACCATTTGTTATGTTCTATTTTAAATTTATCGGTATCATCTATTTTCTTCTCAACTTGTTTCTTTGTTTCTTTATCATAAGAAATTTTTGTTTTTTTATATTCACTTTGTCTCGGTTCTCTTCGAAAGTTTTGAAGATCAGAGTTAGCTTTTTTTAATTCTTGAAGTTCTAAATCAAGTAAAGTATAAACTTCTTCTACTTGTAAATAAAAAGTAAAACTATCATTTATATTTTCAATTCTTGTTTTTAGTTTTTCTACTTCTTCTTTAAATTTTTCTTCAGCTTTATCATCCCAATCATATATAAACTTAGTAAAGATATTAGCAAGAGATAAATTATCAATCATTTTACTAACTGAATTACTCTCAATAAATAAGGCTGCATCATGTGCTTTACTTTCTATTATTTTATAATCATCATAATAATTATTATAAGCTTCCATCTACAACCTCCATATCAGTAGAAAAGTTATCATACATTTGTAAATAAACTGGACAATTTAACTTTTCTTTTGTTAGAGTCTGAAACATCATTTCAAAATATGCTAATTCTTTTTCTCTAATATCATAATTTTCATCATATTCTTTTTTATTTAAAGTTTGAAAACGATATCCAATTAGAATAATATTACTAGGTTTTAAAAAACTTGTACTATCTGGTCCATAACATAAATTAAATACTTCTTCAACACTTTCAAACATTACTTTTTGATAAGTTGATTCAATAAAATTATCATAATTTATTTGTTTATCAATATTTAAAAGTACTTCTTTTTCAGAATCACTAAGTCTTTCTATATAAAGATTATTTCGAATATATAAATATTTTAAATAACCTTTAGCAAGTTTTTGATAAAAATCCTTCTCTAATTCCACAACTTCTTTTAAATTACTTTTACTAGTTACTAATAAGTTATCAAATTTATCAAGATCAAGTTTCTTGATCAAATACATATATAATAAATTAGAATAATTTAAATACATTTTTAAATAGATCTCTTTTTCTTCATTACTTAACATTTCAAAATATTTTTCATTTCTTCTAGGAAATCTTTTATTATATTCTTCTATTATCATTAAAACTCCTAACTTTCTAGTTTTTCTACTTCACTACCTAATAAATTATTTTTTTCTTGATATTTAAATAAAGCAACTTTTAATACTAGTATTGGACTATTTAATTCTTTTTTTACATCTGTAATAGTCCTATTAATATAGGGAAGTAAAACTTCATCTATTTTTCTTTTTTCTTCTGAATCCCATTTAGACTCATCTAATTGTTTTAAAGTAGTATTAATATTTTCTAAAATATCAATAAAATCCTTATTATCGTTTTCTAATAACTTAATTGTTGATTCAAGACCTATTGTATCAATCTCTAAATTCATCTAAATCACCATCCTGATAAAAAACGTCCATATTTAAAGTAACATTTTCTAAATTATTAAATTCATAATCTATTGGATTTAAGTTATCAATTATTTTTTCTTGATTTTCACTATATGAATCTTCTATTCCATTAAAATAATATATATAGTTTTTTAAATTTTCAATAATAGTATCTAAGTTATCTACTTTTTCTTCATACTTTTTAACAATATTAAAAGCATCAAGTCCTTTGTAATAAGTTAAAATATTTTTGATATCACGTTTTAATTTTTCTTTTTTATCTATTAAATCATTAAGTTGAGTAGAGATTATTTCGGTTGTATCTTTAATAGCTATTCCATCTATTCTTCTTTTCATAGCGCCCCCTATTTTAAATATTTTGAAGATACATAATACCTTTTTCCATCTATTTTGATTTCAGCCCAACCATTATTTTCACTTAAAACTGTAACTGATGTACCTGGTTTAATACTTCCAACTGGAGTATTATTATCAAGAGATGGAATACTTCTTAAATTTAAGTTTGATCCACTTGTTACAACTGTTTTTGTGAAAGATGTTTCAATCTTTGGATCAGCAACTTCTTCTGTTGAAACTGCAAGATAATCTTTAGAAACATATCCAAGCCTTTCTCCTACTTTAACTTCAACAAATCCATTTTCATTAGCATTTCCAAGAACTTGAACTTTATCATTATTATGTAAATATCCTATAATATTATCACCAAATTCTCCACTTGATCGAATTCTCAAACCACTTGATGAATCCTTTAAATGAACTTGCATTTCATTTACAATTTTCTCTTTTTCTTCTTTTGAAATTTTTATTTCTTCTAAAATTGGATCTTCTATAACTTCATCCTCGACTTTATTAGATATAATTCCTTCTTTTTCAACTAATATATAATCTTTTCCATTGCCACTTCTTTTAACATATCCAATCTTACCATCTTCAGTCATTACCATTACCCATTCAGATCCATCATCTTCTATAATAGCAACCGTATCTTTACTATCTAATTTAGAAATAATATCACTATCTGTTCCCTTTCCACTTCTAAGCATTAAATGACTTCCTTGATTAACATTTATAGAGGATGTTGTAAAAAAATTAAATTCATCATTAATACTTGCTTTTACATAAGGAATTAAAGAAGGAATATTAGAAATTGCATCTTGTCTTATTTCATCAAGTCTTTTTATATACGTTGCCCCTTCTTTTTTTACTTTATCAAAACTTTCTTTAATACTTTCTAATTCTTTAAAACAATTATTTAAATAGTTAAGTGTTAGCCATTCACTTGAATAATCAAATTCTTGATAGTCAAATTGAATTTGATTTAAATATGTTTGAACACTTTCTGAATCAATTGATGTTACACTACTCATAATTCCTCCTAATACTTAATTATTTCTAAATCTTTTCCATATTTTTTAATATATTTTTTATGTTTTTTTAACATCAAATAACAATACTTTTCTAATTCTTGATTATTTATTTTTAAAATTCTAAGTACTAATAAACATATGTGAAAACGATCTATTTCATTTTGAACTCGCATATCAAATGGAGTTGTAATTGCACCTATTTCCTTATACCCAATTACCTTCATTTTTACTTTTCGTTCTCTTATTAATTCATATATTAAATTAGGATATCCATGAAAAACAAATAAGTTTTCTTTTTTAGTAAATATTTGTTCAAATTCTTGATCAGTTAAACTATCCGAATACTCTTTATCAAGTTTTAAAAGATTAACTATTCCAACTACTCTTATTTTTAAATTAGGTAAAAAACTTTTTAAAATTTTAACACTTTCCATAACCTCTAATGCTGGAGTATCTCCAGCATAACTTAAAACTAAGTCAGGAAACTTATCACTATCAATTATTCCTAAACCCTTTTTTACCATTTCTTTTGCTTGATTAATAGAAAAATAAGTTGGTCTTAAATGCTTACTTGCAACAATTAAATTAACTTTATCTTTTTCTTTTAAACATTTATCAACTGTACAAATAAGTGTATTTGCATCCATTGGAAGATACATTCCAATAAGATCTTTCTTCTTAGATGCAATATGATTTAAAAGACCTGGTTCTTGATGAGTATAACCATTATGATCTTGCTGCCATACATGACTTGATAATATAATATTTAATGATGATACTTTCTTTCTCCATTTAACACTTTCAGCTTGAACCACCCATTTTAAATGTTCACTAATCATTGAATCAACAACTCTTGAAAATGCTTCATAAGTATGAAAAATTCCATGACGCCCAGTTAAAATATATCCTTCAAGTAATCCCTCACATATATTTTCTGATAAAAACGAATCAAATACACGCCCATCTCTTGCTAAATACTCATCCCCATCTTTTACTGGCATATTCCATTTTCGATTAGTAACTTCAAATACACGATTAAGTCGATTAGAAAGAGCTTCATCAGGTCCAAAAATACGAAAATTATCTGGATTTAATTTGATTAAATCTCTTAAATATGATCCAAGTTCTAACATATCACTAGCAGAGTCATTCGTAATCCTATATGAATAAACATTTGGAAATTTTAAGTTTTTTCTTAAAACACCTCCATTAGTATAAAGACTAGTTCCCATTCTTTTCTCATATTTTGGAACAAACATTTTATATTTTTCTTTAAGCTTTCCAGTTTTATCAAATAATTCATTTGGTTTATAACTTAAAAGCCATTCTTCTAACATATTTAAAGAAATCTCATCATTTATAGTAAATGGAACTTGATGAGCTCTGAAACTTCCTTCTATTATTTTACCATTTACTTCTTTTGGTCCAGTCCAACCTTTAGGACTTCTTAAAATAATAAGTGGTAATCGATAATACTCATCACTATGACTTTTTAAATATTTTATTTTTTCAATTGCTTTATCTAATGTACTAGCCATTTTTTGGTGCATTAGAGCCGGATCATTTCCTTCTACTATAAAAACTTCATATCCCATCCCAAAAAACATACTAGTAAGATCTGAGTTACTCATTCTTCCATAAATAGTTGGATTTGCAATTTTATATTCATTTAAATTTAAAATAGGAAGAACCACTCCATCAAGTTTTCTATCTATAAATTTATTTAAATGCCAACTAGTTGCAAGAGTTGCTGTTTCAGCCTCTCCATCCCCTATACAACATGCAACAATTAAATTAGGGTTATCAAGAACTGCTCCATACGCGTGAACTAAGCTATACCCAAGTTCTCCTCCTTCATGAATGCTTCCAGGCGTTGAAGGTGCAGCATGAGAAGACACTCCATATGGAAAAGAAAATTGTTTACAAAGTTTAGTTAAGCCATCTATATTTTCAGGAATATTTTTATAAAAGCTTGAATAAGTTCCTTCTAAATAATTACAAGCAATTAAAGATTGTCCAGCATGACCTGGTCCTGATATATAAAACATATTAAGAGAATACTTACAAATTATTCTATTTAAATGAGTATATATAAAATTTTGATTTGGTGCACTTCCAAAATGACCAATTAATCTTTCTTTTAAATCAGTTTTCTTTAATTTTCTTCTTAAAAGAGGATTATCTTTTAAATAAATTTGTGCAACTGATAAATAATTAGCTGCTCTAAAAAAACCATCTAAACTTTCTAACTCCGTATTTTTTAAATTACTCACTTTGATCACCCTATCTATTCTTTTTAATTATATCATCTTCTTATTTTTTTGAAAATACTTTTACAAAAAAAGATAGTAAATATTATCTACTATCAAGCACTATTTAATATTATATTTACTAGGTCCTGTAATAACATTTCCTTCTAAATCAAATCTTGAGCCATGACAAGGACAATCCCAAGTTGATTCTACTTCATTAAAAATCAAATTACATTTTAAATGAGGACATTTTCTTTTAACTGTGTAACATATTCCATTCTTATCAATATACATTGCTTCATCTTTACTATAGAATATAAAATATTTTTTAGTAATCATTCCCTTAAAATAACCATTAATATTTTCATATATATTACTTGCTCCATTCATAATCTTTTGAAAGGTAATTTTTCTTCTTGGAGAAAACATTTCTTTATAATTTAAATACCTTTTTCTTTTTAATATAAGAGAACTTATTAGATTTGATCCCACATGACTAGATAAAATTCCCCAAGTATTAAATCCTGTAATTATATACATATCTTTAAATATATTTCCAATTATAGGCAAATAATCATTTGTTATTAGATCTTGATTACTCCAAATATAAAATGAATCTGAAATTAAACTTTTTTTTAAAATACTCTTAACATTTCTTAAGTTATTCATATGTGATAAATACTTACTTCCAGTTAAATAAATCATTTTATCTTTATAAAATCTAATTGAATGAATATCTTTATCTATATTAATTAAGTTATAATTACCATTATATTTACTTATTCCATATTCTATATAAGATTTTTCTAATTTTACTTTTAAAGGAAAAAATAAAGGTTTTAAAAAATAAGGATAATTAGTTGCAAAGATCACTTTTTTAGATGAAATAGTATTTCCTTTTAAAGTTTTACTAATAAACCTACTTTCTTTTTTTACTTCTACAATACTAGTATCTTCATATATCAAAATATTATCTAAATACTTAATTATTCCATTTAAATACTTAATTGGATTAATCTCATAAGAAAAAGTTTTTAATGAATATAAAGACTTAAGTTCTTCTATAGGAATAGATTCATTTGTATACTCTATTCGAAGTTCTTCTAACACTTTTTCAATTTTTTTTAATTTTTTAATATTACTTTTCTTAGTTGTATATAAATAACTATCATTTCTTTTAAAATCACATTCTATTTTTTTATCTTCTATATTCTTTTTAATAATCATAAATCCTTCTATTTGACTTTTAAGATAATCTTTTAAATATATATCTTTAATCTTAGTTAAAACATCTTGTATGATTGTAACTTTAGCTGTCATTTTAGAAGTAATTCCTGATCCTATTATATTTCTTTCAACTAAACAAATCTTTAAATTAGAGTCTTTTAAATTAAAAGCTGTAAGAATTCCTGCAAGTCCTCCTCCAATAATTAAAACATCACATTCAATATCTTCTTTTAAAGAATCATACCTTCTTTTTAAATCATTTTCCCATATACTTTTTGTTTTCATATTATTAGTATGAAAAAATATTTAAAATTTATTACAATTTTAAATATTGTTATTTATTCGTATAAAAATAATAATTATATTCTGAAATCTTAATTAATAATTCTTCTAAATAAAATATCATTTCTTTAAGTGATGAAAAATTTTCATCTCTAATATCATATTTTTTAAGAATTTCTATATCATTATCTGATAAATAAATATTATTACGTCTTTTTTTCACTAAATCACTTTCCATTACTACTCCTATTTATTAAATGAATAATTATTATTCCTAAAACAAAACTAATTATTATAAATATACTAATATTTCCAAATATTTTTCCTAAAATTAAACCTATTAAAATACTAATAAATGCTCCAATTACATAAGAGTTTTCAAGTTTCTCTTTTAATTTAATTTTAGATAATTCTTCACTTCTTTTAAAGAAATGATCTCGATTTATTAAAAAGTTAGAATAAGCTTTAGTTAAATGTTTATGAATAAATCCTTTTTCTCTTACTATACTTCTTACTTTTTTACTTATTTCTTCTGTATTATCACTATTGGGTCTAAATAAACTAGTAAGTGTTTTTTCTTTTAAATTAATAACTGTTTTTCGAATATCAAACATAGTTGTAAATGTTACAATCATATCAATTGTTGTAACTGAAAAAATTATTCCTAAAAGAATATATTTAAAACTATCTTTTAAACTTGTAATTAGATTTATAAAAAATGGGTTTAAAAAAGATACCATAATAGTTCCTAAAAGTCCAAAACAAATAGAATTAAATAAACATACTCGTCCATTTATATTAAACATACGATTTGAATAATCCCACCAACGAACTTTATAAACAAGTTCTAAAAAATAACTTGTCAAGTATTCTACTATACTACAAATAAATATTGCAAGAATAAATACTATTAAAGGTGCATCTTGATAATTATTTAAAGATAAAAGTAAAATTCCTCCTGTTCCATAGATTGGACAATATGGACCTAAAAAGAATCCTCTATTGATATATTTTTTACTCTTTAAAGATACCAATAAAGTTTCCATACACCATCCTAAAAATGAATAAATCCAAAATAAAATGTATATAACTTGTAAATCCATATTATTCTCCTAAACTATATAATCTTTTTACTTCTTTAATAGATAAAGTTCTATACTCTCCAGATTTAAGATCTTTGCAATCTAAAAATGCAAGTTTTACTCTTGTTAATTTAATAACTTCATAGCCAATTGCATCAAACATTTTTTTAACTTGATGATTACGTCCTTCATGAATTGTAATATCAACTAAAGAAGTATTATTTTTCTTATTAAAACTTTTTAATTTTACTTTAGCTTTACTAGTCTTTTTTCCATCAATTACAACTCCATTTTTAAGTTTATAAATATCACTTCCTGTAATTATTCCTTTTATTTTAGCAAGATATACTTTTTCTATTTCATTTTTAGGATGTAAAAGTTTATTAGTTAATTCACCATCATTTGTAAGAAGTAAAACTCCAGTTGTATCATAATCAAGTCTTCCTATAGGATAAATTCTTTTTTCAGTATTAATCAAAGAAACAACTGTCTTTCGTCCTAAATCATCTTTAACTGTTGAAACAACTCCTCTTGGTTTATTTAATAAATAATAAACTTTATCATTTAAAAGATTATTATCTAAAATAACTCCATCTACTTTAATAGTATCACCCTTTAAAACTTTATCTCCAAGACTTGCTACCTTATCATTTATAAATACTTTACCAGATAAGATTAATTTTTCAGCTTCTCTACGAGATGCGTATCCTAAATTACTAATTACCTTTTGAACTCTTTCCATAGTATCCCCTTTCATTTACTTAATTATATCTTAAATAAAAGAAAAAGTCTATTATATTTTCTATATAAAATAGATACAAGAATATATAAAAATTTATCTTGTATCTATTTTATTATTTTAATTATTATATCCAACCATATATGTATTATTTAAAGTAAATACTTTTATTCCAAAAGACATTTTTTTAATCCAATTAATTCTTCATTTGTATTTAAATTAAATAAATTTTTATTAAATAAATATTCATATCTAAAAACTGTAAAGCCATTATAGTTAGATAAAGTTTTAGAATAATTTATTTCTCTTTCAATAATATTTTTATTATTTATCCATTCAAATCTTCCATTTCCTGCTAAAGTATCTTCATTTCCCACTTTATAAAAAGCTAAAACTGGAACTAATTTTACATCATTTTTTATTAAGTTATTCCACTCTAAAATAGTTTCTTGAAATGGTTTTAATTCATTTTCAAAACCATAATAAACTTCTGGCATAATAATATCTATAAAGTTATTATCTGTTAACCAAGTTTTAACATCTGCAAAATGAAGTTCATAATTATTTTCTATATTTCCATCTAGTGAAATCGAAAAAATTAAATTATTATCATAATCTTTAATTAGTTTATAAATACTTTTAATTGTTTTATTAATAATGTTTAATCTATATTCACTAATACTTATATTATTTTCTTTAATATATTCTTGATAGTTTTCTAAATCAATTGTATCATTTGGATAAAAGTAATCATCTAAATGAATTCCATCTACTTGATAATTAGAAATTATTTCATAAATTTGTTTTAATAAAAGATCAAGTGTTTTAGAACTTGCTGGATTATAATAAATTCCATTATCAGATATTTGAATATCATTTGTATTTAATAAAGAATAAGCTGGATTATTAAAAGAAATCTTAGATAAGTCACTAGTTGATAAAATTCGGTAAGGATTAATCCAAGCATGAACACTTATATTTCTTTTATGAGACTCTTTTATAAAGTATTCTAAATAGTCCATTCCAGGATTTTTTCCTTCTACTCCACTTAAGGTATATGAATAAGGAAATATATTTGATTTATAAATAGAATCTGAAAAAGGACTTACATGTAAAAAAATAGTATTAAAACCTAATTCCTTGATATTATCAAGCATTTTATTAATAGAAACTTGATTGATCTTTAAACTATTTCCTTGAAAATAGCTTAAATATTCTAAATAAGTAATATAAATTCCTTTCATATTAATGTCTTCTTCTTTAAAAACTAAAGCATTCTTTTCACTTGATACAACTCCTTGTCCTAACAAAAATATTATAACAATTAAAAAAACGACAAAACTTTTTTTCATATAATCACATGCGTATTATATAAAACTTGTTTGTCGAATTATAGCAAATTACATTCTATCTACTAAATCTATTGCTAAAACATCTAATAAATTAGAAAGAATGATAAATACTAATTTAGTCATAGCAAGATATGAGTTTTTAACACTTTCTTCTTTTTCAGTTAAAATATGATAGGTATTATAAAACTTATTAAATAAACTAGATAAATCATATAAAAAATCTGTTATATAATTTAAACTTTTATCATTAAATGAATGATCTAGTATACTTGGTATTTCTAAAATTTTAAGTAATATATTTTTCATTTCAACATTATTGATATTTTCTAATTTAAAGTTATTTATGGTTGATTTATCAAGAATTGATTTTAAACGAACAGCTGTATATAAAATATAAGGTCCTGTCTTTCCTTCAAATGATGAGAATTTTTTTTCATCAAATATATAATCAGTCATTCGATTAGACATCAAGTCAGCATATTTTAAAGTTGCAATTGTAAGTTTTTCACAAATAGAGTCTCTTTCTTCTTTCTTAATTTCTTCTTTAATCTTTGGTCTTATTTCTGATCTTATAAGTTCAATTAGATTAGATAGATACATAACTCCACCATCTCTTGTTTTATATGGTTTACCATCATTTCCATTAATAGTTCCAAATCCTAAATGTAAAAGCTTTGTATTACTACTTACTAATTTAGATTTATATGATGCACGAAAAACTTGTTCAAAATAAAGGGACTGTCTTGAGTCAACAACATACCAAATTTCATCTGGAGAAAAACGATTAATTCTTCTATAAATTGTTGCTAGATCTCTTGTTGCATAAATTGTTGAACCATCTTTTTTAATAACTATTAAAGGAGGCATCTCTTTGGTATCAGTATTGCTTTTTACATCTATAACCATTGCACCATTTGATTCATATAAGAATGGATTTAAAACTTTTAACATGCTATCTACATCTTTAAAAGAATCAAGTTCCCCTTCCCATAGATCAAACTTACAATTAAGTTCATCATATACTTTCTTGATCTCAACACTTGAAATATCGACTAACTGTTTCCAAAGAGCTATATATCTTTTATTTCCTTTATCAATTTCAGCAGTAATTTCTCTTACCTCATCCATTCTTTCAGGATCATTATTTGCTTTAATGTTAGATGCAACATACATCTCTCCTAATTCACTTGCTGTATATGAAACTTTTGGATATTCTCCTTTGTAATTTTCATCAAAGAAAACAAGATCTGGCTCTCTTTCTTTAATTTCACTAATAAGCATTCCAGCTTGTCTTCCTAAGTCTCCTAAATGAACATCTCCAATTGTTTTGTATCCTAAAATATTACAAAGTCTTCTTAAAGCTTCTCCAATATTTGCCGATCTCATATGACCAACATGAAGTGCTTTAGCTGCATTTGCCCCACCATAATCTATAAAAATTGTTTTTTTTGGGTGTTTATCAAATAAATTATTAAAATCATTTAAACCTTGATTTAAATAATTAAGTAAAGATTCATCACTAAATTTAAAATTAATAAAACCAGGATTAGCTATATTAATATCTTTAAAATCACATCCTAAATGATTTTTAATTTCTTCAGCTATATCTAAAGGATTTTTTTTATATTTTTTTGCTAGACTCATTGCAACATTAATTTGAAAGTCTCCTAGTTCTTTTTTATTACTTGGCAAAATTGTAATATCACATTCATATCCTAATTCATTTAAAACATTAGAAACTTCTTTTTCTTTTTCTTTTAAAAAACTCATTTTTCCTCCTTGAAAACTTTATTAAAAAATCTATTAAATATTAAAATTATAACTGAATATTTTTTAATAATTTATAATTTTAAATACTATTTATTTCCCTTTTCTTGATAATAAAATACAATAAAAGAGGCAATTTGTCAATTAATTTCATATTAGATTAATTTCTTTTGTTCCATTTTTACATTCATAAAGAATAGCCAAATCAGTTGTTGCTACCAAATGACATTATTCCTTAAAATTAATATGTAAATTTAATTCTTCTTCTGTTGGTAATGACTCAAATATATTTTTGGGTAAATACTCTGATAACTCATAAGAACTAATTCCGATTGGCTTATTGATATCTTTTAAAGCATATTGAGCAGTGAATTTATTTTTATCTTTACAAAGAATTAATCCAATTGATAGATTATCATATTCACTTTTTAACATATCATCAACAGCAGACAAATAAAAATTCATTTTCCCTGCATACTCTGGAATAAATTCTTTTGCTTTTAATTCAACAATAATATAGCATCGAAGTTTTAAATGATAGAATAATAAATCTAAATAATAATCCTTATCACCTATAGTTATTTTATATTGATTACCTACAAAAGTAAAACCATTTCCTAGTTCCAATAGAACATGTTTTATTTTTTCTAACATCGCTTGCTCTAATTCTTTTTCCTTATAATCGTGTTTTAAAGTTATAAAATCAAATATATACGGATCTTTAATAGTATTATTAACTAAATCACTATTAATTGGTGGTAATGATTTGCTAAAATTATTAAAACTATTTCCAATTCTTTTATGATATTCTGTTTTAATTTGAAAATCTAGAATATTTCTACTCCAACCATTTGACAAAGTGGCTTCAGCATATACTTTTCTAATTTTTTTGTTTTTGACTTTTTGAATTAGCAGTAAATTATGTCCCCAAGGTAATTTGGCAACAACTTGTTGCCAAATCTCATCATCTTTATATTCTAAATAGAAAAGTTTCATACTACGCAAATTTCTTTCGGAAAATCCTTCAATATTTGGAAATTCTATTTTAATTTCAGTTGCTACATTTTTTATAAATTTATTCCCATATTTGCTATTTTCAAACATTATCATTCCTATTCTATAATATAACATTATTAAATTACTATTTGCCTGAAATATTGTTTTTATTTGAGTATTTCTTATATCATCTTTTATTTTTTTTATTACCATTTTAAAATCTTTTTCAAGTGTTTCTATCATTTTTTAATTCCTTTCTAATTCGAGAGATGCATCTGCAAAATTTATCAACTTATGAGCACTGATATTGTTTTAACAATATTATAGTACGTTATCGTGACAAATATATTCATGACATTTGGTAGCATCAATTTCAGAATCTAGCATAAATTGTACTTCCCTTATTTCATAAATCATATTTTCAATTTTGATGTCACTTTCAATTATTTCGTTTTTAACCATTCACTCATTCATCATTATTACCTCCTTGTATTAATATAAAAAAAGGACATCCCACTTTGCTTAAGTAATAAAAATATTACCAAGTGGTATGCCCGAATAGATATATCTTTTTTTTAAGACATAAATTATCGAATAAATTAAATTTGTGAGTTAGTAACTCTAACCAAGTTAATTATATAGTAGAACATATTAAGTGATCAAGTACTATTAAAAAATTTTATAGATATCTCTATATGATTACATATTCATTCATCAATATACTATTAATTAGGAATATCTTATCTATTTTTTTAATAAATAATACTATGAAGCTATTATTAAATTTTATTCTTAGTATTTGTATGTTTATATATGGAATGCAGTTATTTTCTAATTCTCTTGGAAATATTCAAACAAGAATTAAAAATATTTTAGAAAATTATACTAATTCACCTAAACGAGGTATTATTTTAGGTACAATTGTAACTGCTCTAGTTGGAAGTTCTAGTATTATTACTGTAATAACAGTTGGACTAGTAAACTCTAATGTAATAACTTTTCATTCTTCAATTGGGATAATGATGGGAGCTAATCTTGGTACTTGTGTCACTTCATGGATTACTTCTTTTTTAAGTCTAAATGAATCTTCCTCTCCTATTTTTAATTTAAATACTTATACTCCTATTTTACTTTTAATAGGATTAGTTTTCTATTTTAAAAAGAAAAGAAAACTTAGTAATATGTTTATTGGATATTCTCTTTTTATGTTAGGTTTATCAATGATTGGATCAACTCTTAGTCCAATTATGGAATATAAAGCATTTAAAGATCTAATAACATCACTTAATAGTCCAATTTTAGGACTTTTAGTAGGAATGATTACAACATGTCTTGTTCAATCAAGTAGTGCAACTGTTGCTATTCTACAATCTATTTCTAACAAAGGAAAACTTAACTATTATATGACAATTCCGATTATTCTTGGAGAAAATATTGGAAGTTGTATTACAACCATGATTTCTAGTATAGGAACAAGTAAAAATGCTAAAAAAGTTTCTTATAGTCATCTATTTTATAATATTATAGGTACAATTATTTTTTTAATTTTATTTTATATTTCAAAGTATTTTAAACTTATCTATTTACAAAAGCAAGTTAATTCTAATTCGATTGCTTTAATTCATACATTATTTAATTTTTTATCAATTATTATCTTTTATCCATTTCTTACATATTTTGAAAAATTTATTAATAAGCTTGTAAAAAAGTAATTGTTATAATAAATCTGTTATTCTTCTAATAACATTTTTATTAAATGGATATATATATGTACTATAATTATTTACATAACTAATATTTGGAGAAGTAATTGAAATAGCATATTTAGGATTATTACTTGGTAAATATGATACAAATGCTGTTGAAATTGATTCAGTTTCATATATAGAGTCCGCATTACTATCTACAAATGTTTCACTTGTTCCCGTCTTACCACTTGCATCATATGAATTTATATAACCCTTTCCTGTTCCTTCTTTTATAACTAAATTTAATCCTTGTTTTACACGATTTATATATTTTTCATCTATACTATCTAAAGTATTTAAAATCACTGGTTCATGAGTATGTAATACTTCATCACCATTTTTTATTTCTTTTAAAAAATGTAATTTATAGCGAGATTTTCCATTTGCTAAAGTTGCAATATACTGATTTAATTCTATATTTGTATAACTATCATATTGACCAATTGAGAGATTCATTAAAAGTCCAACATTTTCAAGTTTTCCCTTAATACCAGTACTTTCTCTTTCAAGATCAATTCCTGTTGATACTCCAAGTCCAAATAAAGCTAAATAATTTCTGTAAATTGAAAAAGCATCTTCTTTTAAATAGGCTGGTGCATCATATCGATAGTTTACTCCTGCTATTCGAAGGGCTATTTTAAATTGATAAACATTGCTACTTTTCTTTAAAGCATCTAAGTCATTTACATATCCCATAGTATAAATAGAGCATTTTTTTGGAGTTGCTTTTATTTTAATACACTCATCAACCATATACTCCCCTATTTTTAATTTTTCTTCATTATATCCAACTAAAATACTTGCACCCTTAACAACACTTCCTGAAACCATTGAATCAAGTACTGCTCCTATATTATAATTTGTAATTTTTTCATCTTTATATAACTTACCGCTTATTGCTAAAATATCACCATTATTTGGATCAGATATTGTTACATAACTACGATCAAAATACTTAGTATTCAAACTTTTCTTAGCATTTATTATTTCACTTTCTAATATACTATCAACCATGTTTTGAATATTAATATCAATTGTTAAATACAAATCATTTCCTTTTGTTCCTTTATCAATTAAAATTAAATCATTTCCATCTAATTTATAAATATCTTTTGTTCCCTTTAAATAATCATCATACATATATTCTAAACTAGAAAGACCTACTGTATCAGTTATACTATATCCTTTTTTTAAATAATACTCTTTAACATCACTTGTAATATTTCCAACACTTCCAAAAATAGTTTTTAAAGTAGATTCATATAAGTAATTTCTATCATATATATACTTAGTATTAAAACCTTTAAGTTTCCCATTACTTTCAGAAAAAAAAGCAAATTCATAGTCAGTTGCATCCTTTTTTATAATTTTTTCTTCATAAGAATAACCATTAGTCATTAAATAATATAAATAAATAGCTTTTTTATCTTCATCATTATAAATATTTAAATCTTCACTTGTTACTAAATCTTTTTTTAACTTATAATATTCTATATCACTTATTTCATGTCGTCTAAATTTATTATAATCAGTTTCTTTTACTCTTTTTATAATATCACTTTCATGTTCTAATAAATAAAAATCTTTCAGAAAAGAATTAGTTAATTTAGAATAATCAAGATCTAAATAATCTTTAACATAATATGCTAATTTTATTTGTTCTTTAGTACTTAATTTTAAATCATTTTTATAATAAATAGTTTTAACTAACTTATTATCTACTAATAACACTCCATTTCGATCATATATATTTCCTCTTGGCATTGTATCACCATAAACAATTTTTTCATTCATCTGCCTTAATTTTTCAACATAATAATCATGTTTAATTACTTGTAAATAAAAAAGTCTTATTCCAATTACTGTAAAAGAAAGGTATAAAAGAACTTTTAAAAGATTTATCTTCACATTATCACCATCTATATTATTTGTATTATTTTATAAATTATGAATAAACTTTATTAGGTGATTCAAATGTATGAAAAAATAATTGAAAACTATATAAATAATATTTCTTTAAATGATATAACTTATTTTGCTTTAAAAAATAATATTAATTTAAATGATCAAGAATTAGATTATCTTTATAAAACTATTAAAGAAAAATATAAAGTTTTATTAAGTAATAATTATGAAATTGTTTTAAATGAAGCTAAAAAATATCTAACAATAGATAATTATAAAAAAATCTGTAATCTTTTTCTAGATTACAGAAATAAATTTAAGATGTTTTTATCTTAATAACCACGTCTTAATATTTCAAATGTTGCAGTTTGTTTACCAAAGTTATATACATCACTTGATCTTTCGCTTGTAAATAATAAATCAAAATAAATACTTTTGTTAAATCCAATGTCTCCACCTCGATCAAGAACAATTGCAAGAACTGGCTCAGTTGAAATATTTAAACCACTTATTTTTACAATTGTTCCAAATGGTAGTGAACGATCTCCAGCAACTATTCTGATAGTTCCATAGGTTTTATCATTATAGTAAATGTTTCCATTTAAAACATTATATCCACTTGCAGTTGCACCACTTGTACATCCATAACAATCAGGTCCATATGCTGTTATAACGCCATGATATGTTTCAAGAACACCACTTGCTGCATCTAAATTTGGAGAATAAGAGCCATTTGGAGATGGAACTTCATTTTTAATAACTTCTTTTTGTTCTATTACTTCTTCCTTAATTTCTTCTTTTGGAGGAGTTATTACTACTTCTTGATGATTTTCTTCAATCTTTTCCTCGACTTTTTCTTGTTTCTTCTCTTCAGTCTTTTCTAGAACTTTTTCTTGATCCTTCTCTTCAATTACTGGAGTCTCTTTTTTGGCCTCTGGATTTTCTTCTTTAGTTTTAATTTCTTCGATTTCCTCAAGATTACTTTCAACGTCTTCTATTTCTTCAGATACTTGATCTAATACTTCATCTGTTTTAATGCTACTAATTAAACTAGAAGATACAAGCCTTAATGATGTATTTGGAGATACTTTCATATTCATAGAAAGTATTCCACCTGTTATAACTACTACTAAAGTTATTAATAAGCATTTCAATATATTGTTTAAAATTTTATTCATATTTTCTCCTTGCCTAAAGATTATAACATATTTTTTTTTAGTAATCAATTGACAAATTTTGACAAAAAAAGAAACCTATTAGGTTTCTAAAGTCCTTTTTCTTTATACATTTCATATAGTTCTTTAAATCTTTGAAAATGAACAATTTCTCTTTGACGAAGCCAAAGAAGTGGACCAATTACATCTGGATCTTTAGTCAGATCAATTAAATTTTCATAGACTGCACGAGCTTTTTGTTCGGCTGCCATATCTTCCATTAAATCTGCTTTAGCATCTCCTGTTGTTGCAAAATAAGCAACTGTAAAAGGAACTCCATTCGCATCAGTTGGATATAATGCACGATTATGTTCTGCATAATGTCCATCGAGTCCAGCTTCTTTTAATTCATCAATGGTTGCATCTTTCATTAATTGATAAATCATAGTTGAAATCATTTCCACATGAGCAAGCTCTTCAGTACCAATATCTGTTAATAATGCTTTACCACGATTATCTGGCATTGTATATCTTTGATTTAAATAACGAAATGCTGCTGCAAGTTCTCCATTAGATCCTCCATACTGAGTAACTAAAAGCCTTGCCATTCTTAAATCTTTATTTTTAATATTTACAGGATACTGTAATCTTTTTTCATATTTCCACATACTTATACCTCTTTTCTATCCTTCCCAAGGCCATTTATCACTTGCCCATGCAAACGGAATGGACGTAATACTACTTGATGTAATATTAATTGGGCCATATTTCCTTTCATATTTTTCTACTTCTTCTAGTTCTTTTTCTCTATAACGATTAAATAACATTAAAGCATTTTGATTATTTGGATAATTATCAAGTAGTAAATTAAGTTCATGTCTTACAAATGACAACTGGCCAATATTTAAAAGCATTTCCTCTCGTTCATTTTGAATATTAATTCTTTGTGGCCTAAAATTCTTATAACCATCATATAAATTTTTAAATAGATTTCCTCTTATATATCCTTCATATGGACTAAATAAAGACTCATCAAATTGATTATTATCTGTATCATTCATATTACTAAGATTTGTAAAATAATCTATTTCATCAAACATACTATAATTCATATTTCCCCCTCTTTATAATGTATTTCTTTAAAATAATTTAGAATAGGATAAATGACTAATTATTTATTAGATTTTTAACATAAAAACTTCACGCAAAACGTGAAGTTCAAGTAAAAAACATTTAAAGATTAAAGAAATAAGTCTAGTTAGAGAAACTTATGAAATTCCATTAAGTATAATAATATTTAAAGATCTATATAAGTATTAAGAGGAAATCTTTGTTTCAAACTAATCTATTATCTTTAAAATCTTATATCTAAAAGAGATTCTATTTTAATTATTTCATTATCCATAGTAATAATATGATTATTAACAATACCAGCAATAGTTGTATCTACTTCTTTATCTTTAAAAACTAACGTTACTTTAGTATTAAAAATATAATTATTTTGATTAATTAATTCTTTTATTTTATCTTTAACACTTAACTTATCAATTCTTTTATTATTTATTTTAACTTTATTATTGGTATTTAAATTGTCTTTTAAACTATCAAATACTTGTTTATTATTATGAATATTTTTTGATAATTCAAATTCTTTAATTTTTGGTAACTTTTTCATGAGTTCCTCCTATTTTATAATATGTCTTTTGTATAAAACTATGAATTATATTCATACTAATAGTATGAAAACCAAAAAGACAAATCTATTTATTATTGTATCTTTATTATTATTTATGATCATAAGTGTTTTATCAATATATGCAACTAGATCATTTTTAAGAATAGAACTTATAAATCTTT
>CAMVCF010000005.1:0-45967 GCA_947165945.1 uncultured Clostridia bacterium | reverse complement strand
AAGAAGTATTATATTTTGTTAGTTATGTTGTAATTGATAAAGGAATTACACCTCTTGAAAATAAACAAACATTATCTGAAAAAGAATATCGTGCTTATTATGAAAAATATGGTGATGGCTTTAAAGTTGGAATGGGAGCTGAAGCTATTAAAGAACTTCTTAAGCAAGTTGATCTAGAGCATGATATAAAAGAAATAAAAGAAGAATTAGAAACTGCTCAAGGACAAAAAAGAATTAGATTATTAAAACGAGTAGATGTTTTAAATGCATTCTATCAATCAGATAATCGACCAGAATGGATGATTATGGATTGTATTCCAGTAATACCACCTGATCTTCGTCCGATGATCCAACTTGATGGTGGACGTTTTGCAACTAGTGATTTAAATGATTTATATAGACGTGTTATTAATCGTAATAATCGTTTAAAGAAATTAATTGATTTAAATGCTCCAGGAATAATAATTCAGAATGAAAAAAGAATGCTTCAAGAAGCAGTTGATAGTTTATTTGATAATGGAAGACGTGGAAGATCAGTAACAGGTGCTGGAAATCGTCCTTTAAAATCTTTATCAAGTATGCTAAAAGGAAAACAAGGAAGATTCCGTCAAAACTTACTTGGAAAAAGAGTTGATTATTCAGGACGTTCTGTAATAGTTGTTGGACCAGATCTTAAAATGTATCAATGTGGTATACCTAAAGATATGGCATTAGAACTATTTAAACCTCATGTAATAAATGGTCTTGTAAAACGTAATCTTGCATCTAATATAAAAGCTGCTAAACGTTTAATTGAAAATAAAGATCCGATTGTATGGGATATCGTTGAAGATGTTATAAAAGAACATCCAGTAATGCTTAACCGTGCACCAACTTTACATAGACTTGGTATTCAAGCTTTTGAACCAAAACTTATTGGTGGAAAAGCTATTCGCCTTCATCCTTTAGTTTGTACTGCATTTAATGCCGATTTTGATGGTGATCAAATGGCTGTTCATGTTCCTTTATCAGAAGAAGCAATTGCCGAAGCAAGATTATTGATGCTTGGTGCAAATAATATCTTGCATCCAAAAGATGGAAGCCCAATTGTAACCCCTTCTCAAGATATGGTACTTGGTAATTATTATTTAACAATGGAAAAATCCGGACTTCCTGGAGAAGGACGTGTATTTAAAAACTCAAATGAAGCAATAATGGCTTATGAAAGACGTGAAATTACACTTCATACAAGAATTGTTGTGCCAGTTAATTCATTTAAATATAAATTATTTACTGAAAGTCAAAAAGGAAAGTATTTAGTAACTACTCCTGGAAAACTTATATTCAATGAAATATTGCCTGATTCATTTGCTTATATTAATGAACCAACAGATGAAAATATTCAAAAAATTACACCTAATAAATATTTCTTAGAACGTGGTACAAATATTAAAGAAGCAATTGCAAGTATGCCTCTTGTTAAAGCATTTGCAAAAGGAACACTTGAAAGTATTATTGCTCAAACATTTAAACGTTATAAAACAACTGAAACTAGTATGATGCTAGATAGACTTAAAGATTTAGGATTTAAATATTCAACTATTGCTGGTATTACTGTATCTGCAAGTGATGTTACAACAAGTAAAAATAAAGCGAAGATCATTAAAGAAGCAGAAAATATGGTTAATACAATTAATAAACAATATACAAGAGGTTTGATTACAGATGAAGAAAGATTTAATAAAGTAATTGAAACTTGGAATAATGCTAAAAATGAAGTTCAAAAAGAACTTGAAGAATATGCAAAAACAGATGTTGATAATCCAATATTTATGATGATGAATTCAAAAGCTCGTGGTAATATCTCTAACTTTACACAGTTAGCTGGTATGCGTGGTTTAATGGCTAAACCTAATGGAGAACCAGTAGAAATTCCAGTTACTTCAAACTTTATTGAAGGATTATCAGTATCCGAGTTCTTCTTATCTACTCATGGAGCTAGAAAAGGATCTGCAGATACTGCATTAAAGACAGCCGATTCAGGATATTTAACAAGAAGACTTGTTGATGTATCTCAAGATATTATCGTTAAAGAAGATGATTGTGGAACAGACAGTGGTGTTTTAGTACGTGCTTTCTTAAATGATAAAAATGGATCTGTAATTGAAAAATTATATGATCGAATTGTTGGTCGTTTTGCAAACAAAAGAATTCTTCATCCTGAAACCAAAGAAGTTATTATTGAACGAAATGAATTAATTACTGAAAGCAAAGCTGATAAAATTATAGAAGCTGGAATAGAAGAAGTAGAGATAAGATCTGTTTTAACATGTAATACTCATCATGGAGTATGTTGTAAGTGCTATGGACGAAATCTTGCAACAGGTAATATTGTTGAGATAGGAGAAGCAATTGGTGTTATGGCTGCTCAATCAATTGGAGAGCCAGGTACACAGCTTACAATGAGAACATTCCATACTGGAGGAGTAGCTGGAGAAGAAGATATTACTCAAGGTCTTCCACGTGTTCAGGAATTATTTGAAGCAAGAAATCCTAAAGGAAAAGCAACTATTGCTGAAATTGCAGGAAAAGTTTCTAAAATTACAGAAGATCATGGTAAATTTAAGATTAGTATTAAAAATGATTTGGAAACTAAAGATCATGTTACAAATTATGGAGCAAAACTTAGAGTTTCAAAGGGAGATATTGTAAATCCTGGAGATAAATTAACTGAAGGAGCAATAAGTCCAAAAGAATTACTTCAAGTAACTGATCCATTAACAACTCAAGAATATATCTTAAAAGAAGTTCAAAATGCTTATCGTAGTCAAGGTGTTGAAATTTCTGATAAACACGTTGAAATTATTGCAAGTCGTATGATTTCTAAAATGAGAATAGTTGACTCAGGTGATACTTTATTACTTCCTGGATCACTTGTTAATTTCCATGAATTTACAGATGGTAATAAGAAAACAATTCTTGAAGGAAAAAGACCTGCAACAGCAGTACCAGTTTTATTTGGTATTACTAAAGCATCCCTTGAAACTGATTCATTCCTATCTGCTGCATCATTCCAAGAGACAACTCGTATCTTAACTGATGCTGCTATTCGTGGTAAGGTAGATCATTTAGAGGGATTAAAAGAAAATGTTATTATTGGTAAATTAATTCCTGCTGGAACAGGTATTAAGGCTTATCAAAATGTTGATTTTGATCTTGAAACAGCATTTTCTGATAGTGAACCATTAGAAGTACTTGAAAATGAATTTATAGAAGAGAACTAGAAATAGTTTTCTTTTTTTTAAATTTATGCTAATATAAAATTATGAGGTGATCTTATGACTTATTATAAAGGAAATCTTATATCAGTTAAGGAAATTTATATGGATCCTAGAGTAGAAACTTTTGATTTAAAAGAAGAAAAAGGAAAATTATTAGAAAACTTAATTCCTAAAAAATTAATAGTAGATCCAACTGTAATATCATTTTTAGAAAAGTATTATGTTAGTAAAAATCAAAAAGAATTTAAAAAAGTAAATAATTTAGAAGGAGTAAATATAGTATATATAATTGTAAAAGATAAAGATAATAATTTATATGGAAAAGAATTAATGACTGGGTGTTTATTTCCTATTTTAACACCTGCTCATTTAGATTTTTCATATCGAATAGAGTCAATTGAATTAAAAAAGAAAGTAAATATTGTAGTAGAGAAAAATATATCATCTTATAGTTTATATATTCCTGATGTATTGGTAGTAGGATCTCAAGAAATAAGTAGTAAAGATGCAAGTTTTTATCGAGAACAATTTAATAAAGGGATCCTAAAGAGGAAGAAAAAAGAAAAGTTTATAACTGGTATCAAAGAATTATATTGTAAAAATTATCCTAAAATTAATACAAAAGATGAATTAGATAATGAGTCTTTAACCAAAATTCAAATGAAAAATATTGAAAGTTTAATTGTAGATTTGATGGAAATTAATCAAAAACTAGCACTAGATTTTAAAAAAGAATATGAAAGTATAATTGGTAAAGGATTTAAAGCAATCGAACTTGCTAATTTAGAAATAGATATACATGAATGTTTATTATTTAAAGATCAAGGAGAATTAGAAGTTATAAAGTATTTAAATTCTTGTAAAAAAGAATATTTAATGAATCTATTATCTGGTAATAAGACTATCGGATTAACAATAAAAAACTTAGATAAATTTACAACAATTCTATTGGCAGAAAATTATTCATCATATGCTAAAAATAAGATTAAGAATACTCTTGCTTTATTGTATTTTTTTGAGGTATATGAAGAAAAAAATAATATAACTTTAAGTGAATTAGAAAGTAGTTGTATTAAAGATTTTTTAAATTATATTATATCTTGTATAAAGTATTTAAAAGAATTAGGAATTATAATATATGATAAAGATCTTGAATTAAATTCATTAAGTGTTGGTGAAGTATTTAATATTATAAAAGAAATAGAATTTAGGAAAATGGATGAAGAAAAAGTAAAAAAAATTGTGTTGAGTTATTGATATTTAACTTGAAGGTGAATGTATGGCATATTATAAGGGATCTTTTTTAAGAATAAGTTAATTAAAGGATAAAGAGTTTTAAAAAGATAAATAGCAATAAAATTAAAGAACTAATAATTTAAATGATGAGAACTTCTTGTCATTTCTTTTTTTTAAGTATATAATATGTATATAGATTGGTTAGGGGAAGAGAGCTATGAATATGGAAGTAAATAAATATGTTGATGTATTAATAAAACGTTTAATGATAGAGTTTCAAAAGCAAGATAGAAGTGGTATTTATGGAGAAACTCAAAGGATTCTTGCATATAATTCTAATAGAATTGAAGGTAGTACCTTAACATATAATCAAACGGCATCTATTTTTAATACAGGTACAATTGTAAGTTCAGAAGATCAATTTATTAAAACAAAGGATATTGAAGAAATGAACGGGCATTTTACAATGTTTAATAATATGTTAATGACTTATAATAAGAAATTGAATGAAGAGTTAATAAAAAGTTATCATTATGATTTAAAAATTGGAGTTTTTGAAGATAAAGCTAATGGATATCCCGTTGGTGATTATAAAACTAGAGGAAATAGAGTATCTGATATACTTACAGTAACTCCTCAAGAGGTTTCTAAGTGTATGAAAGAATTATTAGATAATTATAATTCTAAGAAAAAAATAAAATTAGAAGATATTGCTTTATTCCATGCTAAGTATGAAATTATTCATCCGTTTCAAGATGGAAATGGAAGAACTGGTCGTATTATAATGTTTAAAGAGTGTCTAAAAAATAATATTTTTCCATTTATTATTGAAGATAATAAAAAAGGTGAATATTATCAAGTTTTAAATAAGGCTCAAAAAGGTGAAGTAGATGATTTAATTAAATTTATAGAAAAAGAACAATTAATATATTTTGAAAAAATAAAAGATTTATTATTTTAGGTCAATGATTAGGTATTTATTTGTTAAAATATTAAATATGAAATTTATGTGAAGTGATGAGAACTTCTTGTCATTTCTTTTTTTTAAGTATATAATATGTATATAAAAAGGAATGATGTTTATGAAAATATATAATACATTGACAAGAAGAGTTGAGGAATTTATTCCTAATCAAGAAGGAATTGTAAATTTATATACTTGTGGACCAACTGTATATCATTATGCTCATATAGGTAATCTTCGTAGTTATATACAAGAAGATATATTAGAAAAAACATTAAATTATCTTGGATATAAAGTTAATCGTGTCATGAATATTACTGATGTTGGGCATTTAACAAGTGATGCTGATACTGGTGAAGATAAGATGTTAAAGGGTGCTAAAAGAGAAAATAAAAGTGTTTTAGATATAGCTAAATTTTATACAGATGCATTTTTTAAAGATTTTGAAGCACTAAATATTAAAAAACCTGAAACTGTTGTTCCAGCAACTAGTGAAATAAATTTTTATATAAAAATAATTACTAAGTTAATAGATAAAGAATTTGCCTATATTGCTGGTGGTAATGTTTATTTTGATACATCTAAACTTAAAGATTATTACGTTTTAACAAATCATAAAGAAGAAGAATTAATGGTAGGTGTACGTGATGATGTAGAAGAGGATAGTAATAAAAAGAATAAAGCTGATTTTGTATTATGGTTTACTAAGTCTAAATTTTCTGATCAAGAATTAAAATGGGAATCACCTTGGGGACTTGGTTATCCTGGTTGGCATATTGAATGTTCTGGTATTTCTATGAAATATTTAGGAGAATATTTAGATATTCATTGTGGAGGAGTAGATAATATCTTTCCCCATCATACAAACGAAATTGCCCAGAGTGAAGCTTATTTAGGTCATAAATGGTGTAATTATTGGTTCCATGTTGAACATTTAAATGATAAAAATGGTAAGATGAGTAAGAGTAATGGAGATTTTTTAACTGTTTCTTTACTAAAAGAAAAGGGATATAATCCACTTAGTTATCGTTATATGGTATTAAATAGTCATTACTCTAAACCTTTAGAATTTTCGTTTGACGCACTAGATGGTGCTGAAAATGAATATAAAAAGTTAAAGAAAAAAACTATTTTATTAAAAAAAGATGATGATGAATTAAATACTTTAAAATATGAAGAATATAAGAATAAATTTAAAGAATCTTTAAGCAATAATTTAAATACATCAAGTGCAATTACTACTTTATACGATGTATTAAAAAGTGATATAAATGATTATACTAAATTAAAATTAATAAATGATTTTGATAAAGTATTATCCCTTGATCTATTGAAAGAAGAGCTTGATGAGATACCAAAAAATATAGTTGAATTAGTTGAGCAAAGAAATATGTTAAAAAAAGAGAAAAATTTCTTGGAAGCAGATAAAATAAGAAGCGAAATAGAATCAATGGGATATAAAATACTAGATACTAGAGAAGGAGTAAAAATTGAAATAAAATCGACCGCAATCACATTAACTTTAGATGATGCGTTAAGGTAGAAAAATTAAAAAAATAAATATTAAAAAAATAAATAAATATTTACAACCTAAGACAAAAATGATATCATATCAAATATGACTCGATATAAATCTAAAAATTGCCCTAATTGTAAAACCCATCATGATAGAGATATAAACGCCGCATGTAATGTACTTCATGAAGGAATGTTAAAGCTACAAATGGCAATGTAAACAATATAGGGATGGAACAGCCCAAATTAACGCTTGTTGAGATTTCGGCTACGAAATCTATGAAACAAGAAGCCCATAAACTTTAAATTATGGGTAGTTCACAGGATCTAAAGGAGAATAAATATGTATTATTATGGATATGGATTTGATTACACATATATTTTAGTAATAGTTGGATTTTTAATAACTTTAATAGCTCAGATATTTGTAAAAAGTTCTTATAGTAAATATAAAAAAATAACTATAAAGTCAGGCCTTGACGGATATGAAGTAGCTAGAAGAATATTAAATAAAAATGGACTTAACAATGTTGATATAGTAGAAGTTCAAGGAGAACTAACAGATCATTACGATCCATCAAGAAAAGTAGTAAGATTATCAAGTGATATTTATCATGGTACAACTGTTGCAAGTAGTAGTGTTGCAGCTCATGAATGTGGACATGCTATTCAAGATAAAGAGAACTATTTCTTTTTAAGATTTAGAAGTAGTCTTGTACCTATTGCAAATATTTCTTCTAAAGTTGGATATATTGCGATTATGATAGGACTTATTTTTGGAATAGTAAAACTTGCTTGGATTGGTATTGCACTAGAATTAGTAATTTTATTATTTCAAATCATTACTTTACCAGTTGAAATAGATGCATCACGTCGTGCTCTTAAGTTTTTAAAAGAAGAAGCTTTAATTGAAAAACAAGAACAAGATGGTAGTAAAAGAATGCTTAGGGCTGCTGCAATGACTTATGTTGCTAGTGTTTTATCAACTATTCTTTCTGTATTAAGACTTGTATTAATTGTATCAGGAAGAGATGATCGAAGATAATGAAGACTCTTGAAGTAAATAGTTTAGTTTTGGCCTATTTAGGTGATGCAGTATATGAAAACTATGTAAGACTTTATTTAGTTAGCCTTGGATATAATCATGTAAAAATACTATGGGAAAAGTCACTTGAATTTGTAAGTGCCAAAAGTCAAGCTAAAATTTTAAAAGAGTTAATAAATGAAAACTTTTTTACTAATCAAGAACTGGAGATAATTAAAAGAGGAAGAAATACTAAAAGTCATTCTCACCCGAAAAATACAGATATTATTACCTATAAAGAGGCAACTGCGTTTGAAGCACTTTTAGGATATTTAAAATTAGAAAATAAAGAAGAAAGGATAGAGGAAATAATGAATAAAGTTTTTACTCATTAATTTCCTTTTTTAAAATATGATAGTAAGTGGAAGAAATAATGTTAAAGAAATTTTAAAAAATTTTTCTGATCAGAAAATGATTAAAAAAGTAATTTGTTCAAAGAATTTTAATGAAAAAGATATTTTATCTTTAGTAAAAAAACATAATTTACCAATTGAATATAAAGAAAAATGGGAATTAGATAAACTTGCAAAAAACAATCATCAAGGTATAATAATGGATGTTCGTGATTTTAATTATGTAGCTCTAGATGAACTTTTAAGTAAAGAAAAATCTAAAATATTAATACTTGATCATATAGAAGATCCACATAACTTAGGGGCTATTATTAGAACTGTTGAAGCTAGTGGAATAGATGGAATTATTATTCCTAAAAATAGGACGGTAGATGTAAATGAAACTGTCATGAAAACTAGTGTGGGAGCTTTATATAATGTAAAAATATGTCAAGTTACAAATTTAAATCAAACAATAAAAACCCTTAAAAAGAAAGACTATTGGATAATTGGAACTGATATGGATGGTGAAGATTATAGAAATGTCAATTATCCGTCTAAATCTGTTTTGATTATTGGAAGTGAAGGCTTTGGAATGTCAAGACTTGTTAAGGAATCTTGTGACTACGTAGTTAGCATTCCTATGAATGGAAAGATTAATAGTCTAAACGCATCAGTTGCTGCTGGAATTATGATCTATGAACTTATTAGAAAGTAGGAAATATGTATAGAGAATATGAAGATGAGGAAATTTTATATTTAGTAAAAGAAGATGAAGATTATTATGAAATTATGTTAAAAAAATATGAACCTATAATTATAAAAATTTGTAATAAATATTTATATGTTGGTAAGAAAATAGGATATGAATTTGATGATCTTAAACAAATTGCAAATATTGCTATATTTGATGCTATGAATTCTTATAAAAATAGTAAAGATATACTTTTTTATACTTATGTAATAAATTGTATTAAAAATAAACTAATAACTGAACTAAAAAAGCATTCAACTAATAAGAAAAAAGTATTAAACGATTCTATATCTTATGAAAAAGAATATGATGGGATAAATTTAGTAGAATTTATTAGAGATAAAAATGCACTTGATCCATTAGATTGTTTAGAGCAAGAAGAAATGAAAGAAAAGTATTATAGTTTTATTCATTCTCTTCCTTTTGATGTAGCCTTAGTTTTTGAAATGAAAAGTGAAGGTTTTACAAATCAAGAAATATCTAAATTTTTGAAAATAGATCAAGATTCAATTAGAAGATCTATGCAATTTGCAAGAAGAAGATTATGTCTAAATTAAGTAAAAGTGTTTATTTTTACTATTGTTTATGATAAAATTTAATGCGTGAGGTTAATATGAAAAAGAAAGAATATCAAAAAAAATTAGAAAAAGAAAAAAGAGAATTAAGAGAATATAATGAATTAAATCATGGAATAAATGTCAAAGCATTTTTAATTATTTCTCTTTGTGTCGTAGGATTTGTATTTTTAATGTTCGCATTTACTAAAATTAGAACTGGTGAATGGAATTTATTTACAAAGAAAAATACAGTTACATATAAAGCTGAAGTTCAAACAACAAAAATTCTATGTGGAAGTATTTTAAATAGAAAAGAAAGCGAGTATTATGTTTTAGCATATGAAATGAAAGAAGACAATGCCTCTTTATATGAAACAATTGTTGAAGCATATGGATCCTCGCAAGTACCTATTTATAAATTAGATTTATCAAATAGCCGAAATAATCTTTGCAAGGCAGATGTTATTTCTATTACAAATGATGCTGAAACATTAAAATTATCTATGCCTACTTTAATTAAAGTTAGGGATGGTAATATAGTTGAAAATTATACAAATTATGATAGTATTAAAAATGTTTTAATAAATAATAAATAAACTCATCAAATGAATGAGTTTTTTTATGATATAAAATAACTGTTTTCAATTTAATTATAAAGAGTAAATATTTACTCAATTCGATAGAATACAAAAAAGTTTTCTTTTTTAAGTGTTTGTGGTATCATAATTTATGAAATCAGACGAATTATTAGATTGATAATTATCATAATAACAATAGGAGTTGATATAAATATGTTCAATTTAGTATCTAAGTTTAAACCAAGTGGTGATCAACCAAAAGCAATTAGGGGTAAATGATGGAAAAAAACATCAAGTTTTACTTGGTGCAACAGGAACAGGTAAAACTTTTACAATTGAAATGTAATAAAGGAAACATGTAAACAAACATTAGTTCTTGCTCATAATAAAACTCTTGCAGGACAACTATATTCAGAACTTAAAGAATTATTCCCAAACAATCATGTTTGCTATTTTGTAAGTTAGTATAATTCATAGAAGAATCCTGTGTTATTTGGTGTTATTTAGTTTGAAAAATAAAATTGGTGACCTAAATTGTCCCTAAGAATTTTTTGAAAAGTTTCTAGTTTTTTATAATCATTATTGGATTGTATATTTTTTTAATTGCCTTTTTTAGTTTATTAGTATATACTATTCCTTGTCGGAGGTTATGGTATGAATAGTTTAGGTGAATTTGATTTAGATTTTTGGAATTGGTTAAATATGTTTACGGGAATACATTCTAAGTTTTCTGATTTGGGGATGTTATATAATAAGAAGGATTTAGGAGAGGAAGATATTAAAAATATAAAATTAATTAGAAAGTTATTTAATAGAATTGATGATTATGCTACTGATAATCTAATTCCAATGAAAAAGGAAATATTTGGTGGGTATTACACAATTAAGGTTAATGGCTTTTATTATGATATTGGTCATAGTGAAAGTATGAGCGATAGTACATATTTCTGCAGAGTGAATAATAATTTAAATAATTATATAAATTATGAAGATATTATTAATAATAAACCAGTAGGAAATAAAGAAACAATTATTAAATTATTAGAGGAAGTTAAAGAACATTTTCAAGCATTACAAAGGATGGGAGTATCTTATTCAAGTGTTTATGAATATGTTACTACTCAAGATGAAAAAACGAGATCACTTTAGCTCGTTTTTATAATATTTTATTACTATTGATATTTATTGAAATAATAGTAATGTTGTGATATTATAATTGGCAAGGGTGATTAAATGGAAATATTTGTTTATACAAACAAAAAGAGTAATATTAATGATACTAAGTTTGAAGTAGTTGAAACTAAGGGTAAAGGGCATCCAGATAATGTATGTGATACATTAGCAGAAAAGATTTCATCTGAATATTCAAAGTATTGTCTTGAACATTATGGTGTAATATTAAGACATATGATAGATAAACTATCTATATTAGGTGGTGGCTCTAAAGTTAAATTTGGTGGAGGTGAAATGACTTCACCAATTAGGATATTGATAAATGGACGTTTTACTGATCGTTTTAAAGATAAAAAGATTGATTATATGAAAATAGTATCTGATACAATAAATAACTATTTTAAAGAATTATTCCCAATGTTAGATTTGAAAAAGGATTTAGTTATAGTAGATAATACTCATCATAACGAAGGACCAGGTGTTATTTATAATAATGATAATACAACTAATAACGAAAGAGAAAAATTCTATGAAGTAGTAAGTAAAGAAGATATTGAGCGACATAATAATCACTTTCGTTGTAATGATACTTCAACAACAGTTAGTTATTATCCAATGAGTGAATTAGAAAAAACGGTATTAGATATTGAAATGACATTAAATTCTAAGATATATAAAGAAAAATTTCCATGGATTGGTAATGATATCAAAGTAATGGGTATTAGAAAAAATAATAGTATTGAAATAACCTCATGTGTACCGTTAATATCAAAATATGTAAAAGACTTAAATGATTATATTGAAAAATTAGATTTAATTAGAAGAGATGTTACTAAAATAATAAAGAAGCGTTTTAAAGATAATGAATTTATATTATTCTTAAATACTAGGGATAATTATGAGAAAAACGATATGTATATGACTTTAACTGGGAGTGCTATTGAAAGTGGCGATGAGGGTACAGTTGGAAGAGGAAATCGTTCTCGTGGGGTTATACCATTTAGTAGAAGTTTTAGTATGGAAGCTGCATGTGGTAAAAATCCAGTTTATCATACTGGTAAATTATTTACAGCAATTGGTGATATTATAAGTGAAAAGATATATAAAAAATTTGGATTAGAAAATGTTGTTTACTGTACTTCAAAAATGGGCGATAGTATAGAAAATCCATGGAATGTTAGCGTTGAATTAAATACAAAAGTTTCAAAGGATATTAAAACGCAAATAGAAGAATTAGTTAATAAAGAGGTAAAAAGTCATTATAAAACAACTGAGAAAATAGTAAGTAGAGAAGTAAAAGTAAATAATTATTAAAATAGTTAGGGAGATTTATGAAAAATATTTTGTTTTCAAATGATACATATAAATTTTTTAGTGAAAATGATTATAAAATAATTAAACCATTTAATATTGTAAATAATAAAGATACAGTATTTTATAGTGCAGGTATACAACCATTATTATCAGAGTATTTAAATGGAAATATAAAAGAAAATCAGAATTTATTTATTGCTCAACCGGTCATTAGAACACAATATTTAGATACACTTGGTGAGGGAACATCCCTAGCATTTATTAATAGCACAACATCAAGATTTAATTTATCTGAAATAGAGTATAAAAAGTTAGTTAATGATTGGTTAGAATTCTTTTATCAAATTGGGCTAGACAAGCAAAATATTACAATTTCAGAAGACTATTATATAGATAATTGGAATAATATTAACTTAGAGGGTAATCGTACATTTTACTATTATAATAATATTGAAATTGGCGATACTACTTTTTTTAAAAAAGTAGATAATAATAAGATTGAGACGATGTGTGACTTAGGTTTTGGAATTGAAAGATTAAGATGGTGTATTAATAATAATTCTTATTATGATTTGTATAGTAATTCTAAGGCATTATTACCACGAGAAAAAGCTCTTATTTCAGCTCTTTCTTTACTTTTGGTATGTAATGTAAAACCATCATGGAAAAATAGTGGATATCGAGCAAGATTATTCTCTAAAAAGTTAGCAGAATTATTAGATTCAAGAAGATTAGATGAATTTGATTTAAGTTATTTAAAAGAATGCATTACGTATTGGAAAGATTGGCAAAAGATAGATACTGAAATAGATGAAAAAAGTGTTATAAATGAATATGAAAGAAATTGTCATTCTAATATCATTAGTTTATTAGTAAATGAAGGATATAATGTTGGTAAATTAAATGTTAATGTACCATGGGATGATTTTAAAAGTCGTCTACGTTCAGCGGGGGTTCCAAAAGAAAGAATTAAAAATCTAATTAGATAGAGGTAATATATGAAATTATATTTATCAGGTGGTGGTTCTGGAAAACAAAACCATTTTGCCTATATTAATTTTTTTAGAATAATTGATAAAAGTAAGCCAATACTATATATTCCCTTAGCAATGGAAAGTACTATGTATAAAAGTTGTTATAATTGGTTTAAGAATGAAATAAATAGTTACAATTTTGATAAATTTGAAATGGTAAAATCGAGTTTGGAACTATCAAAATTAGATTTAAATAATTATAGTGCATTATTTATTGGTGGTGGAAATACTTATCGATTATTAAGTGAATTAAATAAAAATGATAATATTTTTAAAATAAAGAAATATTTACTAAATGGTGGAATAGTTTATGGTGGATCAGCTGGGGCTATTATATTTGGTAAAGATATTGATGGATGTAAGTTAATGGATGAAAAAAATGATGTTAACACAGCGGGTTTAAATTTTATAAATAATTATTCTCTATTATGTCACTTCAATAATAATAATTTAAAACTTAATAAAAACTACTTAACTACATATAGTAAAAAAAATAAATTATTATTCTTACCAGAAGAAGATGTATTGGTAATTAGTGATAATTCTATAAAAATTATTGGTAACCATAAATATGCAATATTTGATAATCAGAAAATGGCAATACATTCACCATCAAATTTTAAAAAGGATATTAAAAGTGATGAATAAATATTTAATTGCATTGGATTTAGATGATACATTATTAAATCATCAGAAAGAAGTATCAGAAGAAACTAAGAAATGTTTAAAAAAACTATATGATCAAGGTCATGTAATTGTAATTATATCAGGGAGAATATTTGATACATGTTATGAAATTATATCAAAATTAGATTTTATTAATTATATGGTAACTGATTCTGGTAGTTTAATTTTTGATAATACAAAAAAAGAAGTTATTTATAAAAAGAAATTTAGTAAAGAAAATATTAAGAAAATACTTAATTTATATAATGATAAAATGGAGTATATTGAGTTTTCTGATGAACATTATTACTATAAGTATTCGACTATTACATTTAAACATTATGGATTATCTAAAGATATTGGTGATATTAGAAAGTTTATTAGTGATAATAATGCTATTCATTCATCAATAAGAATGTTAGATTATCATGAAAATGAAAAAATAATAAAGAGAATTAATGAGGTATGCCCCACCATAAATGTATTTGAAATGAAAAATAGTGATATGGAAGTTAAGTGGCTAGAGTTAGTTCAAAAAGGCGTATCAAAGTACAATTCAATAAAATATTTATGCAAGAAAGAACATATAAGAAAGAATAATACTATTTCTTTTGGAGATAATTATAATGATATTGATATGATTAAAAATACAAAATTTGGTGTGGCTATGGGGAATGCCATAGATGAAGTAAAGAAAATAGCAACCTTTATTACTAAATCATGTGATGAAGATGGAATAAAGTATTATTTGAGGGGGATTTTTGATATAAATGAAGGAGTTTGCAGGAAATAAAATAATGATAATGTGTTGTTCTAGATGTAATTTATCTTGTAAACACTGTTACATTAGTTATAGTGGAAATATAGATGCTAATGAATTATTAGAATTAGAAAAATCATTAAAAAAAAGTATGAAATAGTTTTAAATGGAGCAGAAGTATTAACTGATTTAAATTATTTAAAATCATATCAAGAGATAGGACAAAAATATATTTTATCTAATGGGTTAGTTTTCTATCTTAATCCAGGTGTAATCAATATATTAAAACACTATGGTTTAAATTCTGTATCAATTTCATATCATTTTGGAATACATGATAAAATATCTTTAATACCATTTTTAGTTTTAGAAAAAATTTTTCAATTTTAAAAGATAGTAACTTTAATTTTAGATTAATGACTATTATTACATCATGTAATTATAATATGTTAGATGAAATGTGTAAGAAATTAGTGGAACTAGGAGCAAAAGGATTATATTTAACGAATTATATTATGCAAGGCAATGCCTTAGAACATGGATCTGATAAGTTAGTATAAATTAATATCTTCTTTAATGATTTAATGAAATGTCGTGAACAATATGATAAGGGTGAACTGTTGATAGAAAGGGATGCTGGTTTTGGTAGAAATCTTTTATCTAATCATGATAATTTCTATTGCCTTGCTATTAATAATTAAATAATAATAACATCAGATAATAATTTATATCCATGTATTTTCTTATTTAAACCGGGTTATGAATTTGGTAAGCTAATTGATGGTAAATTATTGATATATGATGAGTATGTTAATATTAATCAGGGTAATATTTGTTTTGCTAAGAAAATATGTAATGAAGAAAGACAATTTATCAAAAAACATTATTATTGATAACAAGAGAGTTTATCACATTCTCTTGTTTTTCAATGCTAAAAATGATAAAATAATTAACGAAAAATGACATTTAGTGTTATTTAGTTCGAAAAATAAAATTTGTGACCTAAATTGTCCAAAAGGCAAAAAGTCACGTCTCAGCCAAGCAATTTTGGGACAATTTTTGGTTGACAGTTGTCATTTTGAAAAATGGTAATTAGGTCACAAAAGTGTCAAGTAAGGAGATGAGATTTATGTTTAAATTGGAATCAAAATTTATACCTGCTGGTGATCAACCAAAAGCAATAGATGAGTTAGTTAAAGGGGTAAATGATGGAAAAAAACATCAAGTCTTACTTGGTGCAACAGGAACAGGTAAAACTTTTACAATTGCAAATGTAATAAAGGAAACAGGTAAACAAACATTAGTTCTTGCTCATAATAAAACTCTTGCAGGACAACTATATTCAGAACTTAAAGAATTATTCCCAAACAATCATGTTTGCTATTTTGTATCATACTATGATAGACTCAAAAAAGTTGTGTTATTTAGTCCATTTAATACCATTTAATCCATAAAAATCGGACTATTTAATACTAGATGGACTAAATGAAACTAAATGTTAAAATAGAACTTTGTGACCTGCATTCGTCCCCATTTGTCTCTCAACCTAAGACACTAAATCAGATATTGCTCTTTCTATCACATTAATTAATTTTTTATCCTTACTTAAATCATTTTCTTTATTTTTTAAAAATAATATCTCTTTTTTATAATCTTTTATTTGTTCTTTAAAAGTTTTTAAAGAATAACTAGGAGTATTATTTATAATATAATTTATACCTATTTTACATATACCATCAACATAACTTGGAGTCAAATAAATACATTCTACTAACTTAATATTTACAACATTTTCAATCATTTCTTTTAAAATATTTAAATTTTTTTCATTTAATTTTACTTTCCGTTCTTTCATAATGCCTACTTTCTTTTCAATAAAATATTTATATACTTGAATTAGAATAAGCTAATTTCAATTCTTTTTTAGGTGAACCTATTGATAAAACATAATCTGTACTTCCAATTATATGTTCTTGTTTTATTGAAACATTTTTTATATTATTATTAAAATCATTTGTTGGAACTAATATATATTTTTCTTCCATTAATTCAGGAATTTTATTTTCATTCAATTGCACTTTATATTTTCTTTCAAGTAATTCTGAATTTAATAATGAATCATAGTCTGTATTTATATTTTGATCTTTCAAATCTGATACTAATTTTATTAATCTAATAATAGATACTTTCTTATAAATATCTGTATCATCATTCTTAGCATGGACATAATGTGCAGCAAAAAATCCTGAACTTTGAAACATAAGTATAAATAAACATCTTGGTATACTTCTTGTAATACCATAATTTAATAAAAAGAACATAGAACAATATTTTATTAATAATTTTTTATTATTACGAACTATCTTCATAGGAGTTAATTTTTCATTAACATCTAAAATAGCATTAAAAAAGTCGTAATTAATTATTATTTTCATACTCTTACCCCCCTAAAATTGTACATATTATATCACAAAACATACTAATGTGTCAATTTTTTACATTTTGATAACACCATCACGTTTTAATTTCTTTATATATTCTCTTTGAGTATCACAAAAATTTTCTTTATTTCTTCAAATGAGGTTTTAAAATAATCTATTTTATTAAAAATTGGTTTTCCATTTGAATCTCTATAACATCTTTTAACAACTCTTGATGAAATATAATGAATTGCTTTTACTAATTCAGTATAAGTCATCCCTTTTGATAAATAATCTTTAAATAATTCATCAAAACAAAATGTCTCAACATCATCTTTTCTAACATATTTAGTTTTAATTAATTCTTTAGTTAGCAAATGATGTTCTTCATTTCTAACAGGTTCTGATGTTTTATCTATCTTATCTATCTTATCTTTGTTATTAGTATTTATTTGTGGCTGGTTTACCGTATTCGGTGAATTTAACGTTTTTTCGGGCATATCAAAGGGTTTTTCAAAAATAGTATAAATATATTGGAATCTACCACTTTTATGTCTATCTGGTTCTATTTTGAGGTATTTATATTGTTTTAATTCATCTAACATACTTCTAATTGCATCTTTTTCTTCTTTACAAATTGCAACTAATCCTTTAAGTGAATAATCCCAATCATCAGGTAAACTTAACATTAAAGATAATAATCCCTTTGCTTTTAAAGATAAGTTTTTATCTCTTAAATGATAATTGCTCATTACTGTATAATTTTTATCTTTTTCTATTCTAAATATTGACATAGTTCCTCCTTTCTTAAATTCCTTTTATTGTTTTATTAAATCACCTTAATTATTTAATTTAAGTATTAATTCATCTAAAATATCAATTACATTCTTATCAGCAATGCTTTCCTTTAATTGTTGTAATGCATACTGAATAAGTTCATATTCGTAATTCATAATTTTTATTTCTTTATATCTTTTACTTTTTTTCATATCGTTTCCTTTCATCCAAAAATTAGTTATTTTTTTTGGATAATTTTCTTTTATAATATGGGGTCGAATTTTGCAATTTCGTCCTTATTGTAAGAAACTCTAAAATATGATAAAATCTTCTAGTAAAGAAAGAAGAAATCCAAATAATAAAAGGACTTAAAAACATCCTGTGTTAAATAGACGCGAATTTAAAATTTGTGACCTAAATTCGTCCCCATCAATATTTAGCCATATTTTTGGACAAATTATTGAAAATTTGAGACGATTCAATAAGGCCCACAATAATCATAATTAAGGAGGCATTTATGTTCGATTTAGTATCTAAGTTTAAACCAAGTGGTGATCAACCAAAAGCAATAGATGAGTTAGTTAAAGGGGTAAATGATGGGAAAAAACATCAAGTCTTACTTGGTGCAACAGGAACAGGTAAAACTTTTACAATTGCAAATGTAATAAAGGAAACAGGTAAACAAACATTAGTTCTTGCTCATAATAAAACTCTTGCAGGACAACTATATTCAGAACTTAAAGAATTATTTCCAAACAATCATGTTTGCTATTTTGTATCATACTATGATTATTATCAACCTGAAGCATATGTCCCATCAAGTGATACTTACATTGAAAAAGATGCTCAAATAAATGATGAAATAGATGAATTAAGACATTATGCTACAAGTTCACTTTTGTCATTTGATGATGTTATTGTAGTTGCAAGTGTCTCTTGTATATATGGGATAGGAGAAGTATCAGAATATGAAAATAAGACTTTAACATTAAGTGTAGGAGACTCTGTTGAAAGAAATAAAATTATGTTAAAACTTGTTGATATGTTATTTGAACGAAATGAACTTGATTTTAAAAGAGGAACTTTTAGAGTTAGGGGTGATACTTTAGAAATAATTCCAGCATCAGAACATTCTCATGGACTTAGAATAGAGTTTTTTGGAGATGAAATTGATCGAATTAGTGAAATTGATGTCTTAACTGGAGCTATTTTAAATAACAAGAAAAGTGTTACTATTTTCCCAGCTAGTCACTTTGTTACAAATGATGAAAAGTTAAAACAAGCTGTTTCAAATATTAAAGAAGAATTAAAGACACGAATTGAGTATTTTAATGAAAATAATAAACCACTTGAAGCAGAAAGAATAAGAGAAAGAACTAATTATGATATGGAAATGCTTCTTGAAACCGATTTTTGCCATGGAATTGAAAACTATTCAAGACATATAGCTTTAAAAGGACCAGGAGAAACGCCTACTTGTTTACTTGATTTCTTTAAAAAAGATTATCTTTTGGTAATTGATGAAAGTCATGTAACAATTCCCCAAATTAGAGGAATGTATAATGGTGATAGAGCAAGGAAAATGAATCTGGTTGAATATGGATTTAGACTTCCAAGTGCTCTTGATAATAGACCTTTAAAATTTTCTGAATTTGAATCAAAATTAAATCAAGTTATTTATGTTTCAGCAACTCCAGGAGAATATGAACTTGGTTTAACAAATAATCAATTTATAGAACAAATTATAAGACCAACAGGACTTCTTGATCCAAGTATAGAAATAAGACCTTCAATGGGGCAAATAGAAGATTTGGTTGGAGAAATAAATGATAGAATAGAAAAAAACGAAAGAGTATTAGTAACTACACTTACTATCAGAATGTCAGAAGAATTAACTAATTATTTAAAACAATTAGATATAAAAGTTGCATATTTGCACTCTGAGATTAAAACTCTAGAAAGAATGAAAATAATAAGAGATCTAAGGCTTGGAACATATGATGTACTTGTTGGAATTAATTTGTTAAGAGAAGGACTCGATATTCCTGAAGTAAGTCTTATTGCAATTATAGATGCCGATAAGGAAGGATTTTTAAGGAGCTCTCGAAGTCTTATTCAAACAATTGGAAGATGTGCTCGAAATGAGCATGGCCATGTAATTTTATATGCAGATAAAGTAACAGATAGTATGGATTATGCCATGAAAGAAACTATGAGACGAAGACATATTCAAATGGAATATAATAAGGTTCATGGTATTACACCTAAAACTATTCAAAAAGAAATTCGAGATCTAATTTCTAATATGGACGATCGAGAAGAAAAACGTGAAAAGCAAAAACTAAGTAAAAAAGATAAATTAAGTATGATTGCAAGAATTGAAGAAGAAATGAAAGAAGCAGCAAAAAATCTTGATTTTGAACATGCTATGGAGTTACGTGATGTATTATTTGAGATGAAGAGTGAATTATGAGATTTAAAAAGATTTATGTGGAAATAACAAATAAATGTAATCTTAATTGTTCTTTTTGTAGTAAAGATAATCGAGAATTAAAAGAACTTAATTTAGAAGAATTTTCTATTATTTTACAAAAAATAAAACCTTTTACAAATACAATTTATTTACATGTAAAAGGGGAACCTCTTCTTCATTCTAAATTAGAAAAAATTCTTTATTTAACTAAAAAATATCAAATTAATGTAAAAATTACAACTAATGGAACTTTGTTAAGAGAAAAATATAATATTCTAAAAAAATTTGATAATATAAAACAAATTAATATTTCACTTCATTCTGAAAATAATAAAAAAAATTATTTTCTTGATGTATTTGAAATAAGTAATTTATTATCTGAAAGTATTCCTATCGTTTATCGTATTTGGACTCTTAATAGTTTAACTTTAAATAAATTATCCACAAAAATTGTGGATAAAATTATTAATTACTATAAGTTAGATAATTCATTTATAGAAAAAGTTAAGATTCAAAAGAATATTAAAATTAAAAAAAATATTTATTTAGATAAAGACAATGAATTTGTTTGGCCAGAAAGTACAGAGAAAAATAATAATGAATTTGGTAGTTGTCTTGGGACAAGAAGTCATATAGCAATTCTTGTAAATGGTGATGTAGTTCCATGTTGTTTGGACAGTAAGGGAATATTAAAACTTGGAAATATCTTTGATAATAATTTAGATTTTATATTAAAAAATCCTTTATTTATAAATATTAATAAAGGATTTAGTGAACAAAGATTAGTATGTAATTTATGTCGAAATTGTAATTATAGAGTTCAGAAATTTAAGTGTAATAAAAAAGAATCTAAAAAATAATTCTTTAGATATCTTTTTTATTTCATTTTTTTATTGATTTCTTTTGTGTTTTTCCAAATACTTAAGAGTATAAGAGCCCATTCATAGATTACTCTTACAATTACATTTCCAAGTACTAGATATAATAGGAAAACTAAGAAATGAACGCTAATGTAATTAAATGATGTTAAAGTAATTAATAATGCTAAAAAAATGTAAGTTACTTTTAAAATAGGTTCTATTAGCATTTCTTGAAAATTTAGAAAGCTTTTTAGCCAAGTAAGAAATTTATTTGGGTATTCTTGTTTTGATTTTACAAACATAAAATAAACTAAAAAAGCTCCGATTATAGCAAGAATAAATGAAATAATTGTCCAAACTCCTGATCCTGTACTTGAAGTTAGACTATTTAGTCCACTACCATAACCATACGTATTATACATAAAAACTCCTTTCACTTATATAATATCACAAATACCTCTTCTTGAAAATAATATAAATTATTATTTTATATTTTTTAAAAAAATGTATAAAAACTTCGAATATTTTCATAATAAAAATGGTGATAGTGTGGAAAAAAAACTATATAACAAGTTAGTTATGACTCATAAGCCTATAGAACATCGTGGACAAAATGCTTTTATAGCATTTATGGTAGGTGGACTTGTTGGTGTTATAGGACAACTACTTGTTGATTTTTATTCTTATTATTTAGGATTATCAACAAATGATGCAGCAGTATTTATGATGATTACTTTAATTTTTTTAGCAAGTTTATTTACAGCTTTAGGATTTTTTGATAAGTGGGTTAAATTTGCAAGATGTGGACTTATTATTCCTATAACTGGATTTGCTCATTCAATGACTTCTGCTGCTATTGAATATAAAAAAGAAGGATTTGTAACAGGGCTTGGTGCCAATATGTTTAAATTAGCTGGAACTGTTATTATATATGGGGTAGTATCTGCATATATTTTTGGATTTATTAGGCTTATTATCTTAGGAGGTGTGTAATGACAACTAAGTATAAAAATGTTTATATAAAAGGATCATCAACTGTTGTCGGTCCATATGAAGCAAATGGCCCTTTAAGTAAAAGATTTGATAAAAAATATTCTGATATGTATTTTGGTGAAGATAGTTTAGAGCGTGCTGAATTAAAACTTATGTCTGAAAGCTGTAGTATTGCCTTAAAAAAAAGTAATTTAACTAAAGATGATATTAATTTATTTATAGCTGGAGACTTACAAAATCAAATTACAGCAAGTTCTTATACTGCTTTAAATTTAAAATTACCATTTCTTGGTATTTATACTGCTTGTGCAACTAATACAGAAGGACTTGCTATTGCATCAAATTTTATAGAAAGTAAAATTTGTAATAATGTTTTAGTTAGTGTTAGTAGTCATAATATGGTATCAGAAAAACAATTTAGAAATCCGACTGAGTATGGTGCTCCAAAGCCTGGAACATCCACTTTTACCGCAACAGGAGGAGCTGCTTGTATTTTAACAAATGAAAAAAGCAAGATTCGAATAGAAAGTTCAACGATAGGGATACCTCAAGACTACTTTCAAACTGATCCAATGAATATGGGAAGTGTTATGGCTCCAGCAGCTGCGGATACAATTAATCGTCATTTAAAAGATTTAGGAAGAACAATTGATTATTATGATCTTATTTTAACTGGTGATTTAGGAGTTTATGGAAAAGAAATTTTAAAAGATTTTATGAAATTAGAATATTCTATTGATTTAAAAAATTATAATGATTGTGGTGTCATGTTATATGATTTAGAAAATCAAAAAGATGTACAATCTGGAGGAAGTGGTCCTGTTTGTAGTGCTCTTGTTATCTATTCAGACATTTTAAAAAAACTTGAGAGAAAGGAATTAAAAAGAGTTTTATATGTAGCAACTGGTGCTTTATTTAATCCTTCAATGGTATTTCAAAAAGAACATATTTTAAGTATAGCAAATGCTATTAGTTTGGAGGTAGTAGAATGATCTATATTTATTCATTTTTATTTGCAGGATTTGTTTCTATGTTAGGTCAATTTATTCTTGATAATACCAAACTTACTCCTGGACATATAACTAGTTTATTTGTAATTATTGGATCATCTCTTGATATTTTTAATATTTATGATTTAATTGTTTCTCATGTTGGAGCAGGAGCTTTGGTACCTATTACTTCATTTGGTCATTTACTAATTCATGGAGGACTTGTAAGAGCACATGATTTAGGATTTATAGGCCTTGCAATGGGTGTATTTGATTTAACAGCCTCTGGTATTACTTCAGCAATATTCTTTGCTTTTGTATTTTCCTTATTTTTTAAGCCAAAAGATTAACACTTTTTCTTGTGTTATTCTTTTTTTTCTATTATAATAAAAAGCAAAGGAAGAACTAATATGATAAAATATTATAACAAAGAAGTAGATAAAATATCTTTATATAGTAATTTAATTTTAGAAAAAATTAATTCTAAATTTGAAAACTATTCAGATAAAACTATAAATTTAGAATTTGAAATTCTTGAAAACCATTTATTTCTGTTTTTAGAAACTAAGGCAAGTGATTTCAAAATCAGAGAAAAAATTAAAATAAATATTGATCTAAGAGATATATCTTTTTTGTATTTAAAATTATATGAACTAATGAAAGAAAATTATGTAGAAAGTAAAACTAGATTAATAAATATTTTTAAAAATTATAATTTAAGTAATATAAATAACTTTTTCTTACAAATTTATGTTCGTGATCAAAAAGGAACTGAGATAAATTTCTTATTTAATGATTTTGGTTATGAAAGGGAAATTTTAGAAAAAATAGAGTTAGACTGGATTAATTTATTAGATGAGAAAAAAGCAAGTAAAAGTCGGTAATTTACTTGTTTTATTTATCAATAAATTCATAATAGTATTCTTCAAAAGTAATGCCTTTTTCGTAAATATAAGAAGATGCTTTTATTCCAACATATCGATAATGCCATGATTCATACATATAACCTGTAATAGTTGAGTCTTTTGGATATCTTAGGATAAAACCGTATTTATAAGCATTTTCCTGCATCCAATTAAATTCTTTTGTATTTTCAAAGTTGGTATAATTTAAAACTTTGTTATCAACGTCAATTGCAAGTCCAGTATGATGTTCCGAGTAACCTGGACGAGCAGAATATGTATCGGCTAATCTAGTTCCATCTTTTTTAACATAGTTATTATATAAATTATTTTGATAATCATAACTTCTATAAGTTGAAATTGCTCTTATTGTATATCCATCTAATTCAGCTTTTTTGGCCATTTTTATAAATTGATTTTTACATTCTTCTACTAAATACATGTTGTCTCTTGAATATTCATTTAGTTTTACTAAATTATCTGGTTTAAAATTATTAGAAACATAGTTATATTTATTAACAAGCATTAATAAATCAAATTTTGTGACTTCTTTTGTATCAGTATAAAAACCATGATCAAGTCCTATATTTACTCTTAAGACAATATCTTTATTAGATAAAGTAGGATTTTTAATTTTATACTTTTTATAACGTTCTAGATATTCTTTTTTATAAAAAGAATAAACTTCAAAAGGATTTGTTTCAACTATTTTTTTCTCGGTTTTAATAGTTTCTGTTTTATTTTCTTTAAATAAACATAAAATACTAAAAATAATAATTAAAATAATTAAAATCCAAATACCTTTTTTCATAAAATCACCTTTCTTATTATAGATTTGAATATTTAGAAAAAAATCGAATTTTGTTTATTTATTAAAAATTTCTAAGTTAAGAGTTAAAATATCACTATAAGTAAAAGATTTAATTCTTTCTTTTTCTCCTATAGTTTTAATAGTAAAGATAAAGTTATAAGTATTTTCAATATATCCATCAAATTCTTCTATTTGATTTCTAGCTCCATTAAATCTAAAATGTAATGTTTTACCAATTTCTTGTTCTAATTCCTCTTTTATTTTTGAAATCATCTGGGATACCCCACATACATTGTGCCATTTGTAATAATTCCACCAATTCCTTTAGCTCCATACTTAGTTTTTTCTAGTATTCCTATTAAATCAATGGGTTTATTTTTATCACTTAAAGCAACACTTGATGCAATAATTGCTGGATCTAGAGCGTGAATATTAATTCGCTTAGGACTAGATGCAAAGTTTGCTCCTGCTTTAATTAATTCTTCGTAATTTGATTGACAAGCACCAGCTATAATAATTAATTTATCGTGAGATTCTATCTTTCTTGCTTCTTTTACTGCTTTTATAAAATTAATTGTATTTTTATAGTTATTATTATCACTCTCATTTCCCATTTTTTTATAAAAAGCATCATGTCCAGTTATTACAAGAATATCAGGATTGTATTCATCAATTAATTCTTTAATTTTACCTGGAATTTCATCTTCTTTTAAATTAATACCATAGGCTTTTACATGAACTTTATCATAAAAATCCATACAACGAGATAAATAATCTTCATCTCCATCAATGTGAACTACTTTACCTGGTAAATAAAAATATTCATCACGATTTAAATTAATTTGAAATCTATCTAAAAACATTTGGTCATCTTTAATATTTTTATCTATTTCCACTTTTTTAAGATCAGATAAAATACTATCTGCAAATAATCTTATATTAACTCCTTTTAAAATAGCAATTCCAGAGTCAATATCGACAATTTTAAATACTGTATCGTTGTTATAGGAATTTCTTGTAACTAGATCTCCTATATTAAAAGGCATATAATCATCTCCAAAAAATTATATGTTTTAAGTTTAATTTTATTCAATTTATTTATTTGTCAAATACTATTGATTAATTTTATTAAAATATGATATTTATTATATATGAAAAAGAAAAATATAATGTTATTAATTGGATATTTAAATAATGGTGGAGCAGAAAAATCAATTGTAAAGTTATCAAAAGAACTTGAAAAAGATAATAATGTTTTCTTTGTAGTTGCAAATTCTAAGAATCAAGATTATAAAACCAATTTAAAAGTTTTTGAAATACCTGAATTAAGATCTATGAAAACAAAGTTAATTGGTATTTGGAAAGTAAAAATGTTAAAAAAAAGACTTAAAATAGATACATCTATTAGTTATACTACTGTTTTTAATTTTATAAATGTAATAACTAAAGTTCATGATAAAACAATTATTTCAATTAGAAATTATTTATCTTTGAAAGAAAAAGAAAAACTATATAAGTTTTTAAATATAATATCTCTTAAATATAGTGATATAGTTGTATGTTGTTCTAAAGCAGTTAGGTATGATCAAATAAAAAACTATCATGCCCCTAAAAATAAATTAGTAGTAATTGAAAACTTTTATTCACCTGAAATTAAGAAGCTTGCAAATGAAAAAGTTGATATAAATAATTACATTATAACAATTGCAAGACTTGAACAACATAAAGGATTAATTGAACTTATTAAAGCTTTTAAAATAGTAGTTAATAAAAACCAAAATTTAAAATTATTAATATTTGGAAGAGGTGAAATGAAAGATTCAATTTTAAAATTAATAAATGATTTGAATCTTAATAATAATATTTTTTTGAAAGGATTTACAAGTAATCCATATAAATATTTAAAAAATGCTAGATGTTTTGTATTAACATCTTACTATGAAGGATTTTCAAATAGTATTATTGAAGCTATGGCTTGTTCTTGTCCTATTGTTGCATTTGATTCTCCTGGTGGCAATCGTGAAATACTAACAAATAGTTATTATAATGAAAAAAAATATGTTGAAAATTTTTCTTATGGAATTTTAGTAAAAGAAAATGATCCTTTAAAAATTGCAAAAGCTATAGAAAAAGTTTTAATTAACTATAGTTATTATAGTAAAATAAGTTTTGAAAGAAGTAAAAAATATACAAATAATAAAATAATGAGAAAGTGGTATAAAATATTATGAAAAAAAATATTATGTTTATAATTGGTCAACTTAGAAATGGAGGAGCAGAAAGAGTAATTTGCAATTTATGCAATGATTTAAAAGATGATTATAATATTAATCTAGTTGTTAGAACAATGAAAGAATATGATTCTATTTATATACCAGATGTTAATATAATAGAACTTGAAGAATTATCTAATAGATATACTAAATTATTTGGTATTTTAAAGCTACGTCATTTAAAGAAAAAATTAAAGATTGATACAACTATTAGTTTTCATTTAAAATATAATATTTATAATTATTTATCCAAGTATAAAGATAAAGTTATTGTTTCTATTCGCAACTTTGAATCATTTAAATTAGATACTTATTCTAATTTTCAAATATATTTATATAAAAAAGTATTAAAGAAAGTAGATTTAATTGTTAATGTATCAAAGTGTGTTATGAAAGATCAAATGAGTTTATATCATACTAAAAAAGAAAATAATGTTGTAATACCAAATTATATTGATAAAGAAAAAATAGATAAATTAAAATTAGAAAAAATTAATAATATAATTGTTGATCAGAATACTATTTTAACTGTTGGAAGACTTGTTTATCAAAAAGGTATATGGCATTTAATTAAATCTATGAAAAAAGTTATTGAATATAATCCAAATATTAAATTAATAATTATTGGAAGAGGTCCTTTAAAAAATGATTTTCAAATGTTAATTGATTCTTTAGATCTAAAAAATAATATTGCTATATTAGATTTTAATAATAATATTTATAAATATATGTATAATTCAAAACTATTTATTTTACCTTCTCTTTATGAAGGAATGCCTAATGTTTTACTAGAAGCTCTTGTATGTAGTCTACCTGTTATTGCAACTGATAGTTTTGGTGGCACAAGTGAAATATTATCTAAAAAATATAAAAGTTTTTATGTCAAAGATATTTCTTATTCAGATTATGGAATATTAATTTCAAATTTTAAATTAGATTATAATTTAGATTTAAATTTATCAAAAGAAGAAAATATGTTAGCAGATACAATTATAGAATTATTTAATAATAAAAAGTTATATGATAAATATAAGAAAAGATGTTTAAAAGGGAGTGTTAGATTTTCTAAAAATAAAATACTCAAAAAATGGAAAGATATCATATAGTATTTAATTTAAAAATAAATTTATATAATTAAAATATACATCATGATAAAGTTAAATGATGTACTATATTTTTTATAGAATAATATGAGTATCTACCAAAAATATTAAGATTTTTTGCAATTTTTTAGTATAAATATTAAATGTATAATAATCATATTTATGAATATAATAATATAGAATATATGTCTATTTAATATGAAATATATTATATTACCTATAAAACAACTTGACATTTTGTATAAATAATGATATTATTAAATCACGAAAGAGGTGAATTATGGAAAGTTTAACAAGTGCAATTAGTGTGCAATTAGATAGCCATGATAAGGAAATAGCTACTGGTATATTAAAAAAACTTGGACTTAATATGAGCACTTATGTTAATATGGCAATAAAACAATTAATTAATAAAGATGGTGTACCTTTTGAAATAGTAAATTCAAAACCTAATAAGGACATGTTAGAAGCATTAAAGGAATTAGAATATGCTAAAAATCATCCTGATGAATATAAAGGATATCATAATATTAATTCGTTTGTAGAGGACATGTTAAAATGAATTTTGGAGTAGATAATACTAAATATGAATTAAAGGGTTTAAGCAAATTTAAAAAACAATTAAAAAAAGCTGTTAAGCAAGGAAAGGACATAAAAAAATTAGTTAATGTTTTAAAATTTTTAGCAAATGGTGAAAAATTAGAGAGCAAATATAAAGATCATGCTTTAGTAAATGACAAATATTTTAAAGATTGCAGAGAATGTCATATTGAACCCGATTGGTTATTGGTATATCATTATGATAATGATTCGTTGGTATTAATACTTGTATCAACAGGTTCACATAGTGAAGTTTTAGATAAGTAGAGAAAATATCTTTACTTATTTTTTTTAGATAAAATAATATGAGTATACTAAGGTTTTAATGAATAATTTAATTCGAAAATCATATAATAGTATTACAAAAGTATTGCAAATAGGTATTATTTTGTGAGAGGAGTGATAATGATGGCTACAATGAGTATTAGATTATCTGATAATGACAAAAATGAAGCAGACAATCTTTTTAAAGAATTAGGAACTACAACAAATTCTGCTATTAATATGTTTATAAAACAATGTATTAGATTGCAAAGTTTTCCATTTACACCTTCTTTAGATGTTCCTAATGCTAAACTTGTAAGAGCAATAGAAGAATCAGATATAATTTTGCAGGAAATTAGAGAAGGTAAAAGAAAAGGCTATACTGATTCAGAAAGTTTATTTGAGGCACTTGATAATGAAATATAAATATACTGTTGATGTTACAAGCGATTTTACAAGCGGTTACAGAAAAATTGTAAAACAAGGGAAAAAATTAAATAAGTTAAAGACTGTGGTTGACAAACTAGCATGTGGTAAACAACTTGAAAGAAAATATGATGATCATAAATTAAAAGATAGCAAAAAATACAAAGATTGTAGAGAACTTCACATTGAACCTGACTGGCTTTTAGTTTATAGAATTGTAGAAAATGAATTAGTTTTAGTATAAGTTGGTACTGGTTCACATTCGGATTTATTTTAAATATTTTATGTTTAAAATAAATTCTTTTCGTTAACATTTAATATTCAATAATGTGAGTACCATTAATAATGTATTTACATTTAAAATAAAACAATAGTATAATATTATTTGTAGTTAGGTGATTTATGAAAAATACTTTTAATAATATGAAAAGATCTTTAAATTTTATATCTATTAGTAAAAAGAAAGTTGCCATATTGATTTTTTTTGGTATTATTGCATCATTTATAAGTGCAATTATTCCATCTATAAATGGGAGAATTATTAATAATATTTTAAAATTTGATTATAATAAAATTATCTTTTTTGCAGTTCTTGGAGGTATTTTTCAAGTTATTAATACTATTCTTACTTATTTAGTAAATAAAACATATTTAAATATAAGATGTGAATTTGTTTTAAATATTCGAAAAAGATTATGTAAAGATTTAATAGATTTTAAAGCGGGTAATTATAATGATGAAGGAGTTGGAACTCTTCTTAATAAAATAAAAAATGATTCTAGAATGATTGCTAATTTCTTTAATGATATTAAAGAAGGAATTCTTGGATTATTTTTTAATATAGGCATTATTTGTTATATATTTTATTTAAACTATATAATTGGAATTTATTATTTTGTTGTTTTATTTATATCTATTATAATTAGATATCTTGGAATTCAAAAAGCCCTTAAATATCAAAAATTAAGTATTATAGAATCAGATCAAAATGATAATCATTTATCAGAAATAATTAGAGGATATAAGGATATTAAAGTAACTAATTTGAAAAATAAATTTTTAGAAAAAAACAAAGAAGAATTAAATATGATTAGCAACTATTTATATAAAAGTAATAAAACAAGTGAAATATATTCATCTATTGCAAGATTTTCAGAATCAATTTTTTCTGGAATTATGGTTATTTTAGGAATTATTTTGATTAAAAATAATTTATTAGACAAAGATAAATTTGTTATAATTTTTATGTATAAGGCAAGTGTATTTTTATTTCCATCTAAATTTAGTTCTTTAATTAATTCATTTCAAAAATTTAATATAAGTGCTAATAGGATATTTTCAGTTTTAGAAAATAAAAAAGAAAATTATGGAAAAATAAATACTAAACTAGAAGGAAATATTGAATTTAAAAATGTATATTTTTATTATAAAAAAGATAATGTTATTTTTAAAAACTTAAGTTTTAAAATAAAGAAAAATTCTTATACAGTAATTCTTGGGGCACATGGAGTAGGAAAAAGTACTATACTTGGATTAATATCAAAAATTATAGATCCTATAAAAGGGGATATATTAATAGATAATTATAATTTAAAGGATTTAAGTGAAGATACAATTAGAAATAATATAGTATTAATTCCCCAACAACCTTATTTATTTAATTTTTCTATTTTAGAAAATTTAAGTTTAGTTAATGATGATAAAAATAAAATAATAAATGTTTGTAAATTAGTAGGTATTCATGATAAAATCATGACTTTTAAAGATCAATACAATACTAAAATTGGAAGTGATGCTTGTCTTTTATCTGGTGGAGAAAAACAAAAGTTAGCTATAGCAAGAGCTATTCTTTCAGATGCTAAAATTTTACTTTTAGATGAAATAACAAATAATTTAGATAAGGAAAGTGTAAAATCAATTGAAAATTTAATAGATAATTTAAAAGATGATTATACCATTATTATGATAACTCATAATAATATTTTAGGTACTCCATCTCAAATATTTGAAATTCAAAATTCAAATAAAATCAAGGTGATAAAATGAAAATTATGTTTTATACTATGGGAATGAGTAAAGGAGGTACTGAAAGAAATATTTCTATTCTTGCTAATGAATTTATTAAAAAATATCAAGTTTTAATAGTAACTAATAATAATATGAATTCTACATATTACTTAAATCCCAAAATAAAACATATTAAAATAGATAAAAATAATCATAGAATAAGAAATAAATTATCATTTAAAAGAACAAAAGAATTATTAAAAATAATAAATAGAGAAAAACCAAATTTAATAATTGCAATGCTTCCTGAAGCTTGTATTAGAATATTGTCATTAAAAAATAAAATAAATATAAGAGTAATTATTTCTATTAGAAATCATCCTAAATATGAATTTAAATATTTAAAATTTATAAGAAATTATTACTATAAAAAAGCAGATTTAATTATTACTCAAAGTCCTAAATACTTTAAATATCTGCATTTTAAAAATATTATTTCTATTCCAAATTTTATAGATGATAAATTTTTAAATTATAAAAAAAATATTAAACGTGAAAATATTATAATAACTATAGGAAGATTAGAATATCAAAAAAATATACCATATTTAATAGATATATTTTCTAAAATAGATAATAAAGATTATAAATTTTATATTTATGGAGAAGGATCTTATTATAAAAAAATAAATAAATATATAAAAAAGAAAAAATTAGAAAATAAAGTAATTTTAAAGGGTAATATTGATGATATAGAGACTCAAATTGCATCATCTAAATTATTTATTTTAGGATCAATCTATGAAGGAATGCCTAATTCTTTAATAGAAGCTTTATCATTAGGAATACCATCAATTTCAACCAATTCAACTCCCGTAATAGAAGATATTATTATAAATAATAAAAATGGTTTTATAGTAGATAATAAAAAAGAATTTATTGATAAAATAAATTATTTATTAAATAACAAAGATTTATTAAATAAATTTCATAATTATTCTTATAAAATAAGAAGTATTTATAATAAAAAAAATATTATAAATAGCTGGTATAAAATTATAGAAAAATAAAAAAAAATACTTGATTTATGAAAAAAAACAAATTATAATTATATCATAATAAAGGAAAATAGGTGTTGATAAATGAAAAAGACAAATAAAAAACAATTAATAGTAATAGGAATAATAACAGTCTTATTAATAGGAATATTAGGATTTACATATGCATTATTTAGTTATAATAAAACAGGATTAAATCAACAACTAGTAACAGGAGATATTTATATGCATTATAAAGAATCTAATACCTTAAGTTTAAATAATGCATTACCATCAAATACATACGATCCAAATACATATTTTGAGTTTACAGTAGATGGAAAAAATACAAATACAAAATATAATATATGGTATGAAATAGTATTAAATTATGGAGATAGTCCGGTGGATGCAACAAGAACAATAAGAATAGAAGATCGATTCTTAAAGTTTAGACTAGTTGAAGTAGAAGAAAATGAAACAACCCATGAACTAGAAGAAAATGAAATATTTACAAACAAGAGTTATAATAATATTCAAGGAAATGTAATACATGTATCAACAATACCAGCAAATACAATGAATGAAATAATACATACATATAGATTATATATGTGGATAGATAATGCAGTAATAATAGGAAATACAAATGAAGCAGACTATACAATGGAAAACTGGAATAAAGTATATGGAAGTGTAAAAGTCGGAGTAAGAGGAGACTTTACAGAGAAAGTACTAGAAACCCCATTAACATCGAGTGAAAAAGTATTACAAAGTATAGAAATCAAAGAAACAAGTAATTCATGTCTTGGACATATAGAAGAAAATGGAATTACATATATTTCAGGAGGAAAAATACCAGAAATTTCTAATACTTCAGGGGAGGCATCAGGAGAATCTTCTGGAGAGGCATCAGGAGAATCTTCTGGAGAGGCATCAGGAGAAGTAGGAAATAGCTGTGAAATAGATTTTAACTATTTATGGTATAGTGGAAAGATGTGGAGAATAACAGCAATATATCCAGATGGAGCAATGAAGTTAGTAACTGATAATATGATAACATCAATTTCTTATAATGAAGAGTCTAATACAACATTTGTAGGATCATATGTATATCAATGGTTAAATGAAGATTTCTTAGATACATTATATAACGCCCAAAATATAATAGATACAAGTAAGAAATGGAATGTAGCAACAACAGGAGATAGAACAACAATAGGAACAAGTGAAGTATCAGCAACAGTTGGTCTTCTAAATAGTTATGAGTATTATAAAAGTTACCAAAATACATCTTATGAGAATGGATATTTAAATATAGGCTATGTATGGTGGTTATTAAATCCTTATAATGCGTCTTACGTCTGGAACGTGAGCAGCAATGGCAACGCGAACTACGACAATCCGCTCGGCGCGTTCGGCGTCCGTCCTTCTGTTAATCTAAAATCTGATATCACGCTTGAGGGACAAGGTACAAAGTCAATTCCTTATACGATAGTGGAAGATAAAAGTACTGGAAATGTAACCAAAAATATTAATACAAGATTAAGTGGAGAATACGTAAAATTTTCTGTAGACGCAAGTGCACCATTATATAGAATAGTAGGAGTAGAAAATAATACAACGAAGATAGTAGCAGTTGACTATTTAAGAGATAATGGTAATCCATTATCAAAGAAATTTGGATTAACGTCAAATGATGTAACATATGGAAATGGAACAACCAATGAAACCTGGGACTATTACTTAAATAATGATTGGTATAATTCTTTGGTAACAACTTATGGAGATAAATTTACAAGTGGAAATTATTACTTAGGAACAGTAGTATATGGTGAAAATTATAAAGCCGGAATATGTTCAAGTGTAACGTCAGCAACAACTAAGACTTGTTCTAAATTAACTCCAGAAAGCTTTAATGTAGGGTTACTTAGATATGGAGAAATGTTTGCAACATGTCAAAAGACAGGAGATGTAAGTTTAATAAATATGTGGTTAATTACGCCATTTTCAGCGTCTGACGTCTGGAGCGTGGGCAGCAATGGCCGCGCGAGCGACTACAATCCGAACTACTCGGATGGCGTCCGTCCAACTCTTCATCTAAAATCTAATATCAAGATCTTAAGTGGATCTGGAACAGAAAATTCACCTTATATAGTAGGTTAGATAGTTGTAAAAAAAGTTCTTTGTTTCTTTCTTGTGAAAGGAATATAGATAAATATAGGTGTATGATGAAAGTGCGTCTAACGTCTGGAACGTGAACAACAATGGCAACGCGAACAACAACAATCCGAACGGCGCGTTCGGCGTCCGTCCTTAGAGCTTATAGAAACTTACTAGTTAGGTTTCAAGAAGTTAACTACACAAGACTATAGAGAGTCTACTTCCTTGTTAGAGATTATTTCAAAGACTAAAATGTTAAATGGAGATGTCACGATTGTCAAAGAATGGAAGTGACTGCAAACTCGCATTAAGTTAATTAGGAATGCAAATGGTATGCATTCCTTCATTTGTATATTATGGAGGTTTAAAATGAAAAATTATAATTATGGTATCTTAAATGATGTTAAAAACAGGGGGGTTTATTTATTTAGATGACCGTGACGTACGATGTGTTAGGTTATTTGAATATGGGTTATTCTATAAAGTAACTGGTGATTCAGTTCTAATAATATGTTATTTATTTAATATAGATATTAAGAATAATAGAATATTTATACCTAAGAAAAGAATAAATGAAATTATCTATGGACTTAATAAATTAAATATTAATTATTATATTAGAAATAATAAAATAATTAAAAGAATTAGTAAAAGAAATAAAAGAAAAATTATTAATAAAATTAATAATAAGAATTATATGTTTTATAAAAATTATTTAAAATATATTAAGTAAAATGATATACTATTATTAGTTAGTTGAGGTGGTAAATTTGAAAGTATTGTTTATAGCAAATTCAGATAGACATATTAATTTATGTCATTTACCATATATTAAAATGTTTAAGGAAAATGGATATCAAGTTGATGTTGCAACTGATTCTTCTTTAAATATAGAAAATTGTTTTCATAAAATAAATTTAGGACTTTCTAGAAATCCTTTTTCTTTTAAAAATATTAAAGCTTTAATTAAATTAAGAAAAATAGTTAATGATGAAAAGTATAATATTATATCATGTCATACTCCAGTTGGTGGAGTATTAGGGAGACTTTGTATTATTAATCAAAAACTTAATACTAAAGTATTTTATATAGCTCATGGTTTTCATTTTTATAAGGGTTGTAGTTTAATTAATTGGATTATATATTATTCTGTAGAAAAGTTTTTAAGTAAATATACAACTTGTCTAATAACTATGAATAATGAGGATTATAATTTAGCTTTAAAAAAGTTTAAATGTGATGTTTATAAAATTAATGGAATTGGATATGAAGAAGAAAGATTAAAAATTAATATAAATAAAAACAAGTTAATAAATGAATTGCGTTTAAATAATTATTATATTGTTAGTTATATAGCTGAAATTAGTAAAAGAAAGAATCAAATAAAATTAATTAAAAAATTAAATAAAGTTGATTTAGAAAAATTTAAAATAAAAGTGTTATTAATAGGAGATAGTATTATTCCTAATGTTGATAGATATATAAAAAATAATAATATCATTTATAAAGATTTTGTTTATGATGTAGGTGATTATATTAATATAAGTAATTTAATAATATCTAGTTCTCTTCAAGAAGGACTTCCTTTATCGATTTTAGAAGCAATGCATTTTAATAAACAGATAATTGCTCTTAATATAAGAGGAAATAGTGATTTATTAAATAATTATAAAAAGGGAATACTAGTTTCTAATATAGACTTATTAATAAAAGAAATAATTAATACTAAAAATAAAGAAGATATTACTTATAAATATGATTTATCTAAATATAAAGTAGAAAATGTTATAGAAAGTGTTAAAGATATTTATAATAATTATTTAGAGGTAAAATTAAAATGAAAAATAAAATAATCGAATTTATAAGATTTTTAGTTATTATTTTGCTATTAATATTAATGATTTTTTCATCAATTAGAATTACATATGGTAAATTTTTATTAAAAAGTTATTCTAATCATTTAATAATAATTGGTATTTTGTTACTTTTGATATATATTATTGATGAAATTAAGAATTTTAAATTTAATAAATATGAAATATTTATCTTTTTGTTAATGATATTTACAAGTTTAAGTTTATTATCATCTATTAATATAAATATAAGTTTATTTGGTAAGGTTAATAGATTTGAAGGATATTATATAATTATTACTTATTATTTATTAATATTAAACTGTATGCATATTAAAAATAAAAGATATATAAAAATTATAATATTTTTAATTTTAATATATTTCTTTTTAAATGGAATTTATGGAATGTATCAAGTTCATATATTTCATCAACCAAGATTTTTTCTTATAAAAAATAGTTGGAAATATGCAAAGGGATTTTTAGGAAATTCCATGTTTTATGGATCTTTATCTTGTATAGGATATTGTTTAGTATTAGGTATATTTTTAAAAGAAGAAAAGATAGTAAATAAAGTAATTTGTTATATATTATTATTGTTTTCTAGTATCTTAGTTGTTATAAGTGGTGCTATGTCAAGTTTTGTTAGTATTATTTTAGTATATGCTTTTATTGCATTGCAAGCAGTTATAAAAATGATAAAAAGAGATAGAGAAGGACTTATAATGTTGATTCAGTTATTATTTATAATTATATCTTTTAGTAGTATATTTGTCTTTTATATGCAAAATAATCGTTTTTTAAAAAGAGATATTAGTGAGATTCAAAGTGAATATAATAGTATCAATAATGGAATTATTGAAGATAAATTTGGAACAGGGAGAGTTTATATTTGGAAAAATACTATAAATAAAATAATAGAAAATAGAGGAGTAGGAGTTGGAATAGATAGTTTTAATTTGGCATTTGATAATAAATTAATAGATGTAAAATCTGGTTTATTAATTGATAAAGCTCACAATGAATATTTACAAAAGATGTTATGTGAAGGAATAGTATCTGGTATTTTATATATTATATTTTTACTTTCTATATTCTTTAAAAATATCAAAAGAAATTTATCACCTATTTATTATTCTTTATATTTATCTTTTATTACTTATTCTATTCAAGCATTTTTCAATATTAGTGTAACAAGAGTTGCTCCTATATATTTTATAATTATAGGGTTGTTGATAGGGGATATGGTATATGAAAAATAAGTTAATTATATTTTTTTGTTGTATAATTGTGATATCATTATATATTTTATACAATTATTTAAATAAAAATAAGATTAAGTTTTATGAAGTAGAAATTAATATAGAGGAGACAAGTGATAACAAGGCTATTGTTTGTAATATAGATGAATTATTGGATGCTTTAGAGAATGATAATATAGAAATTATAGAGATTATAAATGATCTTGATTTAGGATATAATAAAGTTAATCGTGAAAGTAAATATATTGAATCTCATAATACTCCTTTAACACATCCTATTTTAAAAGAAACTGGTGTTAGTAATTTAAAAATAGAGAATAAAGAAAATTTAATTATTTATTCTAAAAATGGTAGTAGATTATTACATGGAAATATTAGAATTATTAATAGTAATAATATTAAAATAGAAAATATTAAAATGTCTGAATTATGGGAATGGGATGAAGAAACTAAAGCTGAGTATGATCGTAATGATTGGGATTATATTACTATTCAAAATAGTAGTAATGTTTTAATTACACATTGCGAGTTTAGTAAAAGTTATGATGGTATAACCGATATTAAGAATAGTCAAAATGTAACTATTGAATATTGTAAAGTAGATATTTCAAATATAATTAATGATGAGTTTTTTAAGATTCAATTTGATGAACTAGAAAATAATATAGATAAATATCCTATGTATAAATATTTAAGAGAAGAAATAGGATTATCTAAAGATAAAATAAAAGAGTTATCTGCTTATCAATTTAAATTATATTTAATAGGACCAATTGATTATCAAGGTCATAATGAAAATATAGTTATACATGATAGTATGTATTTAGGTGTTAAAACAAGAATTCCTTTAGCAAGAAATAGTAGTGTTTATTTATATAATATCTATTTTGATGCTAGTAATATAAGTCCTAAATTAGTAACTAAAGAACAAGAAAAATTAATTAAGAAAAAATATCCACGATTTATTTCTTTAAATGCATATGGACCAATATCTATACAAGGATCTTATGTAGTAGTTGAAAATAGTATATTTAAGGGTGTAAAATTAAGACGTAGGTATACTTTCTATAGAGGAATATCAATTAAAAATTTAGGTAAAATAGTTGTTAAAAATGATAAAGAGAAAAATAAAATTTTAAAAGATCAATTAGAAAATATAGTAGGAGTGAAAGATTATGAAGAGTAAAGATATAATAAAAATTGAAAATTTAAATAGAGATGGCAATAATTATATTATTAGATGGAATTTAACCTATTTATGTAATTATTCTTGTGATTTTTGTATACAAGGAGATAAGAAGAAACATGCAGAAAAAAGCAAGAAAGAAAGTATTAAAATAAGAACTAAAATATGTGATAATTTAATTAAGTTTATAGAAAGTGAATTAAATCATAAATATGATTCTATTAATCTATATTTAATAGGTGGAGAAGTTACGATTTTAAAAGATTTTATAAATACTATAGAAAAAATAGTAAATTGTAAATTTGAAGGTAAAATAACATTTGTAATAACAACTAATTTATCATGTTCTTTAGATACTATAAAAAAATTAGTAAGTATTTTTAATAAAAAATATCAATATATTAGAGAATTATATTTAAGTGCAAGTTATTATAAAGAGTTTGCTAATGAAGAAGAATTTATAAGTAAAATAAAAATATTACTAAGTAATCATAAAGTAAATAGAACAGGGATAAAATTTATATATCGGAACTTAAAAAAAATGCTTAGAAAATTTAAGAAAAGCAAGACTTTAAATAAAATAAAAAATAAAGTTGAAAGAGTAAATGTTAATATAGGATATCCTATAGCAAATGATGATGAATATAGAGAATATTTAAAGTTTAAACATAAATATAAAAATATAACTAATAATATTCATTCTATAATTATTAAAAGATATAAGACAGCTATATCAGATAAATTAAAAAAGAAAATTGTTAAAGATGAAAAACAACGGAAAAATATAAAAGTAACTTTTAATAATGGTGAAATCTATTATTGTGAAAATAATAATAAAATATCTTTAAAGTTAGATGGAGAAGAAAGTTTTAATTCTAAAGGATATTTATGTGATATAGGAATGAATAATATTTCAATTAATAATATAGGCAATATATCAAGATGCCCATCAAGTAAAAAAAATACAACTATAGGAAATATGGTTGATGGTAATTTTAAATTACCTACTGAAAAAATTATTTGCAAGACAGAGAATTGTAATTGTAGCTATTATCATGTTATAGAAAAAAATAATAGAAAAAAATAAAAAATGTATAATTGTAAATGATGTGAAACCAAAAAATCTGAAAAAATATTAATTTGAAAGCGATGCGTAAGCATTGCTTGAGTTAATTTATAACTTTGCTCTTTTTTCTTATAAATAATTAGCAAGTTCCACAAATACATCAAGTGGTATTTGTTCGGCTCTTGATGTTAAAGAATATCCATGTTTTAAAAGTATTTTATTTATTTTATCTAAATCATAGTTTTTTAAATTATTTTTAATGGTTTTTCTTTTAAATTTAAATGAATCTCTTAATAGTTTATTAAATAGATCTTTATCTTTTAAATATAATCGGTTTTCTTTTTTATGTAATGAAATTACTATGCTATCAACATTTGGTTTAGGAATAAAGGCATTTCTTGAGACAATAAATTCGCGTTTAATATCAAAGTAGTAATTTAAATAAACAGTTAAAGAATTATATTCTTTTGAATTAGGCTTAGATACAAATCTTTCACCAACTTCTTTTTGAATCATAATAGTTATTTGTTTAAAAGGAAGTGATGATTCAATTACTTTTGTTATTATTGGTGTTGTAATGTAATATGGAAGATTTGCAACTAGGTATAAGTTATCATATGAATAATTTTTAAGATCATTTTTTATGTCTCTTTTTAAAAAATCATCAAATATAATGTCAACATTATTAAACTCTAATAATTCATGATCTAAGATTTCTTCAAGTCTAGTATCTATTTCATAGCATAAAACCTGACTAGCTTTTTTGGCTATTTCTTTAGTTAAATTTCCACTTCCAGGGCCTATTTCTATTACTAAAGAGTTATCTTTGATATTTGATACTTCTACAATCTTTTTTAGAATGTTTTTATCAGTCAAAAAATTTTGTCCTAGACTTTTTTTAAAATTAAAATCCATCTTACCACCTACTTTTGACTTATTTTATAAGCACTTATATATCCTAAAATTAATAGAATTATTCCAATAATTATTTCTAAAATACTGAATTTTATACTGAAAAGTGGTTTTATTATAGCAATTAAACTTGCAATAACAAATCCAAAAACAGCATAATAAGTTTTGGTTTCAAATTTTTTAAGTAATAGTTCAATTAATTTAGAAACTAGAACAATTCCAATTAAAACTCCTATTGCAAATATTAAAAGGACGATTAAATTATTTTTTAGTAAACTAAAATTAGTTATAGATCTAACTGTATCAATTATTGGTTTATAATATCCAAGTAGCATTAACACAAAACTTCCACTAATTCCAGGAATAACCATAGTAGCTGCTGCAATTATGCCTACTAAAAATAAAAGAATCATACTAGGAAAAGTAATAGTTAAGGCTATATCATTTCCAGTTTTTTGCATAGCAAATATAATAATAAAAGCAAAAGATAGAAAAGCTATGATATAGTTACTAACTTTTTTTTCACTATTTTTTTTCATATTTTTAATTATTAAGGGAATACCACCTAATATTAATCCTAAAAAGAATAGAGTGGTTGCAAATGGATATTTTTCTAAAGATAATCCTATAATTTTACTAAATAAAAGTAAAGCAAGTACTATTCCTATTCCAAGAGGAATAATAAATTTTAAATTATTTTTGAAATTACTAAAGAAATGACTAATTGTATCAATTACTTGTTCATAAATACCAAGAGTTATCATAAGGGTTCCTCCAGATACTCCCGGAATAACATTAGCAAGACCTATGATCATGCCTTTAAGTATTAATATTATATTTTTTTTCATATATTTCTCCTTTAAATCTATTAAAGTATAACTTATTTAATTAATATTTTCAATAGAATATTTTTTTGTTATAATGAAAATGGTGGTATATATGGAAAAAGATAGACTAGAAATAGCAAAATTAGTTCAATATTATGTAAGTATTATTTTAAAAGAATATAAAGATCTAATTCCTGTTAATATAAAAAATAGACTTTTAAATACTAGTAATTTTTTAGATTATGTAAAAATAGAAAATACAAACACTATTTCTTTGTTTGTTACAATGGATGATTTAGTAATACATTTGCCACTTGATGCTTATAAAGTAATAAATAATTTAAAAGAATTAAAAGAATATGGAAGTAATAAGGATAATTGTACTCATGATAAAACCAATATGGTTATAAATAATAATACATTTATAGATTTTGTTAACCATATTATTGTAAGTGGTTCTACTCCTCTTGATTATTTTAAGGAAGTTCTACTTCATGAAGTAATGCATGTATGTGGATCAGATGGTGGCTCTTCTCTTCAAGAAGGATTTAATGAATTAAAAACAAGAGAAATTGCTTTAAAATATAATCTTTATACATCCTGTTGTGGTTATCCAAAGGAAGTAAAAATTGCATATGAATTAGAATTATTATTTGGAAAAGAAATATGTGATCAATTATGTTTTTTAAGCTTTCCTGAAAGACTTGAATTATTAGATAAAAAAATAGGTGTATATGCAAGAGAACTTTATTTAAATATTTATTTAGAAATGGAAAAAGAGTTTAGACCATATATGGATAGAAATTATTCAGGACTTATCGGTATTAAAGAAAAATGTGACACTTATGAAAAAATTGATTATTCAAATGTATATAAATTAATAAAGCAATATAATAAGGAAAAAATAGTTTGATTATTTTTCTAATTTGTATTAAAATATAACTACCAAAAAGGGGTGATTTTATGTTTATAGATGAAGTAAAACTTGAAGTAATTGCAGGAAACGGAGGAGATGGGTGTACTGCATTTAGAAGAGAAAAATATGTTGAAATGGGTGGACCATTTGGAGGAGATGGAGGACGAGGATCAGATATTATTTTTAAGGTAGATACTGGTCTTCATACTTTAATTGATCTTCGCTATATGAAAAAAATTAAGGGTAAAAAGGGTGAAAATGGTACTGGCAAGAATATGAATGGACATGATGCTGAAGATATTATTGTTAAAGTACCTCAAGGTACAGTTATAAGTGATTATAAAACAAATTTGGTAATTGCTGATTTAAAGGAAAAAGATTCAGAATTTATTGTTGCTAAAGGAGGACGTGGAGGATACGGAAATACTCATTTTAAAACTCTTTCAAACCCAGCTCCAAACTTTTCAGAAAATGGTGAACCAGGAGAAGAAAAAATTTTAAAAGTTGAATTAAAACTACTTGCTGATGTTGGACTTGTAGGTCTTCCAAGTGTCGGAAAAAGTACAATATTATCAAAAGTATCAAGAGCTAAACCTAAAATTGCTGATTATCATTTTACAACTTTAACTCCAAATTTAGGAGTTGTAAAAACTAAAGATAATCGAAGTTTTGTTATGGCTGATCTTCCAGGATTAATTGAAGGAGCAAGTAGTGGTGCTGGCCTTGGAGACAAATTTTTAAAACATATAGAAAGAACCAAAGTAATTGCTCATGTAGTTGATATGTCAGGAATTGAAGGGCGTAATCCATATGATGACTTTGTTTTAATAAATAAGGAACTAGAAAATTTTAGTAAAAAACTAACGAGTAAACCTATGATAGTTATTGCTAATAAAATGGATATGGAAGGTGCAAGTAATAATTTATCTGAATTTAAGAAAAAAGTTAATTGTGAAATATATCCAATTAAAGCTATTACAAGTGAAGGACTTGATCCAGTTCTTATAAAACTAGCTGATTTAGTTGAAAGCATTCCAGATAATCCTTTATATGAAGAAAGTGAATATTTATCACATATACTTTATAAATATGAAGAGGTTAAACCATTTACAATCGAAAAAATAAATGGCGAATATATTATTAAAGGAGAAAAAGTTGAAAAAATGTTTAAAATGGCCAATTTTCAATCAGATGAAGGTATTGAAAGATTTGTAAATGCTTTAAAAAAACTAGGAGTTGAAGAAGAACTAAAAAAGATGAATATAAATGATGGTGATATAGTTAAAATATTAGATTTTTCATTTGAATATCAAGAATAATTTAATAAAAAAGTAGGTGTTATTAATGCGTATAAGTGTACCTAAATATACTTTAGGAGAAGAATTAGTAAATTCAATTAGTCACGGTTTAGGAGCAATTTTAAGTATTCCGGCTTTAATATTTTTAGTTTTAAAAGCAAACAATCCAAGAAGTGTTGTTGCAATTTGTTTATATGCATCTTTGATGATAATTCTTTATACTATATCATGTATATATCATGCATTAAGTCCAAAAATACTTGGTAAAAAAGTTTTAAGAGTAATAGATCATTGTAATGTTTTACTAATGATTGCTGGAACATATATGCCAATTTGTCTATCTTTATTATATGGAAAAATAGGATGGATAGTATTTGGAATTATTTGGAGTATTACAATAGTTGGAGTTGTATTTAATGCAATTAATGTTGATAAATATTCCAAGATATCAGTTATTTGTAATTTAATACTTGGATGGGGATCTTTATTTTTAATACCTATAATGCTTAAACTTATTCCTTTAAAAGGAGTTATTTATTTAATACTTGGTGGAGTAATGTATACAATTGGTTCAATTCTTTATGCTTTAGGAAAAAAGATTCCTTATATGCATTCTGTATTTCATTTTTTTGTTTTATTTGGAAGTTTATTTCATTTTTTATTCATATACTTGTATTGTATATAAGTTAATATAAAAACAATGTATAAAACTATAAAATTTATCCATAGTATTACTGGGTGATAATATGGAAGATGTGAATGCACTTGATGAAATTCATAAAGGAAGTTGTATGGGAAGTGATGCAATTAGTTTTATACTTGAAAAAGTTGAAGATCAAGATTTAGAAAAACTTCTAAGAAAACAATTCAAGTCTTATAAAGAAATGCAAGAGATAATTGAAAGAATTTATCCAAATTATAATGAAGGAAATCCTCATTCAACTAGTATGGCAACTAAAGTAATGACCGATTCAATGATAAACATGAAAACTTTGAAAGATAAAACAACATCTCATCTTGCTGAATTATTAATTCAAGGAACAAATATGGGTATTATTGAAGGAAGAAGAATACTAAATCGTAAAAACTTAAATGAAGAAGTTCAAGAATTAATTTCTAAATATGTTACAATGCAAGAAAAATATCTAGATGAATTAAAAAAATTTTTGTAAAAAGTTTAACATTTTGTTAAATTTTTTTTAATAAAATATAAAAATAACTAGTCAATTTTATTAATATATTATATAATTAAATTAAAATAAGAGGTTGTTATGAAGGTTTTAAAATTTTCAGATAATTTTAAAGATAATAGTGTACTAGAT